>CAJOPF010000129.1 GCA_905236205.1 Candidatus Gastranaerophilales bacterium
AAATATTTTTTATAAAACAAAAATAAAAAGACGAAACCATTAAAATCCGCCTTTTTTACAATATTTTTAAAACATTTATAATTTGTGTAAATATTTGTTCCAAAACATTCACAACTATACTATTGCCCGCCAAATGTAATAGGATATCTCTTGTAAAGAATTTTGTAGAACCTCTACTAATTAATTTAACATCATTTACCTTATTAAAATCTTCTTCGCTAAATCCCATTAACATAAAAGCTTCTCTAGGGGTAATGTATCTAAATTTACTTTTACCGTTATTAATATTAAAATAAATATTACCTGAATTTGGATGCCTATCTTGTTTAGTTGTAAGAGTAGCTGTAAAACCTCTATCAATTATATTGTAATTTTCATCAACCAGTTTTGCATTATTTTCCCAAATAGCTCGACGAGAAACTGTATCATTCGGTTGAGATTCTAATGCTTCATTTAAATATATTTGATTAGAATAGTCTATTTTTAAAATATCCTTTAACTGATCTTTTCTAATATTTACATTTTTTAAATAGGTTTCATCTTCCAAATTGTGATTAGCCAAATACTTAAATACGTTGTATTCTTTCTCGACATCATTATTGGTTAAAAAACTTATCATTATAAGCCTTTTTCTATTTTGAACAGCCCCAAAATTTAAGGCATTTAATGTATATATTTTATTATAATAACCTAAACCTTTTAATATATTCTGCCATTCTTCAAAATTATGTTTATGCCTTTCACTTAGTAAAGTAGCAACATTTTCCAAGACTAGGCACTTAGGCAAATCCCTACCTTGCTCAATTCTTTCTTTCAGTATTCTTTCAACCTGCCACAAGAGCCCTGAACGATTGTTAGCATCCCTATCTATGCCTTTATTATAACCATGAAAAGCACCTACATTTGATAAATCTTGGCAAGGAAATGAATATGTCATTATATCAATATCACTTGGTAACATTTCACCTTTTAGAGATTTTATGTCAATTAGGTTACCTGTATTAAGTATTGATGAATATATTTGTCTTAAAGTATCTTCTGGCAAACTGTTTAAGTATTTTTCGTTTATAGGATTTTTACAATCCCCACTCAAATTATAATTTTTCAATTTATCTAAAAGTTCAAACTTATTTAACCCAAGAGCATCTTTGTGGATTTCGCCGTTGTTATGTATCAAATCATAAGCAACCAAAGCATGTATATCCCACTCACAAGTATTTAGAGTGCTAAATTGTGCACCTATGTTTTTTAGAGCTTTAGCCTGGCTCCCTATACCACTAAACAGCTCAACAACTTTTAATTTTTTATTTTTCATTTTTGAATCCCTTTCCTTTTGAATATGTTGAATAAGGCATAATTACAGCATATGGCTTATTATTTTTAACAATAAGCACATCAACATTTTCAGTGTGGACTTTTTTAACAATTTGAGCCGATTTACCTTGTGAAAGCGAAGAAATATTTACACTTGGCATATTTGTAGGCATCAATGTATACTCAACTTTTTTCATAATAATAATTATACCTATAAAATATGGGTTTGTCAATTAAAATAAGAATATTTTAATTTAATATAATTAAATTTAAAATTATTATTTAAATTATAATTTTAATTAGAATTTAAATTAAAAAACATCTTCAAAATGACTTGCAATTAAACGTTTTTAGAGTTAAAGTACACACAACCTTGGAGGGATTTATGAATAAAATTGCTGATGTAGTTAAATGGTCTTTTAAATTTTCAAAAGAATATATGGATAAAAGTGTTAAATTACAGCACTTGAAATATGATTTTACTCAAACTTTAACCGAAGAACAGCGAGCAATGTTTCAAAGTGTGCTTGATGAAATTTACTCTTTACAAAATGTTGCAATAGATGAATATATTGAACACACCTATAAAGTTTGCAAGGAAGTTTTTAAGTTGAGGTAAAAAAATGCAAAAGATTATTGATTTTGTCCATTACTGTTTAGAAGATCGCAAAATGACCCCAGAAGAAATATTGCAACTTAATAAAATTTGTGAATTGGAAGAAAAGTTTTTAGAATCTGTGCCACAAGACAAATGGCAGGAATATTTTGAATTAGAAAAACAAAAAAGCCAGCTTCACTCAATCGAAACTGACCTAATACTAAAGTTTGTTTATAAGTTATGTAGAAAAATGTTTTTAAACTAAAACACATCATCCATTGTTTTTGCGTTTATTAGTTTTTCATATTCTGTGTACCTTGGAGATTGTGGAGCTATCGAAGAGTTTTCTTTTGTTAATTTTATGCTTGTTATTTTCTTTGCTGGTTCTTTAAATTTAATTATGTATTTATCTGTATCTTGATATTTCTTTATGCTTTCAACCTCTGCAATATGAGTTATTGCACAAACTGGCCAAACTTGATATGCCGCAATATATTTTATTCTGTCTACCATTGCGGAAGACATTCTTATTGAATACCAAGCATTTTCGCCTATAAATACCTTTTTAAAGCCATCTTCTCTTGCTGGAACTACAATTGTATCTAATTTATCATAATCAAACTTTTTCATATCTTGCTTTTTAGATGTTTTTAACTCATTCACAGCTTCTTCAACATCTTCTTGGAAAGTATCATAAACAAAAATTTTCTCTTTACCATTTTTATATGCTTTAAATTCTAAAATTTCTGTTGGCATATTTATTCTAGATAATACATCAATAAGTCTTTGCTCTTTTTTATCTATGATTACAATAGCACCAATATTATCACTAAAAACCACATTATCCAATAATTCATTTATGTTATCATATTTTGATAAAGAACAAAACTTTTCCAATTTATGTTGATAAATACTATTATTTTTAATGTATTCTAAAAGTATTTGTTTTATTTTGTATCTACTATTATCTGAAGAAACTGCAAATCTTAAAATTTGCTCAGCAATATGACTGTATGGATTGTGAACAACAAGTTCATTTTCAATCATATATAATCTTGGTTCTTCATGAAATTTTAAATCAATATACATACCATCTGGTATAGTTGCCCCATTACCCTTTTTACCTATTTTCTTTTTGATATCAAAATAAATTCCATTTTCACCAAATATTTTGCCTGCATTTTTTACAACATCTTCTTCAAATATC
>CAJOPF010000130.1 GCA_905236205.1 Candidatus Gastranaerophilales bacterium
CTCTTTTGTCTAAAATTTCGTTACACAATGGTAACTTTATATCTCTCGTACTTTTATAAAGTTTTTTTGTCATAATTTATTGACTTTTTACGAGAAAATATTAAGTTTTGTAAACATGTCTATATACACATTTCACATGCATTTTGACTAAATTTAGAGAATAATTTGAGTTCCGAGAATTATGCGATTTGAATTTTGTTTGTATGTGGACTGACAGAAAACATAATTCAGCATAAATTTTAAAGCGCTTCCTTTTATGTAGTAGTTTATACCTGCCGTATACTCAATATCTTTTAACCCTGAGACTGCCATATCGTGATTAAAAATGTCATAACGAGCAAGAACTTGCAGTTTTTTAGTAATATTATAAGACAGAGTAGTATAAAAACCCTGAGCGTTGTTTCTTGTGAGTCCCGCAAGACCGTTAGAGCCATGAGAAACCGCATATTCTGCATCAAAGGCAAATTTTTTATATTTGTAAGAAAGGTATGCGCCTACAACACTGTAATCGTGTTCTCTGTGTCCTGCATTTATACCTCCGCCAATTTTTAATTGACCGTATTTTCCGTCAGTTTTTCCAAGCGGTTTTACATTAACCCACCCATTAAATTCAGCTCCTTGGAACATATTTTTCCACTGCCGACCTGAACTTGTTACACCTAAATTATACTCTATTAAACTATAATCACCGTTAACTTTAAAACCTACGCCACGTATCGAGCCAAAGTGTCTTGATATTTGAGAACGAGCAATAAAAGGCAAAGTATATCCGCTTACACCGCCCTCTACACCTATCGGAGTTCTGAAACTACCAATTGTAATATCATTATGCGGTATATATTTTAGGGTTATAAAATCATCTTTAAACATTGATTGAAGATAACTGTACCCTTTTGTCGGTAAAAAATTAACTAAAAATTTATATTCTATCGGCTGTTCTCTAAATTTACCGATAAAACCTATTTCTGCGGTGGGTTCAACATATTTTGTGCTGTAATTATTACCCAAAAAGTTTGCTGATAACTGCCCCTGATACGCAAAAAACGGTTCAAAAGTTTCAAGGGGACCATGTTCAAACTTAAAAGTTTTATTATCCGCAAATATAGATTTCGTATCATACATTATGTCATATTCAATTTCCGCAGCAAGAGGCTCAGGAGAAACATCATTTTGTGCATATAATTCAGGAATAAAATTCTCACCTTCCGTAACAGATACAGAATCGTTAAAATTGGATTTAACATCTTCCAAGAAAGGTTCGGTATCTTCAATTGCAAGATACACTGCATCCTCTGCAAAACAGCATAATGAAGAACAATATAGGTAAACAAGTATTGCAAAAAAAATCTTCCTCATGACCAAAATATTATTACATAAAAAGAGTTGTAAATAGAATACTTTTTTTGTAATATTCAAACAAGCAAAGGATATATAAATGCAAAGAAAAGTTAATAAAAACAAAAATAGAAATAAAACAAAAATAACCGCTCCAATAGTGGAAGCTATGCAAAAAGCGTACGAAAGCCCGTCATATCAATTTCATATCCCCGGACACACTAAAGGATGCGGAGTTTTAAAAGAATTTAAGACTCTTATAGGTAAAAAAGCTCTCCAAATTGACACAACTGATGAGTTTGATAATTTAGGAACGCTAAACCCTCCGACAGGAGCTATTGCAGAAGCAGAAAGACTTGCAGCAGAAGCCTTCGGAGCAAAAAGAACATTTTTTCTGTTAAACGGTTCTACAATAGGAAATCTTGCACTGGCAATGGGCATTACCAAAAAAGGGCAAAAAATCATTGTTAACAGAAATTGCCACCGTTCACTACTGACGGGGATGATTATTTCAGGTGCGGAACCGGTATGGATTATTCCTGAAAAACTTGAAGAATGGGGGTTATGGGGTAGTATAAGACCTGAAAAAATTGAAGCTTTATTAAAAACAACAAAAAATGTCGGTGCAGTATGGATTACAAACCCTACATACGAAGGAGTTGTTTCAGATATAAAAACAATTGCAGACATTTGCAAAAAATACGACGTACCTCTGATTGTAGATGAAGCACATGGAAGTTTGTGGCATTTTAACGATTCACTTCCTGTTTCTGCACTACAATTAGGAGCAGATGCGGTTGTACACTCTTTACACAAAACAGGTGGCAGTATGAGCCAAAGTTCAATGCTGCACATAGCAAAAAATTCAAAACTTGATGTTAATAAAATAGAAAAAGCTTTAAAATTATTACACACAACCAGTCCGTCTTTGATTTTACTTGCAAGTCTTGATGCTTCAAGAGCATATTTATCAAGTGAAAAAGGTAAAAAACAGTTAGAAAAAACAATTAAAAACGCAAAATATTTACGAAAAAGACTTGATAAAATGGAAAAACTTCATCAATTAAAATCTGATTTTGGTTTTAAAACTGATATTACAAAAGTTTTTGTAAGAATTGACGGTCTTTCAGGCAAAAGACTTGAATCTATATTGGAAATTGATTTTAATATTGAAGTTGAAAGTGCTTCGGACGTTGGAGCATTGATGTTGATAAACTTAGGTAACAAGCGCTCCGAAATAAAATATTTGGCAGACTGTTTAGAAAAAATAACTAACACCGATTATTCGGATATATGTCATCTTGAAAACAAAAAACATATGCCAATGTTAATTCCAAATATAAAATACAAACTAAGAGATGCTTTTTATATGGAAAAAGAAATAATAAAGAAACAAGAAGCCGTTGGCAGAATATCGGGAGAAGTTATTGCAGAATGTCCTCCGGGAATTGCTATTTTATTACCGGGAGAGATAATAACAGAAGCTCATATGCCGTATTTAACCGATTATGAAGAAATTGAAGTTATAAAAGAATAACTCTTGACGAAAAATTATCTTTATTATAAAATGTTTTCAGGAAATTGCGACGGGATGTAGCGCAGCTGGTAGCGCACTTCGCTTGGGACGAAGGGGTCGCACGTTCGAACCGTGTCATCCCGACCATTTAAAAAGAACCGTCCTAAAAAACGGTTCTTTTTTTGATTTACACTAACTTAGAGGATATGACATGGATTTTATAACTATTACGATTGAAATACTTAAATCATTATCAATTTTTGGCGGATTTGGCGTAGGTATTATTTTACTGACTGTTCTTGTAAGACTTGCGATGTGGCCGTTAGGTGTATCACAACAACGTTCTATGAGAACAATGCAAATTTTACAGCCAAAAATGAAAGCTATTCAGGAACGCTACAAAAACGATCCGCAACAAATGCAGCAAAAAATGATGGAATTTTACAAGGAACATAAATTCAATCCTATGGCAGGATGCTTTCCTTTGTTAATCCAAATGCCGATATTCATTCTATTGTATTCCGCATTGATGAGCCCTCAATTCATTCAAATTGCAGGTGACGCTCAATTTTTATTCATAAACAGACTTGACGCAACACTTAAAACTAATGCTGGAATATCCAATGACGGGGAATTAGGTGTATCAAAATACGATTCGTTTATGCTAGGCAAAACTGCAAAAGTTTATTTGGAAAAAGACGAAGTTCTTGACAATGTAAAAATTTCAAAACCTAACAAAGCAGTTGAAATACAAGGTGAATTAACTCCAGGGCAACCTGTTGATTTCAAAGTAAGTCTTGATAACTTAGATTTAAAATTCAGCCAGTTAGATAAAATTCAAAAAGCTGAAATGACAGTAACAGACTTACAAACAAAAGAATCAGAACTTATAACTTTTGAAAGAAAAGACGGGTTACTAATTGCAAATGTACCGACTAAAGAAGTTAAAACATCTCTGCACATTGATGTTTTAATTCTGATAGCTTTATTTGGTTTAACAATGTTTGCCACTCAAAAGATAATGATGGCAACAACAAAAACCCAAAATCAAGATCCCGCACAACAAGCAATTCAAAAATCAATGAATACCTTTATGCCGATAATGTTGACCGCAACTTTCGTATTCATTCCAATACCTGCAGGTGTGCTTTTATACTTAATTTCAAGCAATATAATTCAAGTAATTCAAACTGTTGTTATAAACAAACAACTTGAAAAAGAAGATGAATTAAAGAAACAAAAAATTGACGATAAAGTTGTAGCAAAAGCAAAAAAAGTTGAGAATAAAGAATAAAATGCTTGTCAGCGATTTTGATTACGAACTTCCTGAAGAACTAATTGCGCAAACACCAAGTGAAAAACGTGATGAATGTAAAATGATGGTGCTGGATAAAGGTACGCAAACAATAGAGCACAAACATTTTTACGATATTACAGATTATTTGGATGAAAATTATATTTTGGTTTTAAACAATACCAAAGTTATTCCTGCTCGTCTTTTTGGTCACAAAGAGACAGGCGCCTTAATTGAAATATTTTTGCTCAAAGATAAGAGCAATAAACAATGGGAAGCATTGATAAAACCGTCAAAAAGGATAAAAGAGGGAAATGTTATAGAAGTTTCAGAAGAACTTAAAGTAAAAGCACTACAAAATCTTGGTGACGGAAAATGGAATATAGAATTGATATATGACGGAATTTTATACGAAATTTTGGATAAAGTTGGCAATATTCCACTTCCTCCGTATATCGAAAGAAAAATGACGAATGATGAGAGAAAAAGCTTGGATTACGAACGATATCAAACTGTTTATGCAAAAAATGAAGGCTCAGTAGCGGCACCGACAGCAGGACTGCACTTTACTCAGGACACACTGAACAAACTTGCACAAAAAGGAGTTGATATAGCATACGTAAATCTTACAGTAGGGCTTGGAACGTTCAGACCTGTAAAATGCGAAAACATTTT
Organism: Candidatus Gastranaerophilales bacterium; assembly: GCA_905236205.1. Lineage (GTDB taxonomy): Bacteria > Cyanobacteriota > Vampirovibrionia > Gastranaerophilales > Gastranaerophilaceae > UBA6984. The sequence continues at coordinate 4,821 of CAJOPF010000130.1, forward strand.
AGACCATAAAATGGATTCTGAAGAATTTGCGATATCAAAAGAAACAGCAGAGAAAATTAACAATGCAAAAAAGCAGGGTAAAAAGCTTGTAGCGGTAGGCACAACAACAGTAAGAACGCTTGAAACAGCATATCAACAGTATGGAGAAATAAAAGAGTGCAAATCTGCATCACAATTGTTCATATATCCGCCTTATGAATTTAAAGTTGTTGATAATTTAATAACAAATTTTCACCTGCCAAAATCAACTCTTTTGATGCTTGTCAGTGCTCTTGAAGGTAAAGATTTTATCTTCAGGGCATACAAAGAAGCGATTAAAGAAAGTTATATGTTTTATTCTTACGGCGATTGCATGTTTTTGAAATAAATAATTATTCTACACCGTAAATTCTTACATAATTCCAGTATGCTTTATAAACTTTTTTAAGGTAATTTTGAGTTTCTGAATAAGGAATTTGTTCCAAGAAATCGTCCCTGTCCGAATAAATCAAATTGTTACGCCAAGTTCTTACCATACCTGCACCACCATTGTAGGAAAGAATAGCATAGAACTCACTGCCGTCGTTTATTTTTTTAAGTTTGGACATATACATACTGCCCAATTGGATATTGTATCTTGGATTGAACAAATAATTTGAATCAGGATAGTTTAAACCGTAAGAAACTTTTAATTCATTTGCTGTTTGCGGCATCAATTGCATTAAGCCTCTTGCACCGACAGAACTAACCGCCTTTGCGTCAAAATGACTCTCTTCTTTCACCATAGCCAACAGCAATAACGGATTATTATTCAGAGTAAATTCTTTTATTATATCGTAATAATGCACAGGATATACCAATCTCCAACGGAAATCCGTCTTAGGCGGTTTTTTATCCAGTTTTTCCATAGCATCTCTTGCCAAAACTACGGAAGAATTAAAATCTCCTTTTTCATAGGCAAGCCAGCTTTGAACAAATTTATCATTCTTACATAATTCGTTAACCAAACCGTAATCTTTAAGCAAAGCTAATTTTACCACCAAATCCCCGTCTCTTGAATGTTCATAAGGGAAAACCACAGGTTTTTCGATTAAATCTTTAACGAACAAAGGTTCTGTTATACGATACATGTCAATATAAGCTCTGTATGCATAATATGAATCGGGATATGTATCCATAACTTTTTTATAATAATATCTTGCGCCTTCGTAATTTTTTGAACGTTCTTCCGTTTTACCAAGCCAGAATAAAACTAACGGAGTTGAAAGCACTTTAGGGTACTTGCTCAAATGTTCCTGACCGAGTTTTTTTGCGGTTTGATATCTTCCGTATCTTATATTTGCGAGCATCAATTTTGAAAGCGCATCTGCCGCAAATCTTCCTCGAGGAAATTTTGTATACAAATTTGAGAAACAAGAGTCTTTTAAATCAGAAGAAGAATTCGTACAGGAAATATACGTAATGTAATCTTCACCTTCTTTACCTGCAGAAATATCTTTCAAATATGCTATTGCATTATTTTTATTGCCTGTTTGAGATTGTAAATACAAGTCAATTGCCTTATACAAATCATCCTTTTCAACATACTGAGAATATCCTGCAACCCCTTTTTCCGCAATTTCTTTTACTTTTGCATAATTTCTTAATTCATAATAGTTTTTTACTATATCACACCAACTATACGCAAAGTTAGTTTTATCCAAATGTTTTGCAGCAAGTTCAAATTCGCCTAATGCGTAATATGAACGTGCAATTATTAAATTTTCTTCTCCTGAAAGAGTATTTGTATTAAGTTCTTTCAACTTATTTATTGACGCAATTGCATAACGCCCTGCGGGAGCATTTTTAAGATAATCTTTGAAATAATCTTCCGCTTTTTGAAGGTCTAATGCAAGTTTTGTTTGATTTGTTACGCCTTGCAGCTCAAGAATTTGTATCAAGCCCAAATAATATTTTGATGCAATAGCATACTCGCTTTTTGGATATTTGCTTACAATTGATTTAAAATATTTTTTTGATTTTTTAGGTGACTGTTCGTAAATATTTTGAGCCAAGAGATATTTAATTCTTACGGAAAGCGTAAAATTAGGATACCTTCTTGTAAGATATCGATAATGTTTCTTTACAAGTTTTGGAGATTGCATATTTTCGGCACATCTTGCCTGACGGTAAATAGCGGCAGGTTTAAGAGCAGAACCTGAGGATACTTTTGAAAAAGCATTATAAGCTTTGTGAAAATCGCCTGCTTTGTATAATTCCAAAGCCTGAGCATACATACGTAACCCGTCAGATTCGGAGCGGAAACCGTTCCATGAGTTTATAATTATTATTGCGATTACGGAACAAATTATGACCATAATCAAAATTGATTTTTGTTTTAAATTCATATTTCCGACCTGTAACTAACTTTTATTTTATCAAAAAATAACCTCAATAACTACTTAATACCGATGAAACTTAACATAATTACATTATATAATTACTTTGTGAATAAATATCAAACTCCGCCTATAAAAAATACAAAAAAAGATAAGACAAACGTTATAAAAACGTATGTCTTATCTTCTGAAACAAAGATTTTGAAAAAATAAGTTTAAAGAATAAATCACTATGACATTAAGAAATCTGTCATACCGCACGAACAAAACTACTCACTACTCACTATTCACAATTCACTAATAGTTTTTGCCAAGATTATTTTTTATTTTTCAAAGCCAAAATTGCATTTTCCTGTTCTTTTGTTAATACCTTTGCACCGCCTAAAATGTAAGTATTTAAAACAATATGAGCATAAGATTCAGCAAGTTCCAATTTTAAATACGCATCCTGAATATTATCCGAAGCAACAATAAACCCATGACTTTCCATTAAAACCGCATCATATTCATCAAAATATTTTGCAGTATTTTCTGCAAGTTCAACCGTAGAAGGCAGAGCATAATCCGCCATTAAAATTTTTCCAAAATAAAAAGTATTTTCTGCCATAACAGGCTTGTCTAAAGGTATACCCGCGGCGGCAAAAGAGCTTAAATACGTAGAATGAACATGCAATATAAAGTTCAAATCAGGACGTTTTTTGTAAATTTCGATATGCAACAATTTCTCACTCGAAGGTTTCTTGACTTCTCCTTCTTGAACTGCTCCGTCATAGTCCATTAAAACTATATCTTCATTTTTTAAATACCCGTTTGCACTTCCTGATGCGGTAATTAAAATTTTATCTCCGTACCTGCATGACATATTACCTGACATTCCAGGAGTTAAACCTTTTTTTCCCATTAACTTTCCGTAATCAATCAGTAACGTTTCAAGTTCTTTTCTTGTCATCATAGCGGCTCACCTTTCACGCGTTCTGTAGCATCCTCAAAATCTCTTACGACAGCTCTTGTTCTGTACGGACTTGGAGGAGGAGTGAAAATTTCATCACCTATTCCGCTCTCTTCACCCTCTGATTTTCCAAACCTGTCAGGACTTTTTATTTCAAGTTTTTTGTAATCAATAGATGAACCTTTTGTATTCATTGCCATTGAAAAACCTATATAAGAATTTTCTCTTATAAAATCATAGCCCAAACTAAGTTTTAAATCGTCAGGACCTAAAGCAACATAGAATGTTGATTCTCTCAACTTATCTTTTTTTGACTGATAATCATAAACACTACCCGTTAAATTGTAAGAACAATATAAACCAATAGTTATATATTTATTTAAACGAAGATATTCACGTGCATAAATATTTGAACGCCCTGAACGGTAAGCATCCATAGTTCGTATAGGAGTATTATCATCCGCTGCTGAGATAAAAACACCTACGTCTTGAGCCCAAGCTCTATATTGAGTAGAAATACGAGGACCAAATCTTGCTATGAATTGAGTATCACCTGTACCGTATAAAGCGGCAGAACCTTGTGTAACCAAAGATAATTTAGCTCTTTTCCAACCGTCATAGTGTGTTCTGTCTTCATCTTTGAATAATTTCCATAAAGTTTGATTTAATTCCATCATGTATCTGAATCTGGCAGTAGACATTCTGTGATAACCGCGGAAATCATCATTGTACAAATCTCTTGAATTTTCTTTGAAAAAGCCTGCAGACAATCTGTGTCGGAATCTCAAATCTGCAGAATCATACAAGAAATCGTCGTAACCAAATCCTCTTTCATAAATCAATTCTGCGGCAGAACCAACCCAGTCTTGCCCTAAGAACCAAGAATCAAGATAAGTGTTTGCACCATATTGTAAAAACAGATAATCGTCTAATCTTTGAATACCTTTTAATACGTGACGGCTTGCAGCTGTATTATAACCAAATTCGGTTTTGTTTGTAGCACTGTTAAATCTTGCCAAGCCACCAAAACCAAATCTGTTACGATAATTTATGGTAGGTAAAATCTTAAGAGTTGAACCTTTTGGCATTTCGAAAACAAAACCAGGTCCGAGATACATACCGAATTCCGATAATGAACCCAACTCAGGATAGTTTGCTTCAAAGTAATCGTGTTCTTTATTTGTATAGAAAGTCATACTAGGCACAGCAAAGATTTTACGTCCTGTTCTGTTTGAATAAACTTTCGGATGTTTTAAACTTACTCTATCATGTTCGCCGTCAGTTTTAATGTTTATTTCATTAACTTTTACGGTATATCTGTTTCCATGCACATCATTAGCAAGAAAACCGAGTTCTTCTTGCGGCAAAAGTATCTTTCTTACATTTTGCTGACCAAAACCTGAAGATGTCAATCTGAGAATTTCACCGGATTCTGATTTCATTGAACCATTTTCGGCAATAATGGTATCCCCGAACATGTATCCGTTTTCTGCAACCAAATTGATTACGTAATCGGTCATACTCGGATTTTGGATAATTCCTGATTCGTCGTTCATATCGAATTTCATATAATCACCGAATATTTCACGACCTTTGTAGATTATTTTTACATTATCAAACAGCTGAATAATGCCTGATGCCGTATTGTATGTCATTCTATCCGCATACATTGAAACTCTTTGAGAAGGGAAAAAGATTTTAACATCTCCTACACCCTCAATTTCTCCAGTTTCAGGTAAATATTTTGAAACTTTACATTTTACCAAAGTCTGCAAAGCATCCTTTTCATCCTGCAAAACTTCATTCTCATCTTCTTCCGTAACAATTGACTCAGCGGACAATTCCTGAGAATCAGAAGTATCTTCATTTTTTGTATCTGCAACGTCATTATCAGGCTCAGAAAGAAGCTGTTCTTCAGTCATTACTTTTTCGTCGTCAGGTTCAATTTGTCTTTGCGCAGTTTCTGCATTTTGTTCTTGTATTTGTTCTGATGATACACTTGCTGTACCACTCATTTGAGTATTTACTTCAGAATTTGCATTTTCACTTTGATGTTCTTGTTTTATTTCAGCCTTTTGTTCGGAATTTCCTTCTTTAGACTGCTGCTCAACTTGAGACTCATCAATCGGCATACCGTTTGCATCAACAACCATACCGTCAGAATTTTCCTTTTTAGGATGTTTTGCGTCATATTTAGCTTTAAATTCTGCAGTTTTTCTGCGTATATTATCTCTTAATATTCTTAAAGGTGCCCTGCTTTTTCTTACGGAAAGATAATCAAAATCTCCGACATGCTCTGCTTTAAATCTATGGTTAAACTGATTTTTTAATTGCAAAGTTTTTTCTTTGCGTTCTTCCATAAGTTCAAATTTGGATTTAAAATATCTTTCACCCGTAAAATCAGACCATTCAGAAAAATTAGTAGATTGTTCCTGCAATATTACCATGTCGTCTTCTACCGCCCAAACAGGCAGGACAACCAAGAAACATATTAGAATTATTAAATATATGATTTTACGCATTTATAAGCCTTTCGTCTAAATGTAATTTAGCGGATTTACAGGTTTACCGTTAACCCTGACTTCAAAGTGGCAGTGCGGACCTGTACTATAACCAGTAGTACCTTCTCTGCCAATAGTTTGACCTTGTTGTACATAAGCTCCGTTTGACGTTGAAATAGAATCAAGGTGAGCATACAAAGTTGTTGTAGGTTTACCGTTGACCATACCATGGTCAATAATAACAACCTTTCCATATCCGCCATACCAGCCTGTGTAAATTACTTTTCCGGAGTTAGAAGCTCTGACCTCACCTCTGAATTGTCCACCGATGTCAATACCTGAGTGGAAAGTTCTGCTGTTAAATATAGGGTGAGTTCTGTAACCGAATGGAGAAGTTATTTTACCCGAAATAGGTTTAATAAATCCTGAAGCAACTCTCACATCACTGTTACCAGTGGAACGGTTAATCATCGTACCTAAACTTGCGGATTGTTTTGCAAGTTCTTTTTCCGCTCTTTCATAAGCTACGCGGTCTGTACGAAGTTTATGTATCATATTCTCATTTTGTGCAATTTCTCTTTGTATTGTTTGTTGCTGATAATTTATTGTTTTTATTGAATGGGCTATACTTCTTTTTCTTTCTTCAATTGAGTATTTCAAAAGAGCAATTTCCCTCGCTTTTTCTTTCGCAACTTTCATTTTTGCATAATCTTGTTTTATAAGCTTTGACTCAAAATACATTCTGTCCAAAAATGTGTTGAAATCTGTTGCTGAAAATAAAACTATAAAGAATCCCTTTCTTTGGGTTTTGTAAATTTTTCTTATTCTCGATTTCATTCTAAAATCCAATGCTGAAAATTCAGCAAGTGCCGTATTTAATCGAGATTCCATACCTGCCAGCTCACTTACGGCAGTATCAAGTTTTTTTCTTGTTGTTACAAGATTTGAAGCTGTATTTTCGAGTTTTTGTTGATTTTTATAAAGTTTTGTGTGCTCAACTTTTTCAAGCCATTTAAGATGGTTAATCTTTTGTCTTGCCTGCTCTTTTGTTTTAACCTGTGCAGCATTTGCGCACGAATTGCACAACAATATGCTCGCACTCAGCGCGAGAATTATAAATATTTTCGCTCTATTGAAAATCTTCTTCACAAAATTTAGTTTCCTAGTGTAACATAAGAGGAAGCATTAACAGTCCGACTGTCCAAGCAATGAAAGTGATAGCTATTATTAGTATTATGATTTTTTGGTGACGTCTAAAAAATTCCATTTTATTCCCCTTGTATGACAATATAATATATTCAACATGCAAAATTTGCAACGAAATTAGGTAAAATTTGCAAAAAAAGTTAAAATCGTTTAATATAAAGCTATGCAATATAAGTTTCTAAATTTCTTTTTAGATAAAAAAGACATTCTGTCTCAGAACAGTGAAATGATTGACTCTGTACTTATAGAGAACAATGTATCACAGTTAGGAGATATTTACGAATTTTATAAAAACGAAAGACCTATATTGTATGTTAACGGTTTTTTGGGTACAGGAAAAGTTCAGTTAGTAAATTATTCAACTAATTTCTTATCTGATGATGCAATAGTTTTGAAACACAATTGTTTTGAAACAACAATTTTAGACGATATTTTTCTTACATTTTTTGAAGAATTTAAAAAGTTGGAAACCCAAAAAATAATTACACCGCCAAAAATAAAATCCGAAAATTTTAACCAAAAAATTCACTCATATTTTTCAACAATTGAAAAACCGATACTTATAATACTGGATTCTTTTGAATCCTTGACCGATGAAAACAGGACAGAAATTGTTAATTTTATCCTGCACTTGGTAAGTTTTCAAAAAGTAAAAACAATCTTAATCGGAAGAACATTTAAGCCATCTTTCTTCCCTGATAACTATCCGTTAGACAGAGTTACCACAAATCCTCTGGATAAAAATTTGTTTGAAAAATATTTAAAAAATAACAAAATAAAATATAGCTCAAAAGTTTTGGATGATTTGTATAAGTATACAAGAGGTTACCATTTCTTTATTGTTTTAACCTTAAAGATAATTGAGCATAAACAACTTACACCTGAAACATTTTTGGAGAATTTCAAGAAAAGTTTCATGTCCTTTTACGAATTTTTAGAAAAAGAATCCATGGATTTAATTCCGTCAATTGCAGTAAGATTTTTTTGGACATTATGCTTATTCAGACATGGTATGAACATTCAGCTTTTAAAACAGCTTAGAATGTACGACGAAAACGTTATAACAACTCTTATTAACAATAAAATCTTCACAATGGAAAATAATCAAATCTATGTTCAAGACTACTTTAAAGAACAACTTGATACAACAATTCCGCAGAATGTAGCACTAAAAATTCACCAAAACATCATAGACATATATGAAGCACAATTACCTTTAAAACCGCTTGAAAGAACCATATTACTTTCAAGACAAACTATGAGAAAGGAAATAGAATATCACAAGCTTTTCCTTCCGAAAAAAATAAATCCTGCGGAATTTTCTAAGGCTAACTTGACTTTTGCGCCTACATTTACAGAGACACAAGAAAATAATCAAATTCAATCGGCTCCACAGCAACAATATGCGCAAACTCAGCCGACACAACCTGCAATACAACAGCCTCAACAAGTGCAGCAACCACAACAACAATGGATTGAATCAAACAGAAATGCGCCTGTACAAATGCCGCAAAATGTTAATATCAATGTAGATTTAAACAAATTGGGATTTGATGTTAAAGACTTGCCGTTCAAACTAACACAGCAAGAAATAGAAATGCTTGCAGCAAGTGTTGCAAGTATTCAGGAAGCACATCAAAAAGAGCTTCAAGGCACAAACATCAATATTACACAAAATCAACCACTGTCTGAGAACACACAACAACCTGAACAAGAAGAAGTTCCTGTTCAGTTAAAGCTTGAAGACATTTTGAATTATGCAAAAGATCAGGAAGCTCAATATCAATATGCAAAAATGATAGAACTGTGTCAAGCTGCCCTGACATACAAAGATGACAATGATTATTACACATACTTGCCTGTAATATATACAAAATTAGGTTTAGGCTACCAAAAAATGTCAGATTGGGAAAATTCTCTTAAATATTATGAATTGGCAAGAGAATTTTACGAACAAACATTGGAAAAAGCTAAAGAAAATTACATAAAACTTAGTATTGCAAATATTTATTATGAAACATATAAACCTGATAAAGCAAAAGCTCTTTTGATGGACATTATCAATTCTGACGGCATGCCTGAAATTTTGATTACAAAAACGTACATAACACTTGCCAACATTGAAGACGGTCTTTCAAATATAAACAGTGCCTTTGAATATTACCAAAAAGCATTGTCCATATCACACCCTTCAATGGACACCGAAACATTGTCGGAACTGTATTTTAAATATGCACTAATTGCGGACGATAAAGGTAACACTCCTGTGGCATTAGAATATTACCAAAAATGTATAGACTTGGGTGATGATTATAAACTGAACAAGTTCTTATCAGCTGCATACTCAAATCTTGCGACATTGTATCTGGAAAAAACAGAAAAAGATGCAGCAGCAAAGAATTTTATCAAAGCGTACGAAATAGACGAAAAAAATAACAATTTTGACGGAATGTATTTTTCTGCAACGAAATTAGCACAAATTGCGCAAAAAACAAATCCTGAAAAAGCTGTTGAATATTTAGACCAAGCAAAAGAATGTGCGGCAAAACTTAATGATACCTTCTACATGGCATCAGCCGCTCTCGCAGCAGGTGATTTTTATTACGCTCAAAAAGACAATGAACAAGCTCTTAAAGAATATTTCAGCGCTTATGATATTGCACAAAACAATTTCAGCAGAGACAATTTAAGCAAAATTCAAATGCGTATTGACGATATCAAGTTCAGAATCGGCATATCAACATTCCAAAAAATAGAAACCGAATACAGAAATGGAAAAAACGGAATTATTTAAAAATTACAAAAAGTTATTTTTAGAAAAAAACAGCATTTTGAATTTAATTTCTAAAAACGACGAACAGTTTTTGGAAGAAAAGCATATTTTTGATTCATTGTCTATAAGTTTATTTTTTGAAAAATACGGAAATAAATTTGAAACGTTACTTGATATCGGAACAGGCGGAGGTTTTCCATCTTTACCGATAGCCATACAATATCCGAACATTGAAGTTATCGGAATAGACAGTACTACAAAAAAAATCAATGCTATCAATGATATTGCACAAAAATTAGAACTTAAAAATTTTAAAGGTATTGCTGACAGGGCAGAAAATCTTAAAAACGTAACTTTTGATATAATCACAAGCCGAGCTGTTGCCAAATTGGAACAAATTGCAAAATATGCTCTTCCACTAATGAAAAAAGACAGTTTTTTAATTGCATACAAGTCAAAAACAGTACAAGAAGAAATTAAAGAGGCAGAAAAATTTTTAAAGAAAAATAAAGCAAAAGTTATTGACGTGATAGAATATAAATTGCCGTTGGAAGAAATTTATGAAAGAAATTTGGTGGTTATAAAATATGAATAGTATTCGTCAGTTTTTACCAATAATAATGCTCACAATTTCAAATATATTTATGACATTTGCTTGGTACGGTCATTTAAGGTTTAAAGGTACCGCTCTTTGGATAGTTATACTTGTAAGCTGGGGAATAGCTTTTGTTGAATACTGTTTTCAGGTACCCGCAAACAGGATAGGTTCCGAATATTTTTCCGCTGCTCAGCTGAAAACAATTCAAGAAATAATAACACTTGTAGTATTTTCAATATTTTCTGTTCTATATTTAAAAGAACAATTCAAATGGAATTATCTTGTAGGATTTGTATTTATAGTTCTTGCCGCATTTTTTATTTTCAAAAAATGGTAATTAGTGAGTTGTGAATAGTGAGTAGTGAGTTGAATTTCTATTTACGACTCACAGCTCACAACTCACGATTCACGACTCACAACTCACGACTCACGACTCACGAAAAACAACTCACGACTCACAACTCACGAGGTAAAAATGGCAAAATCAAAAATATTAACAGCGCAAGAATTTTTAGCGCAAAAAAAAATATATGACGAAAAGCGTTCGCTTGTGTTTCACAGTGAACGCTTTGGCGGTGATATTGTCATAGATGATAATATTGATGTTTCAGAAATAGCAGAAATCGTGCAACAAGCAGATTTAAACGAAACTGAACGCTATATAAGATTGATATATACTTGTTGCCCGTTGTTTAAGGCTCCTGAATTTCGTGATGTTTACACTGTAAAAGAGCCTTACGACGTTGTAAGGGAAAGTTTTAAATGTACCGGTACGGAATTGTTTGAACTTGGTAATCAGATATTGCAGGTTTACGGTATTTTAGACTTTAAGACGGTTGAAAACATAAAAAAGTAATACCGCAGGATGATGACTTATATTTTATAAGTTATTATCTTGAGCGGGGTAAAGACTTGGAGTATTTGCTGAACTTGGACAGATACGAAAAAATGATATATCAGGCAAGTATGTTGTACAGAATTGAAGAACGTACAGAGGAAATGAAAGCACTTTACGGGGTAAAATAATTATTGCCCATTTCTTGCACGGTATTCATCAAGGCACTTGTTTAAATATGCCTTTTCTTCAACGGTAATAGCACGGGTAAAAGCCTCCGTTTTATTGCTTTTAGGTTTATTGCTCACGCTGCCTTTTGGACGTCCGCCGCCTCGCCAGCCTCCTCGTCCTGTTCCTGTTCCTTTTTTGTATTCTTCTGCCATAATTTTATTCCTTTAGGGTTGAAATTATAAAAAAATGAGTTATAATATGAATAAAGGGAACCGATTAAGTTCCTGATAAGCTTAATCGGTTATCACATCCCTTACATTAGTTCGGCAATTAATGTAAATAAAAGTCCTATTATACGTAGGACTTTTTTAATTACTTCCCTCATGTTGCCTCCTTTCTGCCCCTTATTCACATTACAAGGGTGTGTGGCTTTTGGAGGTTGGGGCTGTGTCCCTCTATTCAATTATCAATGTTCTGTATATTTTTATTATAGCATATTATAGTTATTATTTCAAGTCAATAAAACAATAAAATGTAAAATATTTTACATTTATTTACATTGTTTTATTTTATTGTCAATAAAACTATATAAAAGGAATAATGTATGTCAAAAACAGTAGGCTTAATATTATCGTTATCAGATAAATGCTCACCGCAACTGTCAAAAATTCAGGAAAAAATGGGCTTGACTGAAAAAGAAGCAAAAAAGTTACACGGTCAGGTGCAAAAGGTAAGAAGTATTTAATTTGTGAATAGTGAATGGTGAGTAGTGAGTTGAATTTCTATTTACGACTCATAACTCACGACTCACAACTCACAATTCACAATTCACTACTTACGATTAAACAAACCCCGTCTTTATGGAGCCTTTGCCGAATTTTGCCTCAATTTTATCTATGGATTTAGATAAATTACCCGATTTTTTACTATCAGTATTATCAAACAGGTTTCCCTGAGTAATATCCGCATCACTTAAATTTGAAAAGAAAACTCCCGTTGAGCGATAAAGCATATTTGAATTGTAGATTTTTTCAAACAATTCAAATGCAAATTTTGAAATATCCATTTCCAAACATAATGCACTCTGTGTATTTTTACTGTCCGAATACACGACAAAATCTTTTGTTTTAAGCATCACTCCTATATTTGAAGTTTTCAAATTGTGTTTTCTCATTTTTCTGCAAGCATCTTTGATATGCTTGTTTATTTCGTTCTTAAGAAATTCTTTTTCGTTTGTAGAAGGTGCAAAAGAGCTTGTTTCCTGAATTGATTTAGGAACTTTATGTTCAGGCGATATTTTATAAATACACTCTCCTAAAAGTTCATGTTTTAATTCCCAATAGGTAACAGAATACTTATTTTTTAGCCATTCATCCGATTTTGAAACAAATTCAGCACACGTTAAAATACCCTCTTTATTAAGAGCAGTTTTCATCCGTTTGCCGATACCGCAAATATCTTCAACTTTCGTTATCGGTAATATTTTTTTTAATTTTGATTTACCTATTAAATACACACCGCCTTTATTTTTAGCATAATCGCTTGCGAATTTCGCTAAAGTTTTAGATTTACTTACACCAATTGATACAGGAATATCAACTTCATCAAGTATTTTTTGTCTTAAATATACTGCCAACTCATAATAATTCTTTTTATAAAGTTTGCAAAGTCCTGTAAAATCTACATAAGCCTCATCAATAGAACATTTTTCGACGCAGGGACTAAAATTATTTAACACTCCCATAACCCGATTTGAAAAATCTTTATATCTTTCGTGATTACCCTCGATATAAATAACATTTTTAAATTCTTTTTTCGCCATAAAAACAGGATACCCCATAGGAACACCCTCTTTTTTAGCTTCTTTTGAGCGGGAAACAACACATCCGTTAACGCCACCCGTAACACAAACAGGTTTTCCTTTTAATTCGGGAAATACCGCCTGCTCACAAGACACAAAAAATGAATCACAATCAATGAGCGCATAAACTTTTTCCATAGATACATTATAACAGTTGATTTCTTTACAAACAAGTTTTTTTGTGGCTTAATATATAAAGTAATCAAGGAGAAGTTATGACAATAGATAAAAATATTATCTGTATGAAATGGGGCAATAAATTCGGACCTGAATACGTAAACAGATTATACAAAATGGTTGAAAAAAACATTTCCATTCCGCACAGATTTGTATGTTTTACGGATAACGAAGAAGGACTTGCAGAAGGCATTGAAACAAGACCTATTCCACCATTGAATGAAGAAGGTATTCCTGACAGAATGTGGAAAAAACTTACTGTTTTTAATAAAGAACTTTACGATTTAACAGGTACAGCGCTATTTTTGGATTTGGATATAGTTATAAGACAAAGTCTTGACCCGTTTTTTGAACTTGACGGAGACTTTAGGATTATAA
>CAJOPF010000131.1 GCA_905236205.1 Candidatus Gastranaerophilales bacterium
TAAGTATTTAATTCTGCTAATTATAGGTTGGATAGTTTTTGTTATTGTTTCTGTTGTTTTGATAATATTATTGCCTGCAACGTCCGGGGATGCATACACATATCACGTAGTAAGGAGTTATGATTGGGTTATTAACCAGTCGTTGTCTCACTATGAAACTGCTGATATAAGGTGTCTGACATTTCCGATAAATTCGGAATTGCTGTATATGTGGGTAATTCTTTTTACAAAAAGACAATTATTTTTAGGCAGTTTTTCTTTTGTCGGTTATTTACTGTTTTTAATTTGCGGTTATCAAATCTTCAAATTTGTAGGATTTTCAACAAGAAGAACTTTATGGACTTTATTGGCGACAAGTTCTTTTGCTTCTGTTATTGTAATGGTTTCGGGTACAGAAACGGATTTGGTTATTGCAGGTTTAATAACGTCATCAATATATCTTTTTATGGATGCTGTAAAGCATAAATCAGAAAATATCGCTTTGTATATGAGTTCGTTATTTTATGCCATAGCTGTCGGTGTAAAAACGCCTGCTATTATTTGTATTCCTGCTGTGGCTCTTTTGTTTTTTGTAATTTCGTTTAAATTCAAGGATAAATTTTCTATAATTAAATTTATCGGATTTGGTTTTATTAACTTTATATTATTTTCGTCATTTAATTATGTGCTTAATTTTCTCAATTATGGCGATATTATGGGCACGCAGGGTATTATTTATCTGCATAAAAATTGTTCGGGCTTAAAAGGTCTGTTTGCAAATATGATTATGCATTTCTTTTTACTTATTGATTTTTCAGGCTTTAAAGTTTCTGCAAATATTGTTGAATATTTATTCTCTTTTGAATTTTCGCTATTACATAAACTTAATTTAGGTTCTGTTCCGTTAGGACTTTACAGCGGAAAATATTTCTTTAATTCATCCTTGACGGAACCGGGTATGGGCTGCGGAATTTTTAGCTTTTTATTAGTTATTCCTTGTTTCTTAATTTCACTTTTAATGCCGATATTTAACAAATCAAGGCTTAATAAAGTTCGGTTTATGTTTGCTTTAATGTTTTTGATAAATATGGTGGCATTATCTGCGTTAATTGTGTTTATGACTTTCAATACGAGATTTATAACAGCATTTATATTGATTTCTGCTCCAATGCTTGCTTGTTCTTACTTTAAATCAAATAAAAACCTGCTGAAGATATTTTATGTGCTTGTTATTTTCTTTTATTTTACTGTTATTTCAACTCATTTGTGGGGCAGACCGTTCTTTAGAATTGTGCATGCCGCTCAGAAAGACGGTATTGTCAAATTCCGTTCGGGTGTTTTGTGCAGAAAATATGATAAAAGAACTAAAAAAATGGATGAATGGTGTAATATAAATTCGCTCTTGGATTCAAAATTTAATAACAAGAACAACAAAATTCTGTTTATGCCTGATTTATCCGAATATATTATTTACTCTAAAACAAAAAAACTACAAAACCACCAATATGATTTTATAAATGCCGAACACTTAAAAAATGTTGATATAGATTCTTATGATGTCATAATCATAAATCAAAAGGGGCAATTAACAAATGTTTTTGATAAAGACGGTATAAATTACAGCAAATCGGAAGGTTTGAATTCAGACAATTCCACTATGGAATATTTCTTAGACCAAAATTCGGAATTATTATGTTCTTATATTGCTTGGAACGATATTTTTATAAAAGGCAAAAAGTTAACGACGGAAAAAGCCTGCAACTTTACAAAAGATTTTTATAAAAATCATCCGTTTACGTTTGGTTACAGGACATCAGAATATTATTTCCTAATAAATACGGACAAATATCCTGAATTTAAGACAAAGTAATTATTTATACTCTGCCATACATATCTTCGTATCTTATAATATCTTCTTCCAGCAGAATACTGCCTTGTTGAAGTTCAATTATTTCAACATCTTCATTTGAAAGATTTTGTAAAGAATGTTTTTCTCCGACTGCAATATCAACACTTTGACCTACTGTCAACTCAAGGGTTTCATCACCTTTTCTTACTGTTGCGTTGCCTAAAGCTACAACCCAATGCTCAGAACGGTGGTTATGAGATTGAAGTGAAAGTTTTTGTTTTGGATTAACGTGAATTTTTTTTGTTAAAAATCCGTTGCCTTCCGCGATAACCGTATAGTAGCCCCAAGGTCTGTATACAGTTTTGTGAACCTTATGGGTATCGTTATTCATTTTTCTGAGGCGTTCATAAATCAACTTAACATCTTGAGTGTTGTTTGTCTTACAAACGAGAACAGCATCTTCCGTTTCAACTATTACAGTATCTTCTAATCCGATTGTGGAAATCAGTTTTGATGAAGAATATGCAAAAGTATTTTTTGATTTTTCATCTAAAATGTTGCCGATAAAAACGTTGCCGTTTGCATCTTTTTCACTGACTTCGTATATTGCCTGCCAAGAACCCAAATCGTTCCAGTCGCTTTCAAGTTTTACCAGTGCGATTTTATCTGATTTTTCCATAACCGCATAGTCTATGGAAATATTTGGCATTTTATCAAACAAAATGTACGGAATTTCTGTTGATTTCGTAAAATCAAAATTATTCAGCTTTTCGGCGATTTCGGTATTTGTTTTTGTAAGTTCATTCATGAACGTTGAAACTTTAAACATAAAAATGCCTGCATTCCAAAAATATGTGCCTTCATCAATATATTTTTGTGCAGTGTAGGCATCAGGTTTTTCAACAAATTGTTTAACCTTGAAACCGTCAAGTAATTTTTCTTGTTCAATATTTATGTATCCGTAACCTGTTTCAGGATAAGTAGGCTGAATTCCGAAGGTTACAATGTATCCTTCTTTTGCCAATTTTTCCGCTCTCATAACAGTAGTTTTGAATGCTGCCAAATCTTTGATTAAATGGTCGGAAGGTACAACCAAAACAACAGGATCTTCTTCTTTTGAAACTGTTGAAATATATTTTGCCGCAACAGCTATTGCGGGTGCCGTATTTTTTCCCACAGGTTCTGCCAAAACAACAGCATTTTTGCACATATCCTGCAATTGGTATTTGACATTTGAAACATGCTTTATGTTTGTAATACTTATAATATTTTCGGAAGGTGTGAAACACGCAACTCTTTGAAAAGTTGACTGAAGTAAACTTTGTTCCATATTCAAATTCAACAGCTGTTTAGGATAAAGTTCCCTTGATAATGGCCATAATCTGCTTCCTGAACCTCCTGCTAATATCAAACTATACATAAATTTCTCCTTAATTTCCCTAAAATAATAATATCATAAAAATAATTTAATAAACAAATCTTAATCAGATACTTGAATTTAGATTTTGTTTCAAATAATATTATCTTACAGGTTTTTATAAACCTATTATTTTGCACTAAAAAATTATAAGATATAGAGGAATGGAACAATGAAAAATCCGATTATTGAAAGTTTAGAAAGCAACTACAAAAAGGCTGAAATCCCTCAAATGAATCCTGGGGATACTGTTAAAGTA
>CAJOPF010000132.1 GCA_905236205.1 Candidatus Gastranaerophilales bacterium
ATTTTCAAATTCAGCATGCAAAATTACCTTGTCACCCTTTTTTAAAAAAATATCGTAATACGGATTATTTGTAATCATATTATCAACAATGGTTGTTTTACCCTTAAACTCACCCGTCAAAAGTTTTACGGTTACAATTTGCTTAACCTGACTTTTTTCGGAATAATTTTGTTCAATATCTTCATATTCAATTTTTTCAACTCTGCCGAGTTCGGATTTCAAAACCTTATCCTTGTTCATATCCGCAAAAACAGGTAAAACAATAAATGTAAAAAATAATATAATCAGAAATTTTTTCATTTTATATTTAATCCTCAAAAAGATTTCGTTGAGAAGAAAAATTTTTAATCCCTAAATGCCTGTAACCCTCAGGTGAAATTTTTCTTCCCTGCGGTGTACGCTGTAATAAACCTATTTGAAGCAAATAAGGTTCACAAACATCTTCCAATGTTCTTATATCTTCACCCAAAGCTGCAGCAAGCGTGTTAATGCCTACGGGCCCGCCGTCATATTTTTCAACTATCATTTTTAATAATGCTCTGTCTGTCGAATCAAGTCCGTATTCATCTATTTTTAAAGCTTTCAGAGATTCTCTTGCCACTTCATCAGTAATTACACCGTCATATTTTACTATTGCAAAATCCGAAACTCTTTTAACAAGACGATTTGCAATACGTGGAGTACCTCTTGAACATTTTGCAATAATCTCTGCGCCTTCTTCCGTTATTTTAATATCTAAAATATCCGCCGTTCTTTTTATAACCTTTGAAAGTTCTTCAAAATTATAAAATTCAAGTCTGTGAATTATACCAAATCTGTCTCTTAACGGACCTGAAAGCTCTCCTGCTTTTGTTGTCGCTCCGATAAGCGTAAACTTAGGCAAAGGAAGCCTCATTGTCTTTACACTTTGGCTTTTACCCGTTGTCATGTCCAAATAAAAATCTTCCATGGCAGGATATAAAATTTCTTCCGTGACTTTATTTAAACGATGAATTTCATCAATAAACAAAATTTCTCCGCCCTTTAATGACATTAAAATACCTATAATATCACGAGGACGCTCCAAGGCAGGTGCGGATGTTATTTTTAATTCTGCCCCCATTTGCTCTGCAACAACCCCAGCAAGAGTAGTTTTTCCAAGCCCCGGAGGTCCGTAAAATAACATGTGGTCTAAATTTGTTTCTCGTTTTTTAGCCGCTTCAATGGAAATTTTTAAGGTTTCTTTTAATTCTGTTTGACCAACATAATTTTCAAAAGTTTTCGGACGAATAGAATTTTCAAAAGTTCTGTCATACTCAATTGTTTCAGGTTTTACGACAGGATTTTTTTTATTATTTTGTTTGAAATTTTCATCATCCGATAAAATAGTCATAACTAAATAATACCATAAAATTATTGTAAACCTTTGCACAATTTGTATGCTTCTATATTAAGTGCATGGGCAATTATTATGATATGGGAACATCTTATTCCTGTGGCTTTTCCGTTTTCAATTTTTTGCAAATATTGTTCTCTTATTTTTGTTTTTTTAGCCACATCATTAAGCGTCAAATTTTCTTTTTCTCTTTGTTTTCTGACATTTTCGCCAAATTTTTTAAACATTTCTTCTTCGTTCA
Organism: Candidatus Gastranaerophilales bacterium; assembly: GCA_905236205.1. GTDB lineage: Bacteria > Cyanobacteriota > Vampirovibrionia > Gastranaerophilales > Gastranaerophilaceae > UBA6984. Next base: position 1,617 of record CAJOPF010000132.1, read on the forward strand.
TAAAAAATCCTAAACACTTTAGTGTTTATATACAACATTATAAGATATAGCATAAAGTATGTCAATACGATACTATAATGTTTATGAGAAACACTACAACAGATATCAATAAAAAAATTTGTTTAAAAATAAAATTGGAACGAGTGAAGCGTAATTGGTCGCAAGAAGAATTAGCAGAATATTCAAAATTAAGTGTAAATACAATAGGCAGAATAGAACGTTCTCAAATATCACCGACAATTGATACAATTGTCCAAATTTCACAAGCATTTGAATTAGATTTTAATACACTTACAGATTTATCAAATATTTAATTTATATGATTTCAAGATTAGAAATTTTAGGAAAAAACATAAAAAAATACAGAAAAGCTAAAAAACTAACTCAACGAGATTTAGCAGTTGCTTTGGATTGTACTTATGAATACATTTGTCATATTGAACGAGGACAAATGTCTATAAGTCTGAAAAAATTATTCCAATTGGCAGATATTTTGGAAGTCAAAATGTCCAATTTGATTGATTTTGATTAAGAATAAAATATAAAATATTTTAAACAAAGGGCGGTTTTGTAATACAAAACCGCCCTTTGTTTAACCGTACCACTACCTATCGAATTGAGCAAATATCAACTCCGCAACTAATACCTCTTGACTAAAGTTACGACACCCGCAAGGATTGCCTTAATGCTGCTGTGTTTCCACCCTGACATGGTTCGGCAGCTTACGCCGCCGTAATTCAGCCCGTCAACAATATTAGTCGTTTTGTCAATACTCACACAACCC
>CAJOPF010000133.1 GCA_905236205.1 Candidatus Gastranaerophilales bacterium
AAAAAACTATCTCATCCTATAAATGACAATATTCATCTTGAAAATTGGTGTGATAGTCGATATTACGGCAAAGATCCTAAATACATAATTACTGGCGATGATATTGAGAAAGTTTCTGAATATTGCAGATATTTGACAGACGAAGTTTTTGGTTGTGCTTTTGCAATAGTTAAAACAACTTATGGTGCAAAATGGGCAGTTAAAGGTGCACATTTATGTACTGTTGCAGTAAGTCATGAAAGAAGAAATCAAACACGCCTTATGCGAACTTGACAAAATCTTATAATAAATGCATAAAGATCAGTACTAAGGAGGTTGAAATATGCAAGAGAAATTGTTGAAGGAAAACTTGATAAAAGAATATCCTTATAAAACAGAGCTGCATGCACATTCATTTCCATCAAGTGCATGCAGTGAAGTGAGTCCGGAACAGCTAGTGAAAATTTATACAGAGCTTGGGTATAATTCACTGGTACTGACAAATCATTTTATCTATAATTACTGTCGTTTAGAAAAATACGAGGAAACTGGTATTGAACTCTGGTATGATGATTATAAAAAGGCAAAAGCTTATGGTGATGAGTATGGATTAAATGTAATATTGGGTGCAGAGATACGGTTTACTGAAAATATAAATGATTATTTGATTTACGGAATAAACAAGGAAATGCTTAAAGAAATACACGAATATCTGCCGTTCGGTGTGGAAAATTTCAGACAAAAATATAAGATGCCTGATAGTGTGTTTGTACAGGCACATCCGTTTCGTGATAATTGTAGTCCGATAAGGCGTGAATTATTGGACGGAATAGAAACGCTGAATTTACATCAGGGACATAATTCAAGAATTGCTATTGCAACAGAATACGCGAGTGAAAATAATATAAATGTAGTAAGTGCTGGTACTGATTTCCATCATCCGGGCAGGAAACACGAAGGTGCTGCTGCATTACGCTCAAGAGATGAGATAACTGACTCTTTTCAACTCGCAAAAATCCTCAAAAACGGGGATTACTTATTAGAAATAGGTGGTAGTGCTATTGTGTTACCATAATAATAATAATAATAATAATTAAGCAAAAAAAATTGCCCTTGGTAGAAAATTTAGTAAAAATACACATACTTTATGTTACTGCGGAGTACGTCGTACAAATAGAAGTCGTCAATATTAATCATATAAAACTAAGAGGTATAAAAACTCATATAATGGAACAAGTAATTTGATGAGGTATTAGACAGAATGTTATGTTTAAAAGTTAAGCCTAATTCAAGAAAAAAAGACATACAAATCTTTTAAATTCGTCGCCCTTGACGGCGAAAAATGTAGATATAGATGAAAATTTAACACATTACAGCGCAAATTGTCAGTATTTGGCGGTTTGCACTGTTTTTTTATTCCTTTAACGGCCTTGCCGTTATTTTTTTTAATCAAATATGAAAAAAATGAGCAATTTTGCGGAAGAAAACCATTTTTTGGCCCTAATACAAATATAACATCGAAATTTAGTGGTATTAGGGGACCACCTACTTCCTTTTTATTAACTTTTACAAAAGATAAAAAGAGGAGGAAATATGGTGAATAAAAATTTTTTTAAAAAACTTTTCTTAAAAGGTCAGGTTTTTTGGTGGTTTAAGGTGTATAATAGTTTTATAAGGGAGGGAATCCTCCTATGAGTTATAAAAATGATGCTATTGCACGCAGGGCAAAAATTCTTGAATTTCTTGTGAAAAACAAAGAAACAACCAGAACAGAATTAGCAAAAGAATTTCATGTTTGCGTAAATACAATCGTTAATGATTTATACTCAATCGAAAAATTCGCCCCTGTTTATACAAAGCAGGGAAAGGGAGGAGGAATATACATATTACCGGAGTATAAAAGCAACAGGAATTATCTTACTGATATCGAAGAAAATCTTTTATACCACATATCCGAAAGAGTTGACAAAAATGAAAAAAAGATACTCATAGGAATAATAATTAAATTTACCAGAAATCCCTTGAGAATATACAATAATCTTTAATAAGTAAAAAGATATTGCAATCTGTACTTTGACAATTTAATAATGATCGCCTTTTATACATAACCTATATGCGAGCGCTCCAAACGATACGCTTGCGACAAATATCGGTTTGGGAAACGGAAGTGGAATTTCGTCTGCCAAGACACATATAGGGTATAATGATACTTACGCTATGGCAGCGTCCCGTGCGGAGCAGGGGAATAGCGGTAATATTCGTTAAAAACGGTGTTTCGACTATTATGATGATTTTCCAAAATCGATAAAAGGCGCAAAAAAAATCTGCTTAACAATATTTATAGGAAATTTAAAAGGGGAGGAGTAATTTATAAATGGGTGAAGAATACCTTACAAGAAAAGAAGTTGCAGAGTACCTGAAAATAGGCTTAAATTCTGCTGATAGAATTATTAGAAACAAAAGCTTTAAAGGTAAAATTAAGATAGGTCGTAGAATTTTGGTTATAAAAAGCGATCTTGATAATTTTATCAAACAGCAAACAGAAAACAATACATTTTTTAATAATGCTTTATAAACCGTTGTAATTTTAAATAATTTATATTATAATGCAGAAAATCGGGATTGTATTATAACATTGCAACGGCTTTTTACTAAGGAGGATTTTATAATGAGCCGAAGGACAAAAGGAGAAGGTACAATCAGAAGGCGCAGCGACGGACGCTGGGAAGGGAGGTTTGTAAACTGCATAGGAGAGACTAAATACATATATGGACAGAATAAGGCGGAAAACAGGCGGAAATTACAGGAATTCACATATAATAACGATTCAAGGGTATTTAATGACATACGGGGTGATATTGAGCTTGATATTTGGTTTGAGCATTATATCGAAGTAAAAAAGAGAATGATAAAAGCTCGATCATTAAGTCAAATTATGCAAGCATATAAAAAACATATCAGTCCTGTATTAGGCGGAAAAATTATGTGCCAAATAACGCCAAATGATGTTATAAATTTTCTGAATATATTAGAAAGCAGGGATTTGTCAAAAACATCAGTAGGTAATATTTTGACACACGCAAGAGCTATGTTCAAATTTGCTGCTGAAGAAGGAGTAATAGCAAAATCACCGTTTTTATATGTAAAACAGGATAGAAAACCTAAAAAAACAAGGAGAAACCTGACAGATGAAGAAATAACACACATTTTAGAGGTTTCCAGAGCGCTTGATTATCCGATGTATTTAATGATATCAACTATGCTTTACACCGGAATAAGAGCCGGTGAAATGTGTGGTATTAAATGGAATGATTTTGATGCCAAATTTACATGTTTGCGTATAGATGAGTCGATTACAGAAGTCCGATTTCATCAAAATGAACAATTTAAAAAATCCAGCAAATAAGCCATTTCAGAGTGGCTGTTTTAAAAATATTGATTTAAGTTGTATAAA
>CAJOPF010000134.1 GCA_905236205.1 Candidatus Gastranaerophilales bacterium
CAATGATAAAGGTTCCTGAGCAATTTTAATAATTTCTCTCAACTTGGAAATAGAAACATTCATCTCCATAGCTAATTCATCTTCGGTTGGTTTTCTTGAATATTCTTGAGCCAAACGTCTTGTAACTTTTTTAAGTTTATTTATTGTTTCAACCATGTGAACAGGGATACGAATTGTTCTTGCCTGATCTGCAATTGCACGAGTAATTGCTTGTCTTATCCACCAAGTTGCATAAGTTGAAAATTTAAAACCTCTTTCGTGGTCAAATTTCTCTGCCGCTCTGATTAAACCAAGATTACCCTCTTGAATTAAATCCAAGAACAACATACCTCTGCCGACATATTTTTTGGCTATACTTACAACCAAACGTAAATTTGCCTGAACTAATTTTCTCTTTGCAATAGCCCCAGGCGTACCACCGTTAATAATCGCTCTAGCCAATTCAATTTCTTCGTTCGCAGACAACAATTTAATACGTCCGATTTCACGCAAGTAAAGTCTTACAGGATCATCAACAGCAATACCTTTTGGCAGCTCCAAATCATCCTCTTTGCCTTCGTCATCGGTATCCATTAAGTACACATCATCATAGCTGCTTTTACCGTCAATTTTACCTGCAGATACGATATCTTCTATATTATCGGTACTCATTTCAACATTCATGTAAGAATCGTCAGCATCCGATTCGTCCTTATCTTCATCCAGTCCCAACATATCGAGATTTTCATCTTCTTCCATCATGTTGACAACTGAGTTTGATTGTCTTTTCTTTGTCATTTAACTTCACCGGTCCTTAATTTGTTTATTTTGTCCCTGAGCTGCATTTGAACTTTCAATGCCTCAGTTTCATCGTTGTTAACTTCTTCGTATATTTTTTTTAAATTTTTACGTTCTTCTTCTTGTCTGCAAGAATTTATTTTTTCGATACTTTCGTCGATTAAAACGTTGTAATCATCTTCCTTAAGATTTGAGAACGATTCAGATATGTATATCAAATCCGCAATCAACTCTTGTACTTCGGGATTTTGGGCAAATTCGACATATAACATGTCGGTTAACTCACTAACATTATTTACGGTATTTATCAATTTGTCAATTGTATTTTTTACAATTATTAACGTTTTATTTGTAAAAATTACACTTTTTATTTTTGATGACAAATCTGAGGCAAATTTTAGACTGCCCCCATTTATAAAATACAAACTCAACAGGTTTTTTTGCGCAATTTCTTCAATTGATGAAGAAATTGTTACATTTACAATATTTGAATCAGGAATAACAAAGTCATTACCCTGTGACAGATTTATTTCTTTCTGAATTGCGCTTTCTTCCACATCAAGTGCGGAAGATACAATTTTTACGTATTCAGACTGTATAATAGGATTTTGTACCTCATTTAAAATCTCTACTATATCTCTTACCAACTCTGACTTTTGTTGCGGAGTTTTGGCTTCTGACTTGTGTTTTAGCAATTCATTAAGCTGAAAGTCTAATAGTAAAGGGGCATTATTTATATATGCTTTAAAAGCTTCTGCACCTGCATTACGAATAAATTCATCTGGATCCTTACCCTCAGGCGGAGCAATAACCCTAATTTCACAAGAATACTTATCATCATTTGTATTAACATGAGATTCGTCAAATTGTTTTATATTCCCCAATCCCTGAAATGCCGTTTTTATAAGTTCTCCACCGCGTTTTGTAGCATTTTGCCCTGCTCTGTCCGTATCAAAAGATAAGTATATCTTTCTGCTTTTTGTATATTTTGAAAGCATTTTTACGTGTTCCAATGTTAATGAAGTTCCGCAAGATGCCACCGCATTTGAAATTCCATGCGCCTGAGCTGAAATAACATCAAAATACCCTTCCATTATAATAACGGAATCTTCTTGTTTTATTGCTTCTTTTGCGGTGTAAAGTCCGTAAAGAATTTTGCTTTTATTGTATATCCTTGAATCCGAAGAATTTAAGTATTTTGGATTTTGTCCGTCCTCAATTGCTCTTGCGCCAAAAGCAATATAATCTCCGTTTTCATTTTGAATAGGAATAATAATTCTGTTTCTGAAACGGTCAATATAATTACCCTGACTTGATTTTAATATTAAACCTGCATTAACCAAAATTGAATCATCATATTCTCGTTTTAAACGTTTATATAACTCATTTGGCTCCTTTAATGAAAGTCCCAGTGAATAATGTGAAATAACAGCAGGAGTAATATCTCTGCCTGCAAGGTATTTTACGGCAATATTATCTTTTGGCGAGGTTAATAAAACATCTTGATAGAATTGAACAGCTTTTTTACAAGCTTCAAGCATCAATGTTCTTTCTTCTTTATTCTTTCCACCGTCTGATTTGAATTCAGGCAAAGGAATATTATATCTTTCAGATAAATACTTTATAGTTTGAACATAATCCCAATTATGCAATTTCATTAAAAATGCAATTGCATCACCACCGACACCACATCCGAAGCATTTAAAAATTCCGCGCTCAGGCGTAACGGAAAAAGATGGTGTTTTTTCTCCATGGAAAGGACAAAGTCCCCAATAAGTCTTTCCTTTCTTTTTAAGCACGACTTCTTCCGATATAATATCAATTATATCAATTTGATTTTTTATTCGTAAAACTGCTTCTTCGTACGCCGATACCATAATAATATTTTAGCATAACAAAAAATTATGATATAATCAGTTTATGGAAAATTACTTTATTGATACACATTCTCACATAGATATGATTGATGATATTGATATTGAAACTATCATCAGCAGCGCAGCAGAAAACGGAGTAAAAAAAATAATAATTCCTTCTGCAGACGAAAGTTCATTTGAACCTGTACTTGAAATTTGCGCAAAGTATGACAACGTCTTTTGTATGCTTGGAGTTTTTCCGCAAGAAGCAAAAAAATGGAATGACAAAACAGCAGATAATATAATCAATTTAGCAAAGGACAATAATAAAGTTGTTGGTATCGGAGAAATAGGACTGGATTATTATTGGGATACAAGCTTTACAGACCTTCAAAAAGAAATTTTTATAAAGCAAATAGAAATTGCAAATGAATTAGAGCTTCCTTTTGCCGTACACGACAGAGAAGCCCATAAAGATACTTTCGACCTTATAACAAAATACAATAAAGGTTCTGATGTACTTTTACACTGTTTTTCCGGCAGTACAGAATTTGCAAGAGAATGTATAAAAGCAGGTTTTTACCTTGCATTGGGCGGAGTTATAACATTTAAAAATGCCAAAAAGATGAAAGAAGTTGCGGTTGATATTCCGCTTGAAAGACTAATGCTGGAAACAGATGCTCCGTATCTAACCCCTGTACCGCATAGAGGAAAGACTAATGAGCCTAAGTATATTCCGCTTATAGCACAAGAAATTGCGAATTTAAGAGGAGTATCAATTGAAGAAATTGCAAAACAAACCACTCAAAATGCAGAAAAGGTTTTTAAGATTTGAAAAAAGAACGTTTAGACAAATACCTTGTTGATTTAGGTTATTTTGAAAATAAAAGTAAAGCTTCTGCGGCTATCCTTGCAGGAGATGTCTTAATCAATGATGAAAGAATTACAAAAGCAGGTTTTCAAATCGGAATTGAAAAAGAATATGACATCCGAATAAAATCAATGCCTTACGTATCGAGAGGCGGATTTAAACTTGAAAAAGCACTTAAGACATTTGACGTAAACGTGAAGGACAGAATTTGTATGGATGCAGGAGCATCAACGGGAGGATTTACGGACTGTTTACTCCAAAACGGGGCAAAATTTGTTTATGCCGTTGATGTAGGTTACGGACAGCTTGACTGGAAAATAAGAAGCGACGAACGTGTCAAAACTATTGAAAAAACAAACTTGAAAATCTGTTCAAAAGAAGATATTTATTCTGAAAACGAACCTCTTGCCGATTTACTTGTGTGCGACGTTTCGTTTATATCCTTGGAAAAAGTTCTGCCTAATTTCAAAAAATTGCTTGCAGATAAACAGGAACTAATCTGCCTCATAAAACCGCAATTTGAAGCAGGAAAAGAACTTGTTGAAAAAGGCGGTGTAATAAGAAATAAAACCACACATTATTCTGTTATTGAAAACGTTATAAATAGTGCCAGAGCCTTAAACTATAATGTTTTAGCATTAACACATTCGTCAATAAAAGGTCCTTGCGGAAATATCGAATATTTAATTCATTTGAGCAACACTATAAACAAGCCATCCGACTTTGATATCAAATCAATCGTAAATACGGCATTTGAAGAACTTAATAAATAATTATTTTTCATCAGTTACATTTAATTCGACGACTTCTTCACCAAACATCAAATTTTTGCCGATAGCCTTTTCAAGATTTGCTTTTGCTGAATTGTAATTAAATAAAGAATTATAATATGCCAATTGAGAATTCATATACGTTATTTGAGAGTCTTTAAGTTCTATCGGATTACCTTCTCCGACTCTATATCTGCCATACGAAATATCATAGTTTTCTTTTGCTTGCTTCATACCCAAAAATGCCACAGGAATTTGATTTCTTTTTTCAACCAAATTATAATAAGCTGTTTGAATTTCCAAATGAATATCCTGTTCGGTTTTTGTTGAGGATGCCATTTGTTTTGAATAATTAGCCCTTGCTTCTTTAATCTGATTGTTAATATTCATAACGTTAATAACAGGGAAATCTAAATATCCGCCAAAAGCATACCCCCAATTTGATGTAGGATTAGCACCACCTACAGCAATATTGCCCTGTGCAGTTATTTGAGGGAAATAAGATTTTTTAGTTAATTGTAATGTCTGACGCAAAGTTTCAACCTTTAATTTTGCCATTTTTAAATCTGGGCGAGCTTCTTCCGCTATTTTAACGGCTTCTTCCAAAGTTATGTCACAAGGCGCGTATCTTAAACGTTCTTGAACATTAAAATGAGTCAGATAATTTATCCCCATAGCATTGTTCAATTGTGCAGCTGCAACTTCCATATTCTTTTTTGCCTGAATAAGCTGCATTTTAGCGTTACTTAAATTAACCTCAGCTATTGTCACATCAACTTTAGGATTCATTCCTATTTCGTATAATGCTTTTGCTTGGTTATAAAAGAGTTTAAACCTGTCTACATTTTCTTGTTTTACCTTAAAATCTTCCTGAGCATACAAAAGAGCGTAATATTTTTCTTTAGTATCTTTTATAACATCATTTACAACGCTTATAAGATTTTCTTGCGCTGTTTTAAAGCCTAATTTTTTGATTGTAACTTGATTTTGGGTAATACCAAAGTCATAAATTAACTGTGTTACGGAAATTTGCCCAAGAATAAAATAATTATATGTTGCATCTCTTGCGCCTATTGCATCTGAAAACAAAAGATTTCTGTTTTTTGAACCGCTTGATGTCCAAGTAAATTTAGGAAAATAATTCGACCACGCTTGTTTTATTCTTGCATCAGAGGCAGAAATTTCTTCTATTGCCTCTCTTATTCTCGGATTATTTCCCAGAGCGAATTTTATACACTGCTCCAATGTTACATCTATCGTTTTTTCGACAGAACCTTCTATTACAATCGGTTCATCAAAACTTTTCAACTCATCAATTGCAGGAGCTACTTTTGTTGCATCAGGATAATCCTTATCGTTTATAATATTGCCGACTTCTTTAATATGCTTATCGTTACCTGATTTATCAGACACAGCATTAACTTCACCCGCAAAAACTATATTCACCGATAAAAATACAAATATTAAAAGTATTGATAAAATATTATTTTTCATCTTTTTTACCTGCATTTTGAGCTTTTAACAATAAATTATGCAAAGCAGATTTAATATTGTTCAGCGTCTTCATAAATTTATTATTATTTCTTATAAGAGTACCCGAATTTCTTTTCATTCTTTGAATACAAACAAAGAACCCAGGAACCAGCATTGTTCCCATAAGAGCAACCATTGTCATACCGCCGAATACAGTCATACCAACTGAATGTCTGCTTACGGCACCTGCTCCTGACGCAAATACCAAAGGCAAAATACCTAAAATAAATGCAAAGTTTGTCATCATAACAGCTCTAAATCTTAATCTTGCAGCCTGCATTGCCGCTGCAACTTCATCACCGCCATTTTGAGCATAAGCATCTTTTGCAAATTCAATAATCAAAATTGCCTGTTTTGTACTTAATCCAATTAACATAATCAGTCCGACCTGACAATATAAATCAAGCGAATATCCCGCAACATACTGCGCAAACAAAGCTCCTACCATTGACACAGGAGCTATCATCATTACAGCCATAGGCAATGTCCAGCTCTCATATAATGCAACAAGGAATAAATACACAAATATTAGCGCCAAACTTAAAATTATACCTATTTGACCTGTGGATTCCTGCTCCTGCAAAGATGTACCTGACCAAGCAAAGCCCATATCCTCAGGCAATACCTTTTTAGCTATTTCTTCCATTTTTTTCATAGCCTGACCTGATGAAATATTACCTGCACCCTGTCCGTTTATAGTTACAGCATTATACATATTAAATCTCGTTAAACTGTAAGGTCCTACGACAGGTGAAAACTTAACAACAGATGTAATCGGAACCATTTCACCAAGTTTATTTTTAACGAACAAACGTTTTAAATCATTTTCATTAGTCCTGAAAAGTGCATCCGCTTGTATCATTACACGATAAACTCGACCGAACTTATTAAAATCATTTACATAAGTAGCACCATATATTGATGCTAATGTTGTATAAATTTCGTTAATTGAAACCTTTTGTGCAAGAGCCTGTTTTTCGTCAACTTCTACCAAAATTTGCGGCAGATTTGCCGTATAAGTAGTAAATACCGAAGTCAAATCCTTATCTGCATTTGCAGCCATTATAAGTTTTGTAGCTTCTTCAAACAATTGCTGCGGAGTTCTGTCACCTTTATCCAATA
>CAJOPF010000135.1 GCA_905236205.1 Candidatus Gastranaerophilales bacterium
CACAGAACTTGAGCTGCTTGTACTACTTGAGCTACCTGTTCCGCTTGTTCCACCTGCCGAACTTGAGGAATCTGTACTATTCACTGTACTTGTATTACTTGAACTACTTGTACTGTTTGAGCTGCTTATTCCACTAGTTCCGCTTGCCCCACCTGATGAGCTTGATGAATCTGTACTATTCACAGTTCTTGTATTACCCGTGTTTCCGGAATTGTTAGCTTTATATGTTTTATAATCTTCCTTAGCATCTTCTTTTAACGCATCTGCATTATATCCGTACTTAGGTTTATCATAATCATTGGCATACCCAACAACTTTTGTTGCAATATCTGCAACATCAACACCCATATATTGTATAAATTTTTGAGCATCATGTCCTGATCTTTCATAAGCTTTTATCATATCAGGAGACAAAATCAACTTGTTATTTGCATTACGCAATGTATAACCATTCATTGCACCATTTGGTCCCATAATCGAATTATAAGATAGTGGAGTAGTTGTCGCAGAGCCATCATTACCAAAACCATTAACAAACAGATTCGTTTTGTTCAACGCTTTTGCGTAATCATTCGCAATTTCCTCAGATTCACTTGCCAAACGTATCTTTTGGTTTGCTATCTGTTGCGATTTTAACTCTACATCGTGCATTCTTGACGATATAAATAACATTCTTGCTTGTGATGCTGACATACCCATAAGCATTTCTCCTTATATATACATAGCATACTTTACCATGCATGTCGGCACGATATAACAAAAACATTAATAAATTCCAAAATCTTTGTTTACATAACTTAATGTTTATTATCTGTTAGATTTTGAATTTTATAAAAAAAACTTCCTTTAAAAATTTTCTTCCATATTATGTTTTTTTATACGGTCCATTAGTTCTCTGTATTTCATGAAAAACCTTATGGCTTGAGGTTTTGAACCATGAGGTACGGAATAAGACATTTGTTTGTTTGTCAAAACATCCAACATTTCTATATTCAAAGGCTGTTTATTATTTAATATTTCCGATGCAAACATGGTAGATTTAAGATTGTATTTAAACATCATATTTGAAGCTTCATTTTGATAAACAACATCTCTGCCCCAAATATCATTTGAAATAACAAAGAAAAAACCGTCAAGATGAATAAATCTTATTTTATTAGGATCTCCATATATTGATAATCGGGGAAAAGCACAAAAAAACACCTTTTTAGATATCATTAAGCTAAAAATAGCAAAAGCACCCAATATAAGTGTCATAATTATTACGATTATAGCAAGAATTGTATAACTCATACCACAATTATATCAAATATCTAAAAAATTAAAAGAGTTAATATTTTAAAATACTCACGACCTACTTTATGCAAACGGTCATGTCCGCTTCAACAACGATATTGCCGTTAACAGTTCCGACACCATGGCTTTTTCCAACAGGGCCCTTTAATTTTATCAAATCTATTCTCATATCCAGTCTGTCACCAGGGCGTACAATACCTTTAAATCTTACATTATCCATAGCTGCAAAAAGAGCAAGTCTGCCCTTAAATTTATCCATTGTTAACAATATTGGTGCTGAGCATTGAGCCATCGCTTCCACCTGCAAAACCCCAGGCATAATAGGGTTATTAGGAAAATGACCTTGGAAAAATTCCTCATTCCAAGTCAAATTTTTATATCCGATAGAATATTCACCCGGAACACATTCCGTAATCCTATCCACAAGCAAAAACGGATAACGATGCGGAATCAATTCAGCAATTTGAATTGCATCATATGTTAAAATTGTTTTTTGTTCTTCTGACACGTAACTTCTCCTTATTCTATCTTTATCAATTTATCTTTCAATTTCAAAGCGGTCTTGACATGAACAGCATGTCCCGCCTCTTTTGCAATAATTTGAGCCTTCATATACAACGGATTAACACCTGTTAAATACAAGTCTCCTATTATATCCAAAATTTTATGTTTTATCGGTTCCCTGTCACTTCTTAATTTTGTTGTATAACCGCCATCATCTGTAAATCCGACTGTATTATCCTGAGTAACACCCTTTGCGTAGCCAAAGAATTGAAATTTCTTTAAATCATGCAAAAATCCAAATGTTCTTGCCTCAATTATCTCATTATTATTCTTCGCATCATAACTTGCCCATCTGTGCCTATAATCAGGATGGTCATAATTAACAGCATAAGAAATTCTTAATTCTTCATCAGGCATAATAATACAATGTGTTTTGCCATTAAAATAAGCAACAGGATCAAGCAAAGTGTAATATATAGGTTTACTTTTTTCTATGCCAGCTTTCTTAAAAGCTTTAACCCACTCATAAGAGCTTCCGTCCAATATCGGCATTTCACTTTCAGAAAGATACACATCTATTGAATCAACACCACAAAAGGCACAAGCTGCCATAAAATGTTCTATCAGCATAATTTGTCTGTTACCTTGTCCAACACAAACACAATGACTTGTAGACGAAACATTTTCTACATCAGCAATAACAGCGTCTTCTGAATCTTTCAAGTAAAACTTTATTTTTCCCGAAGTTGAAGGCTTAATTGTAACCTCACAATCCAGATTTTTCATTAAGCTGTTACCTTTTATGGTAAATTCTTTTTTAATTGTTGCCATAACTTTCTCTTTTAATTTTCTTGTGTATCCTCTAGGAATGTTTTTAACATTGGCTCATATTTTTTGAATTTAGCTATCAATTCGCCTGCATCCTTCAAGGTTTTTAATTGTTTAATAAAATCTTTTCTTGGAACAGCAGGTATACCAACTATAATTGATTTTTCAGGGAAAGATTTTGAAACACCGGCTTTTGCTGCGATTAAACTGTCATTTCCTATATTCAAATGGTCAGCCAAACCTGCTTGACCTGCGATTACAACTCGGTCTCCAATAACACAACTTCCAGCAATACCGACTTGAGATACTATCATACAACCTTTTCCAACACGACAATTATGACCTATCATAACAAGGTCATCAATTTTTGTATCATCACCAATAATCGTATTTTCTATTGTTCCTCTGTCAATAGTTGAATTAGCACCGATTTCAACATTATTACCTATAACAACAGAACCCAATGACGGAATTTTAAAGATTTTTTGGTCTTTGTTTTCTTGCTTAATTTCACCGTCTTTTCTTGCCTGTTCAATGTTATCAGGAGCCTCTGTAACAAAACTGAAACCGTCAGCACCTAAAGAAACACCATGATGTAATATACAATTATTTCCGACAACAACTCTGTCTCCGATGTTCACATTTGCGTGGAAAAAGCAATTATCGCCAATTTTTGCATCGTTTCCTACGTAAGAATTAGCAAGAATTTTTGAATTTTCACCAACCACAGCTCCTTTTGAAATTACGACATTTGCGCCAATTTTAGCGGTAGATGCAACTTTTGCTTCGGGATGTATTACGGCAGTAGGATGAATAGCATCATTCATTTGCGGTTCTTCGTAAAATAAAGTTAAAAGTTTCATCATTGCAAGCCTTGGTCTTTCAACTTCTATAATTGTAAGTCCGTCAAAAGTAACACCCAGTGGAGCTAAAGCAGCTTTAGCTTTTGTTTTGGCAAGATTTCCTATTTCTTCTTCACTTAAAGCCAATGCTAACATATTTTCATCACACAAAAGAGGAGGAGCTATCATTCTTATTTTTGCATCCTCAACTTTTGTAAGCATTCCGCCCACTATTTGTGATATTTCTTCTACCGAAAATTCTTTCATAACATCTCCTTATATATTTTTCATTTTTTCTATCGTATTGGTTGTTGACTTACCTTGAACAAATTCTATAAATTCAACTTTTATATTGTTTTTAATTATAACGTCTCGTTCTTCTTTCGGTAAAGTTTCAAGAGTATAATCAGCGCCTTTTGTATGAAAATTTGGTTTTATTTTATCCAAAAGTTTACAAGGTGACTTCTCATCAAATATTACCACATAATCAACACATGATAAAGCACATAAAATTTCCGCCCTGTCAGATTCAGTGTTAATCGGGCGATTATCACCTTTATTTATCTTAACAGAAGCATCAGAATTTAACATAATAACCGAATAATCTGCTATGTTTTTTGTTTTTTGCAAATATCTTACATGCCCGACATGAAGAATATCATAACATCCGTTTGTTGTTACAACAGTTTTACCGTTTTTTTGTAAATCATTTACGATATTTACAATTTCATCTTGCGAAACGAGTTTACCCATTAAAACAGCCCCATTTCAATAACTTTTTTGCAAATTCTTACAGTATTTAAAGCCGCACCAATACGCAAATTATCTCCCACACACCAGAAAGAAATCCCATTTTCAAAAGCAATATTTTTTCTTATTCGTCCAATATAAACAGGATCTTTACCTGCGCATTGAATAGCTGTCGGAAATTTTTTATTTTCTATATCATCAACAACTTCAATACCATAAGCACCCATTAAAGCCTCTCTTGCCTGTTCTGCCGTAATAGGTTTTTCAAATTCCAAATCAATAGCCTCCGAATGACCTACAAAAACAGGAACTCTTACTGCAGTACAAGAAATTGGCATATCATCAGGGAAATGCATTATTTTTCTTGTTTCATTAGTAACTTTCATTTCTTCTTTTGTATAACCGTTTTCACAAAAGACATCAATTTGCGGAACACAGTTAAATGCAATTTCTTGAGTGAATTTTACAGGCGTAAAAGCTTTGTCTTCCAATCTGGCTTTCGTGTTTTCTTTTAATTCATTTATTGCCGCAAGTCCTGCTCCGCTAACTGATTGATATGTTGAAACAATCATTCTCTTAATTTTTGCTAAATCATTTAACGGCTTTAACGCAAGGATTAACTGAGAAGTTGAGCAATTTGGATTAGAAATAATACCTTTATGTTTTTTCAAATCTTCGTCGTTAACACCTGCAATTACTAACGGAACATCTTTTTCCATACGAAATGCGCTGGAATTATCAATAATCAAACCGCCTCTTTTAACAATTTCCGGCGCAAACAGCTTACTTGTTGAAGCACCTGCAGAAGCAAGAACAATATCTATATCTTCAAAAGAATTAGGAGTAGCTTCTTCAAGAGTATATTCGTTTCCGTCAAAACTTAATTTTGACCCTGCACTTTTTGCACTGGAAAGTAATTTTACGGAATTATAAGGAATTTTTAATTCTTCCATAATCTCTAAAATGTGCCTGCCTACAACACCTGTTGCTCCCAAAACTGCAATATTAGGTTTTCTTTGTTCCATTTTTTTATCCTTTATAAAATGTTATCCAATCCGTAAGTAAAACTTTTATTTTCGTAAACATATTTTATTGCCATTAACACTCCTGGCATGTAACAGGTACGATTAGTTGAATCGTGTCTTATAGAAAGAGTTTGACCATCAGAACCGAAAATAACTTCCTGAGAAGCCATATACCCAGGCATTCTGACAGAATGAATGTGAATATCAGAATACGAATCAGCTCCTCTTGCGCCTTTTATTGTCTCAGTTTCTGCACAATTTCCACTTATAAAAGATTTTTTTGACTCCGCCATAAGTTGTGCTGTTTTAACAGCTGTTCCTGACGGCGCATCCTTCTTCTGATTATGATGAAGTTCAATAATTTCTGCATTATCAAAATATTTTGCAGCTAATTGAGCAAATTTCATCATTAAAACGGCACCTGTTGAAAAATTAGGAGCAATAAAACAAGCCACCTTATTTTTTCCTGAAAGCTGTTTTAGCTCATCAATTTGCTCATCTTTCAGACCTGTTGTACCTATAACTATATTAACTCCGTTGTTCAGGCAATATAAGGCATTTTCATATATTGAATCAGGTTGGGTAAAATCCACTAAAATATCAATTTCTTTTGATTTATGAGCTTCTTCAATTGTTTTAAATTCGGCATTATTAAGGTCAATACCCGCAACAAATTCCATCTCTGAATTTTCACTAACGGCTTTTACAACTTCTTTACCCATCTTACCGTTTGAACCGCAAACTGCAACTTTTATCATAAATCACCTCATCTGTTATGATTTTATCCAAAATATACTAATTTTTCAAATGTATGTTAATATTTAGATATGGAAGATAAATTTGTAACTCACATTGGCACAGACGAATCAGGCAAAGGTGATTTTTTCGGACCTCTTGTTATTGCAGGAGTTATGGTTGATGAAACCTGTGCAAAAATGTTTAAAGACTTGGGCATTAGAGATTCAAAAACTATAACAGATAAACGTATCTTAGAATTTGCGACACAAATACAGAAGTACGCAAAGTTTTCCGTAATTGCAATAGGAAATACTAAATATAACGAATTATACAAGAATTTCGGAAATCTGAATAAATTACTGGCATGGGGACACGCTAAGGCAATAGAAAACATTTTAGAAAAAAACAACTGTGAATATGCGTTATCAGACAAATTTGGAGACGAAAGTTTAATAAAAAATGCACTCCAGACAAGAGGCAAAGGCATACGTTTAGAACAAACAGTAAGAGCAGAAAGTGATATTGCGGTTGCAGCGGCTAGCGTTTTGGCAAGGGCTACGTTTGTGCAAAAAATGAAACAAATGGAACTTGCTTTCGGATGTAATTTTCCAAAAGGCTGCAACAATATTGTTAAAGATGCCGCAGCCGAGTTTATAAAAAAACATGGTAAAGAGCGTTTGCTTGAAGTTTGCAAAGCTCATTTTAAAACATACAAAGAAGTTACTTAACAAAAAATATTGACAATTATTTCGTTTTTTGTTAAATTTGATTTTGCAGATAAGTTTGTATTTATGGACATGCTCCAGTGGCACTCTGCCGAACAAACGATTAAGTATCGTTTGTGAGAGAGAAGGTAGACAGTCTACCGATGAAGCCACGACGAGCAAGACAAATGAATAGCAAATGCTGAACATGCTCCGTGGCACTCTGCCGAACAAACGATTAAGTATCGTTTGTGAGAGGAAAGGTAGACAGTCTACCGATGAAGCCACGACGAGTAAGACAAATGAATAACAAATACTGAACATGCTCCAGTGGCGGAATCGGTAGACGCGTCGGACTTAAAATCCGATTGGGCGAATAACTCAGTGCCAGTTCAAGTCTGGCCTGGA
>CAJOPF010000136.1 GCA_905236205.1 Candidatus Gastranaerophilales bacterium
AAAATGAGCAAAAACTTTATCTCTCACTTCCAGAATTTTAGTTTCCGGATAATATCTCATTGCATTATCTCGTGTGGAAAGATATTCCATCAATTCAGGTAAATAATAGTGAAATTCACAGTCAATTATTTTCATAATGTTCTCCCTTCTATAATAATCTTAATATAATATGATATAATATAATTGTCAATTTGTAAGTACCACAAATAAAGTATTAGGTGCATTTTAACTATTAGCTGTCATACTATTGTAAAGCTCATTTTATAACAATTAAGTTAAGCTATTGGATGGCGTATCTTTTGGGCAGTAGGGGTATTGTTTATATGTTCGTAATATCTTTCAAAAAATTCGAACCTTGCAACGTCAACCCCGCCATTTTTAGAAAATGAGTCCGCTTGTCGGACTTATTTTTTGTAAAAAACGAATTATACGAGTTGAGAAATCGCGGTATGTTAGTTTAATTTCAATTTTTTTAGTAGTATTATTGTTGTTATACGGAAAAAGAAGATTTTATGGATATTCATTATAAAAAAAATTTAGTTGCAGGACTTTCAATAACCTCTAATGTTGTACTTACTGCATTAAAAATAATTACAGGTATAATCAGCGGTAGTTTGTGTATTATATCTGAAGCAATACACTCGTTTAGCGATTTATTTGCTTCTTTATTAACATTTTTCTCTGTCGTAAAATCTTCAAAACCTGCCGATGATGACCACCCGTACGGGCATGGAAAATACGAGGATTTATCAGGTTTTATTGAAGGTCTTTTAATAATATGTGCGTCTTTGTTTATAATATACGAGGCATCTAAAAAAATTATTTTAGGTATAAATATGGACACAGAAAATTTGCTGGGAATTTCTGTTATGTTTATTGCGGTTCTTCTCAATATCATAGTAAGTTTTCTGTTATTTAAAGTCGCAAAAGAAACTCATTCAATATCTTTATACGCAGATGGTGAACATTTGAGAACGGATGTATATTCATCATTCGGCGTTATGGTCGGTTTAATTCTTATAAAAATAACAGGTTACAGCGTACTTGACCCTGTTATTGCAATTCTTGTGTCAGGAATAATTTTCAAGGCGGGATATTCAATTTCAAAGAAGGCTGTAAATAACCTTTTAGACCACTCTCTGCCATTTGAAAATATTGACAAAATAGAACATATTGTTCAAAAATATGCATATATAGCGACACTTAAATATCATAGTATAAAAGCTCGTCAGGTCGGTCCGACAAAAGATATTGATATGGTATTACAATTCCCTGAAAATACGTCTATTTGTGAATGTCATAAAATTTGTGATGAAATAGAAAAACAAATTCAAGTGCTTTATCCGAATTGTTCAATTTC
Organism: Candidatus Gastranaerophilales bacterium; assembly: GCA_905236205.1. Classification (GTDB taxonomy): domain Bacteria; phylum Cyanobacteriota; class Vampirovibrionia; order Gastranaerophilales; family Gastranaerophilaceae; genus UBA6984. The sequence goes on from CAJOPF010000136.1 coordinate 1,361, forward strand.
AATTCACGCAGAACCTTTGTGTTACAAAAAAAATGCCAAAATAATTGTGATAAAAAATATCCTGAATAATAGATTATTACATTTTTTGTATAAATCTGAGAAAAAAGCGATTTTGGTATATAATAGTGGTATAAAACATTATTAAGAGGTTTTTATGCAAAATAACGTGTTAATGCCAGGGGATTCGGCAGGAAATTATAATAAAAAATGGACTGAAACTTTTGATTTAAAATTTTTAATTCTGTGGATAATTCTATTCTTGTGTTTACTTGGTTGGACACTAATATATGACCCGAACCTTTTTAGTGCAAAAGAATTTTTCTTAAGAGCAGGCGTAAAACTGTTTATTATGATGATTTTGGCTCTGTTGGGCGGAATGTTATGCCGTCATTATTGCAATATTGATGATAAAGGGTATATTACGACATCTAAAAATAAGTGGTTTAAAGTTAATTATACAAGGAAAATTCAACATTTTGCCGCATATCTTGTGCCATTGTTAAGTCCTCCGACAGCCCCTTTAGGTATATTACCACACCTTTGGGAATCTTTATTTGTTCTTTTTATGTTTTTAGTTTTAATTAAGCCCGTAAGAGAATTTTCAACATTTTTTATGCTGCAATTTAATTCCTTAGACAGGGTTGAAGATAGACCAAATACTTTAAAATGGATAGTTTTAGGTAATATGCTTCCGGGACTTTTAATTATAACCATTTTTAAACAAATTTTTGAAACTTGCTTAAACTTACCTCTTTTGGCTTCTGTTGTTGTGTTGACAGTAGCAATAGGAGACGGACTGGCTGAACCTGTGGGAACCTATTTAGGTAAAAAGAAGTATGTTGTACCTTCTTGGAATTTAAAACATAGGTACGTAAGGTCTTACGCAGGAAGCGCTTGTGTTTACATAGCCGCAATAGTATTTTTGCTGTTGTTTAAAAACCAATTTGCTAATCCGCAAGAGTTTTGGTCTGCAATAATATTATTTCCGCCTGTAATGACGTTATCCGAAGCTTTCGCTCCACATTCCATGGATACTCCAATTATGATGCTGGTAGGATTTTCATTGTTATTTGGAATTTGTAGTATTTTTTAAGTTTATAAATAGTAGAAGGATAAAAATATGAAAAAACTTTTATTGGTATTAGTTATTATCGCAAGCAGTTTTATTCCTGTTTTTGCGGATACAATTTCAACTGACAAAACAGATTTCGCAGAAATTAGCTCGGTAATTGATGATGCGGTTTATGACATCCGTTATTATTCTTCTAACAATTTTACGGGAAAGAGAATAGACGGATATAAAGCGCCGAAAGCGTATATGACCAAAGAGGCTTTAGCCGCCCTTTCTAAAGCTGCTGAAGATTTAAGACATCAAGGTTACAGAATTTTTATATGGGATTCTTACAGACCTCAAAAGGCAGTAGATAATTTCGTTTTTTGGATAAATAATCCTAATGATGCGGGAGATAAAGACTTTTACCCTGATTTACAAAAATCAGATTTGGTAAAAGGCGGATATATTGCCGTAAAGTCTTCTCACACAAGAGGCAGTACGGTTGATTTAACCATAATAAAGAAAGACGGTTCTTTTGTGGATATGGGTGGAACTTTTGATTTATTCAGCGAAATTTCGCATCCTGATTACAAAAAGATAACAAGAATTCAAAAGAAAAACAGAAAAATTTTGAGTGATGCTATGCAAAAAGCAGGGTTTGCTGGTATTGATTCGGAATGGTGGCATTTTACATTAAAAGATGAACCCTACAAAGATACTTACTTTAATTTTGATGTAGAGTAAAATTTCGGAGGTATGGCTTTTATGAATGCTTTAATTGTATTTGTTGGTGGCGGTTTAGGTGCTTTGGTAAGATATTTATTATCTCTGATTATGCCTAAAATGTCTTATTTACCGTTGGGTACTTTGATTGCTAATTTTTTTGGCTGTTTTATCGCAACAATTGTTTTTATATATTTTATTGATAAATTTAATTCAAATTCTATATACAAAGTTTTTTGGATAGTTGGTTTTTGCGGTGGTTTAAGTACGCTAAGTGCGTTATCTTTGGAACTTTTAGATTTTATTCATAATGGCGAGCTGCTGAGAGCTTTTGTTTATACGTTTATCACGATATTAGTTTGTGTCGTATCAGTATTATTAGCTTTGATTTTCATGAAATTATATTTCAATATTAAATTTTAGAAGTTTTACATAAATTTTTTGAATAGAAAATAAAAAATTTTGCAATAAAATATTGTTATGGAACGTAAATTTAAACTGGTATCAAAATATTCTCCGTCGGGCGACCAGCCAAAGGCCGTAAAGCAGCTGGTTAACGGTGTTAATATGGGTTTTGATGCACAAACGTTACTTGGAATAACAGGTTCTGGAAAAACTTTTACTATTGCAAATGTAATAGAACAAATTCAAAAGCCTACATTGATAATTGCGCACAACAAGACTCTTGCAGCACAGCTTTATAATGAGTTTCGGGAACTGTTTCCCGAGAATGCAGTTGAATATTTTATTTCTTATTATGATTATTATCAGCCTGAGGCATACATTCCAAGAACCGATACATATATTGAAAAATCTGCGAGTATAAATGAAGAAATTGACCGATTACGACATAATACAACAAGAAGTTTATATGAACGAAATGATGTTATTGTTGTTGCTTCAGTAAGTTGTATTTACGGATTAGGTTTGCCTGAAAACTATTTTAAGGGCGCAATTGAACTTTCTGTGGGTATGGAAATCGAACGGGAAAATTTATTAAGACATCTGGTAAGCGTTCAATATACCAGAAATGATGTTGTTCTTGAACGTGCAAATTTCAGAGCGAGGGGTGACATTGTAGAAATTATACCGTCTTATGAAAAAATTATTACAAGGATTTACTTCTTTGGTGATGAGATTGAAAAAATAGTAAGAATAGATGCAACGACAGGTGAAATTATTGAAGCTGTTGAAAAAACGGTTATATATCCTGCTGTGCATTATCTTGCTTATGATGAAAATGTTGAGGAAACCATAAGTTTAATAAGACAGGAACTTCAATCACGACTTGCGGAATTAAATTCTCAAAATAAACTTATAGAGGCTCAACGTCTTGAGCAAAGAGTAAAATACGATATTGAAATGATTAAAGAAATGGGCTATTGTTCTGGTATTGAAAATTATTCAAGAATAATAGAAAGACGTTCTGTCGGCTCTGCTCCCGCAACTTTGTTGGACTATTTCAGGAGTGATTTTTTAACCGTAATTGATGAATCTCATGTAACTTTACCGCAAATAAAAGGTATGTCCCACGGAGATGCGGCAAGAAAAGATACTTTAATTGAATATGGTTTTAGGCTGCCTTGTGCCAAAGATAATAGACCTTTAAAAGAAGAAGAATTTTTTAATAAAGTTGGTCAAAAAATTTATATTTCTGCAACTCCTGCTGATTTTGAGCTTAAAACTTCTCAGCAGTATGTAGAACAAATTATTCGTCCGACAGGACTTGTTGACCCTAAAATACACGTTAGACCTATTGAATCACAAATATCGGATTTGAAATCGGAAATAGAAAAACGAGCAAAAAAAGACGAAAGAGTGTTGATAACTACTCTTACAAAACGTATGGCAGAGGATTTGTGCGATTACTTTTTACAAGAGGGCATAAGAGTAAGATATTTGCACAGTGAAATTCAATCGTTGGAAAGAATAGAGATACTTAGAGATTTGCGTTTGGGTGAATATGATGTTCTTATTGGTGTGAATTTATTAAGAGAAGGTCTTGATATACCTGAAGTTTCGCTGGTTGCAATTATGGATGCGGATAAAGAGGGCTTTTTGCGTTCCGAAACAAGTTTAATTCAGACAATTGGGCGTGCGGCAAGAAATTCCTGCGGTGAAGTAATTATGTACGCTGATAATATGACTGATTCAATGGCAAAAGCAATAAAAGAAACGGAAAGACGCAGAGAGCTTCAGTTGGAACATAATAAAAAATACGGTATTATTCCGCAAACGATTAAAAAACCTATTGAAAATAATTTGCTTTCATTGGTTGCAAGTTACAGAAATTTTGAAGATATAGTTGCTGAGGAAATGGTCGATTTAGGAATAGATAAAAAAGATTTGCCAAAGCTTATAACAAAATTAGAAAAAGATATGCATAAAGCTGCTAAAATCCTTGATTTTGAACGTGCGGCAGAAATTCGGGACCAACTTAAAAAACTTCGTGAAATGGTGGATTGATATAGTTTGTTTGGTCTAAAATTTTAAAATTATACTGATTTTTTAGTTGGAATATAATATAATAAATTCAGTATTTAAAGGAGAATAAATGAGAGAAGAATTATTAACGGTAATTGAAAAGAACAGCAGAATTGATTTAAAAGAATTAGCCGTAATTCTTGGTGTTACTGAACAAGCTGTTTTGGATGAGTTGGCAAATCTTGAAAAAGAAGGTGTAATTTGCGGATATCACACACTTATCGACTGGGATAAAACTTCTGTTGAAAAAGTTAATGCTTTAATTGAGGTTAGAGTAACTCCGCAAAGAGGTCAGGGGTTTGATAAAATTGCGGAAAGAATTTACAACTATCCTGAAGTTAAGTCTGTATATTTGATTTCAGGCGGTTACGATTTATTGGTAACATTAGAAGAAAAATCGTTAAAAGAAATTTCGGGCTTTGTATCCGATAAATTATCAACACTCGAAAGTGTTTTAAGTACGGCTACTCACTTTATTTTGAAAAAATATAAAGACCACGGAACTATTTTGGATAAAAAACACGAAGATGAAAGAGAAATTATAACTCCATGAGTATACCCGTTTCAGAAAAAGTAAAAAATATAAAACCGTCAGGTATTCGTAAGTTTTTCGATATAGTAAGCGAGATGAAAGATGCTATATCACTTGGTGTCGGAGAACCGGATTTTGATACCCCTTGGCATATTCGTGATGAGGGTATTTATGCTTTTGAAAAAGGTAAAACTTTTTATACCTCAAATTTGGGTTTAATGTCGTTAAGAGAAGAAATTTCAAATTATATAAAACGAAAGCAAAACATTTATTATAATCCTGAGGATGAAATTTTGGTAACTGTCGGAGGCTCGGAAGCTATTGATATAGGCTTGCGTGCAATGGTAAATGCCGGTGATGAAGTTATTATTCCTCAGCCTTCTTATGTTTCTTATGCTCCATGTGCTGATTTGGCGGGTGCTAAAAATGTTTTTGTCAACTTAAAAGCCGAAAATAATTTTAAATTAACGGCAGATGAATTAAAAAATGCGATTACGGATAAAACAAAAATATTGGTTCTTCCATATCCGAATAACCCGACAGGAGCGGTTATGGGCAAATCAGACCTTGAAGAAATAGCAAAAATTGTAATCGAAAAAGATATTTTTGTAATTTCTGATGAGATATACGCTGAATTAACGTATAACGGTAAGCACGTTTCTATTGCAAGTCTTGAAGGAATGAAGGAACGAACACTTTTAATTAACGGTTTCTCAAAAGCTTATGCAATGACAGGCTGGCGGTTAGGTTATGCGTGCGGACCGAAAGAACTTTTGAAACAAATGACTAAAATCCACCAATATGCTATTATGTGTGCGCCTACAATAAGTCAATATGCGGCAATTGAAGCTTTAAAAAACGGTGATAATGACGTATTGGAAATGAAAGTCTCTTATAATCAGCGCAGAAGATTTTTGCTGAATGCATTTGAAGATATGGGCTTAGAATGTTTTGAACCTAATGGGGCTTTTTATGTCTTCCCTTGTATAAAAGAGTTTGGAATGACAAGTGAAGAATTTGCAACAAAATTTTTACAGGAAGAACATGTAGCAGCCGTTCCAGGGACAGCATTCGGGGAAAGCGGAGAAGGTTTTTTAAGAATATCTTATGCTTATTCTTTAGATACTTTAAAAATTGCGATGGAACGTTTAAAACGATTTGTTAATAATTTAAGAAATAAATAATCACACTTCATATTCATTTTGGGGATTTTTTATATCTTCTATAATATTTATAATATAAGCAATTTCTTCGGCTTTTTCATCGTTATTGTTTGAGTTGATAAGTTCTTTAAGATATTCGTGTAATTGTTCTATTGTTGGAGTTTTATCTTCATCACCATTCATTTTTTCAGCAAGTTCTTTTCTGTATTTTTCAGCTTTTTCGCATATTTCACGTAAAAATCTTTCGTTATCATCTTCTTCATTAGACGACATTGCAATTTGGCAAAAAAGATGTGCAGCCTTGTCAAAATCTTCAAAGGATATGGTATCTCTATCTTTGCCAAATGTGTTATCCCACTGCGAATACATAGACTTCATTGCCTGTAATTGTTGTCTTGAAACCTTAACCAGGCCATTAGAGGCCTTATCTATATAACTTTTTAATTGCGCCTTCGAAATACTTGAACCATCTCCGCCAACCATAATTGAAACGGAAGCAAAAACCTGTTTTTGGTCTATCTGTTTTGTTGGTGAACCATATCTGTACATATTCAGCATCATGCCTGAAGTGATAGTTGAAATCATAGAAACTCCTTTTTCTATTTTATTGCATTATCCCCAAGCTGTATATGCCACTTTTTACTGTATTTGAAACGCTGCGGGCGGAATTTTTAAATTCCGCCCGCTTAAATTTATTCAACTAATTTATTGATTCTGTTGCAGAATGCTTCTGCGTTAAGCTCTTTGCCTGTTATGTCTTTTAGTATTTCGTTATCATCTTTTGAACCACCGTATTTGAATAAATTATTGTCTAAATATTTAGCAGTTTCTTTGTTTTCTGTTAATTTACCAAATTTATCAGTCAGTGCATCATACAGTTGAGCTTTGATTAAAGATGCTCTGAAATAATTTTGATAGTATGCAGGGTGAGATAAGAAGTGCGGAATAGTTGCCCATTCGTTTGTTGCTTCATCTTTTTCGCTTCTGCCTTTATATTTTATGCTCATATCTTTCCATAATTTTTTCAAATCTTGGTCAGGATTTTTATACATATTTCTTTCAAAATCAATTATTGCCATACTTGAACCTACAAATGTTGATTCTTCTTTACCTAATGATTTTTCAAATTTTTCGCTAACTTCCGGAGAAATTCTGTCTTTTACAAGACCTTCTGTTCTAATCATATCTCCCATCATCATTGCAACAGCTTCTGTCATTGTGCTGGTCGTATCCTGAACCATGTAAGGTAACTTAGAATCTGTTTTGACAGTAAATACGGAGTGTCCTAATTCGTGCATCAATGTATCAACACTTGAAACGTTGTCTGTTAGGTTAGCCAAAATTCTTGCATCTTTTCCTGCTTCAATCGGGAATGAAAAACCATGAGTGTTTTTGTTTGCACGAGGAAATAAATCAAGTGTTATCGGCAATTTATCAACATCATATCCCATTCCTGCGTATGCTTTTTTGGATATTTCAACAACATCTTCTTTTGATTTAATTACGTCATTAACCTTTTTCTCAGGATCTTCACCTGCAAGGTAGCCGAAGTGATAGCTTCTTAAATCTTCAGGTTTTACACCAAAGGCTTTTGATAAATCATTTTTAATTCCTGCCATTACTTTTTCATTTGATTTTTTTGTATTTTTAGCAACGTCATTAAGTAGTTTATCAAGTTCTTTTGGCTGTATATCGTAATCTTCTGCTATTTTATAATCAAAATAGTTGTCATAACCTTTCTTTTTGGCAAATTCATTTCTCATTTTTACAAGTTCAACCAAATCGTCAGCGATTAAATCTCCTGATTTGATTTTTGCATCAGCAGCTTTTTTACGGATTTCAGGATTTGTTTCCGATTCCATAATTTTAGAAATTTCTGCTTTTGAAACAGGTTTTCCGTCTATTGTCATTTGGTAAGAATTTAATTTTTGAGAAATTTCGTTCTCTTTTTCATTCATAGCTTTTAATTCATCTTTAAATTCAATTCCGTCACCAAATGCACTTGTGAGTGTTCTCAATTGTTTTTTTAGATGTTTTTCTCCAACACCGCCTTTGTCATTGATTTCTTTTAATTCGGTGTATACATCCTTGTTATCATAAAACTCAGTCATTTTATCTTGAGCTTTGTTCATTTTATCCATATTTTCGGATGTACTGTTAATATAAAAGTCCCAGCTTGCAGCTTCGGCTCCGCTTGTAACGGCTTTCATTCCGTCTGCAATTCTGTCACGAAGTGCGACAAACTTTTGTTCATTGTCTTTTATGTTCGTGGAAAAACTTACGCTATCCATTGGCATAGGTTTTGTTTTTGGTACATTATTTTGTACTTTTGTTTGATTTTTAACTCCAAATGACGGTAAAATGTTTTTTATATCCATTATAAATCCTTTCTTTGCATATTTTAAAAACGGTAAAAATTTTTTTTGCTACTATTCTACTATTTAATCAACATTTTGTAAATAAATGTTTGTTGTATAATATATTTTATGAAAAGCAGATTATCTTTGAGAAAGATTATAAAGTTTTTACTTTTAAAACTTAAACGTTCAGTTAATCATCAAATCAGAAAAACTGATACTTTGTATAATTTAAAACGGATAATGCCTTTTGTTAAACCGTATTGGAGAAGAACGGTTATTGCTTTGGCATTGGCAGTTCCGATAGGTTGTTTGGATGCGGTTATAGCGCTGTCTTTGAAACCTTATATGGATATTGTCATGATTGAAAAAAATGTTCAATCGCCTTGGTATATACCAATTTTAATTGTTGCGTTTACATCGCTGCAAGGCATATTAAATTACGCATCTACATATTATAACGATTGGGTTACGGGAAAAGTTTCAAATGATGTTAAGAGGGCGCTTTATAATAAGTTAATGTATAAAAGCTCAACATTTTTTGATAAAAAAACATCAGGAGACATTCAAAAAAAATTTAATAAAGACGCACAAACGGCATGCGGAGGTTTGTTGGGAAATATAAAAATGATTATTTCCAGAGTATGTTCTTCATTGTCGTTGATAGCTGTTTTGATATACAATTCTTGGCAATTAGCGATTATAGCCATTTTTATTCTTATATTGGCAATTATTCCTGCCGCAAGAACGAAGAAAATATTAAAATCTGCCGTAAACAAATCAGAAGGTGCAAGTTCTGTTGTAATTACTGATTATAACGAAGTTTACTCAGGTTCAAAGATAGTAAAAGCCTTTAACTTATATAAGCGGCAGAATGGTATTTTTCAACAACATTTGAATACCGTTTTCAGAACGAGAATGAAGATTACTCAAAGAACAGCTATAATTTCTCCGATTATGCACGTAATAGTTTCTGTGGGAATAGCTCTTGCAATAGGCTTTGGCAGCTACTTAATCACGACAGGGCAAATTACAAGCGGAAATTTTGTATCTTTCATTACAGCTCTTATAATGCTTTATACTCCAATAAAGGGGCTAGGAGGTAGTGCTAAGAGTATAACAGGCTCTTTATTAGCGCTTGAAAGAGTCGTGAAAAATATGGATGCTCCTGATGATATTATTGATAGTGATGAAGCTGTTGATATGAAATCTTTTGACAAAGATATCATATTTAATAAGGTGTCGTTTGCATATAAGAAAAATAAACCTGTTCTGAAGGATGTTTCCTTTACTGTTAAAAAAGGGCAGACTTTTGCGTTAGTAGGTAATTCTGGCGGTGGTAAATCTACAATAGTGAATTTGCTGCCAAGGTTTTATCCTCTTAAAAAAGGTTCTATATTGATTGATGATGTAGATATAAGAGATTACAAAATAAATTCTCTGCGTGACAATATAGCTATCGTTTTGCAGGAAAATTTCCTTTTTGCAGGAACTATTAGAGAAAATATAATGGTGGGTAAACTTGATGCGACAGAAGAAGAAATCAATAAAGCTGTTGAAAATGCTTGTTTGTCCGAATTTATAGAGTCTTTGGAAGAAGGTTTGGATACAAACATAGGTGAAAGAGGAGTTCTTTTATCAGGCGGTCAAAAACAAAGAATTGCAATTGCGAGAGCTTTCTTAAAAGATGCTCCTATCGTTATTCTTGATGAGGCAACATCTTCTCTTGATAATCAGTCTGAGGCAGTTGTTCAAAACGCTATTGATAATCTTATGAAAGATAAAACGGTTTTTGTTATCGCACACCGTTTATCTACCGTAAAAAATGCAAATAAAATTGCAGTAATACACGAAGGACAGCTGGTAGAAACAGGTACTCACGAAGAATTGATAAATATAGAGAAGGGTTATTATAAAGAATTGTATGAAATGCAATTTAAAAAAGATTGACAGATTACTAATAGTGTAATAGTATTTTAATAAGATAAGTTTTTTGAAAGGAGTTTTATATGACAAGAGGTATTAGCGGCAGCGACGGTGGGAATCATATTTCATACAGCGATAGCACAATTTATAAAGCAAAAGGCGAAAGACCACAAATTGACGGCGTAAGTATTTGGGATAACGATAAACTTACGGAAACAACAACTTACGAAAACGGTAAAAAAGTTGCTTATACAAAATCATTATCTCGTAAAGAACATGTTATTCAATCAGGAGATGAAGTTCGTACCAGAGAATTAGTTAATGAAAGATATGATGCAGAAGGTAATGTAATCAAAACAACGGTAGAAACCAAAAGAGACGGTAATATCGTAGAAACAACAACTTATGAAAACGGTAGAAAAGTTTCTTATACAAAAGAAGAAGAAACAACTTATCACGTTCCACAAGCTGGGGATGAAACTTACCGCAGACTTTTAGCATCAGAAAGATATGATGCAGAAGGTAATGTTATCAATACAACGGTAGAAACAAAAAGAGACGGTAATATCATAGAAACAACAACTTATGAAAACGGTAGAAAAGTTTCTTATACAAAAGAAGAAGAAACAACTTACCATGTTACAAAAGGAGGAGATGATACTTACCGTAAACTTTTAGCATCAGAAAGATATGATGCAGAAGGTAATGTTATCAATACAACTACCGATACTAAAGTTACAAACTTGCATGTTAAAAAAGCTAAGTAGTATCAGACATTGATTTAAAGCATTAAAAAGCTGTATCAGCAAGATACAGCTTTTTACGTTCTTGAGATATTTTATATTATTAGTTACTTCAAGCTTTAATTTTTATAGTTTGATATTCTAAAACAATTTCTCTTTGTACGTTGTAATATTGTCAATATTGTATAAAATAAAACTTACAATTGTTTAGAACATATTGTTATAAGTTTATTTACTATTAGAATTTTTGTGAAAAATTCCACATTTTCATTAGTAATGATTGTGGTAATATTTTTCCTGCAA
>CAJOPF010000137.1 GCA_905236205.1 Candidatus Gastranaerophilales bacterium
AGACATAAATTCTTTGAGCAAAGCGAAATAGAATTTAATCTGTCCGGTATCTTGTTAATGCAAACTAAAGAGATACCGCAACAAGTGCGGTATGACAGATTTATTGATTGTTTAAATTTCATATGTAACGACATTATTCTGGTAACGTACATTCTTGTCATACCGTACGCACGAAGTGAGTTACGGTATCTTTCTCAACTTGAGTAACAAGTGTGATATGACAGAAAATATCCCCTCACCCTAGCCCTCTCCCGTCGGGAGAGGGAAGAAAAACAACTTGAGCAACAGCGAAAGTTTGCTTTTCGGGAGAGGGGTTAACTAAACAACTCATAGATATTACACTCCTTGTCATACCGTACGCACGAAGTGAGTTACGGTATCTTTCTCATATAGAGCAACAGGTGCGGTAGGACTTATTTATTGATTGCTTCGCTTTCGTTCGTAATTGCATTATACATTTTGTTAGGTATATATCCCTTTTTATTTTGTGATAAAATAGTTCCATGGATAAAAAAAGAGTATGTGAGATTTCTTACCGGATTGGGATATTCTTAATATTTTTCGTTTCAATATTTTTAAGAACTATAACTTATTGTTATAATCGTTCTCTGTGGCATGATGAGGCATCTTTGGCTTTAAATATAATAAATGATGTTAATTTTTTTCATCCTTTGCTGCATAACCAGTTTGCACCGCAAATTTTTATGTATATAACAAAACTTAATACATTGATATTTGGATGTAATGAAATGGTATTAAGATTTATCCCTTTTATTTTTGGCATTTTATCTGTATTTATGTTTTATTTTTTGTCAAAAGAATTCTTGGAAAAAAGTTTCAATTATATTGGCAAATGCTCTTTTTGCTGTTAATTACCATATTATTTATTATTGTCAGGAGTTTAAACAATATTCTACAGATGTTTTTTTCTTTATGCTAGTTTTATTGATTTTTTCAAAAATCGATATTAATAAAATTACATTAAAAACATATATTTTAACCAGCCTAATTATACTTTGTTCAACAATGATTTCATTGCCAATATTATTTGTAATTGCCGGTTGGTTTGTTATGAATATTTTAAAGTACAGATTGTCCGTTATCAAAAATATATCGTTATATTTACCCATAATTGCTATTTTTATTATATATTACATTTTTTTACTAATGCCGGCTAAAATTAATGTTGAATCTGCACAGATACATTTTTGGGATAAAGGTTATTTAGAATTAAATGTTGTATCAATATTTAAGATGATTAAGTCCTGTTATAACTATTGTTTTACACCCAACAAATATTTATTGCTTATACTTGTGTGCAGCTGCACCGGTTGGTTTTATATTATTAAAAATTTAAAAAACAAAGCTATATATTTATTAACATCTTTATCTTTTATATTTATTATTGTTGCATCATTTTTAAATATGTATCCTTTGGAAAATCGTGCAGGTCTATTTTTTACTCCAATAGTTATATTAACCGTTATAATTCCTGCAGATAGATTTAAATGGGCATATTTTTTCCTTATCTTGGTACTTATAAGCGTATCTTCTTATAATATTAATTATATAAAATCATTTTTTAATTCAAGCGTTTTTGCGTATAAAAATGCAAGAGAAATTACAAAAATTTTAAAAGAAAAATACGAATTAAAAGATACTGTTATATATAATGTGGCATCAAAACCTGATTATGAGTTCTATACAAAAATTTTCGGTTTAAATATAAAAGATTATGCTGTCTTACAGTTTCCTGATGTTTCAGATTCAACAAAAAGATTAATACTAAATGAAAGTTTGTCATATTTAAAGAAGGGTAAAAGTTATATTTTTTACATAGGATATGATTGGCGTTTAAAACCTGAACTATCTATAATAAAAGAACATTTAAAAAGTAAAAATATAATATGGCAATATGATGTAGACGGTTCTTATATTGTCAAAATTCTGTGGTAAAATTAATAAAGAGGATTAAAAATGGAAAAAACTATATCATACATAAAGAAAAATTATATTGAAGTTATATCGGTATCCATAATAACAATACTTGCTTTAGTCTTAAGGCTTATAGTTATTAAAAATTATGGTGATTTATGGTTAGATGAACTATATTCTTGGTATTTCGCTAAGCAAAAATTCGTATTCGGTACAGTTTGGGAATTATTAAAACAAGATTTGCATATGCCGTTGTACTTTGTTATTCTCCATTTTTGGATGAAGATTTTTGGCAAATCCGACATTTCAATGCATTTGTGTACAATTTTGGTTTCAATTCCGCTGATACCGCTGTCTTTTTATTTGATGAAAAATTTGTTCAATAAAACGGCAGGTTACTTTGCAGCTGTATTGTTTGCTATAAATACTTTTTGCATATATTATTCGGTTGAAGTAAGATTTTACGGATTAGTCTTTGTTTTGACTCTTTTAAGTGCCTTTTATTTCGTAAAAATGGTAGAAAACCCTGAGAAAAAGAACTCTTTAGGTTTTATTATTTCTCATTCTTTGTTAATGTATACTTTTTCTATTACTCCGCTTTTAACCCTATTTTACGGTATTGTTGGCGGTTTATATCTGTTAAATAAAAATAAAAGTTTTTTAAATGAATATTGTAAAAGGTTTTATCTCATAATTGCAATAGCTGTTCCTGCGGTTATTTTCAATATTTATAATATCATTGTTATGCACAAAAATTTCTGTTCTTTTTCAAAAGATATTTATTTCTTTGATTGGAAAATCTTGTGCGATATATTAGAAAATTATTTTACTTCTCAAAATGTTCAAATTGTTACAGGAGCATTGAACTTTTACGCTAATATGTTTGAACATATACACGAAGGTTTTTATCTGATTTTTGTTCTTGTTCCTATATTGGTAGGTATTGGAGGACTGTTAAAAAGTTTGTGTTCAAAAAATGAAAAATTATATTTGTTTTTATGCCCGTCAATATTATTTTTAATATCTGCGTTATTGCTTGCTTCAGTAGGGGCTATTTCATTTTTAACCAAGTATTCTTCCATTGTATATCCTGTGATTATTTGTGCTGTATGTTACGGTTTATCTAAGTTTAACTTAAAAATAATATCTTATTCAATTTTTGTTCTTTTTGTTCTCTTAAATATTGTGTCTGTGTTACTTCAACCAATGAGTGTCTACAATTTGCACAGAAAAGAATTGGGTAATTTAACTCAGGTAATGAACGATATAATAAAGCCTAGAGAAGATGATATATTTATTATTCCATATTCGGGGAATAAGGTTATGAGGTATATTCCAAAAGGTAAACTCCTTCATTTCTTCGCTGATGATGCAATTCTTTTGAAAGATGAAGAATCAAAATCGTTCTATTTTGATGAACTGTTTAAAAAAGAATTAAACAGAGGAAATGTAAAACATTACTTGCAGCCTGACCTTTCTGAAGGTAAGCCGTTTGTACTTTATCATATAATTTTGCATGATAATCAAATAGACAAGATGAAAAAAGGTCAAAGACTTATATTTGTTAATTATAGGCAGTCGTTTACCACAAACTTGTTGAAAAATTGGCAATATCTGTATTATTCTGATATCTATGACGGTATGAATATGTTTGTTTTTCTAATGTCAAGTGTTATTCATGATACAATGCAGATTGCCGAAATGTACTTAAAACCTGTGCAAGATTATCATGATAAAGAAAGAGATTATTCAATATTTGTTTATGAAAAACAATAATAATTTGTTTTTGTGCTAAAATTAAAGAAAAATCAGGAGAAATAAATGGAAGATTTAAGAGAAAAATATGAAGTAGTAATTGGCTTAGAGGTACATGCGCAATTAAAGACAAATTCAAAAATATTTGCACCTGACGGGTGTGAATTCGGTAATGAACAAAATACTCAAATAAGTCCTATTACGTTAGGTATGCCGGGTGTATTGCCTGTGTTAAATAAAGCTGTTGTTGACATGGGTATTTTGACAGGCTTGGCTTTGAATTGTGAAATTGCAGAACGTTGTAAATTTGACAGAAAACAATATTTTTATCCTGATTTACCAAAAGGTTATCAAATTTCTCAATATGATGAACCTATTTGCGGAAAAGGTTATTTAATGGTAAACGGCAAAAAAATAGGTATTACGAGAGCTCACCTTGAAGAAGATGCAGGAAAACTTGTGCACGCAGGGGCAGACGGTCTTGCAGGTTCAAGTTATTCTCTTGTTGATTTAAACAGAGCAGGAACTCCGCTTTTGGAAATCGTTTCTGAACCTGATATGCGTTCTCCTCAAGAAGCAAGACAATATATGGAAGAATTAAGAAATATTGTTCGTTACGTCGGAGTCTGTGACGGTAATTTAGAAGAAGGCTCTATGAGATGCGACGCTAATATTTCAATTATGCCAAAGGGTTCGGATAAATTCGGAACACGTGCGGAAATTAAAAACGTAAACAGTTTTAAGGCTTTGGAAAGAGCTTTAGAGTATGAAATAGACAGACAAATAGAACTTGTTGAAGA
This sequence comes from Candidatus Gastranaerophilales bacterium, assembly GCA_905236205.1. GTDB lineage: Bacteria > Cyanobacteriota > Vampirovibrionia > Gastranaerophilales > Gastranaerophilaceae > UBA6984. The sequence continues at coordinate 4,491 of CAJOPF010000137.1, forward strand.
CGGTGAAGAAGTTGTTCAAGAAACAAGGCTTTGGGATGATAATGCGGGTGTAACACGCTCTATGCGCGGAAAAGAAGATGCTCACGATTACAGATATTTCCCTGAACCTGATTTAATGCCGCTGGTTATTTCAAGAGAATGGGTTGAAAAAATCAGAGCAACAATGCCTGAATTACCCGAACAAAAACGCCAAAGATATATGGATTTAGGTTTAAGCGAATATGATGCAACCGTTGTTGTTGAACAAATGGATTTGGCCATGTTCTTTGATGAAGTTTTGAAATTGGGTGCAAATCCTAAAATTGCCGTTAATTTCTTAATGGGTGAAATAGCTGCATATTTGAAAGAAGAAAAATTATCTGTTAATGAAACTAAATTAACTCCTGATAATCTTGTTGAATTGATATCACTAATTGAAAAAGCAACAATTTCAAATAATATAGGTAAACAAATTATTGTTGATATGCTGAAAGACGGCGAAAAAGCATCGGCTATTGTTGAAAAGAAAGGTTTAAGCCAAATTTCTGATACGGGCGCAATAAAAGAAATCGCTCAAAAAATTATTGATGCTAATCCTAGTCAGGTAGAAGCATACAGAGGCGGTAAAGATAAGTTATTCGGTTTCTTTGTAGGTCAGGTTATGAAAGAAACAAAGGGCAGAGCTAACCCTCAATCGGTAAATGAAATATTGAAAGAGCTGTTAGGTTAATAAAAGAAAAGGAATTTTTATTTATGTCTTTGTTTTCTGAGAAAAAAACTTGCATGGATTTGGAAATACATGAACAACCTGAGATTTTGGAAAAAATCTTAAAAGAATATATTTCCGATGACGGTAATATTACATTTGATTTGCCAAAGGATATAAAAAAAGTTGTTCTTGTTGCAAGTGGTTCTTCATATCATTGCGCAAGATTTGGCGCGGATTTGTTCGGAAAAATGGCGAATATTTCGGCAAGAGCTATTTATTCAAGTGAATATTTACTAAAACCGAAGGCTCCTGACGATAAAGATATTTTGTATGTTTTCATTACCCAATCTGGTGAGACAAGTGATACATTGAGAGCGGCAAAAAGAGCAAAACAACTGGATATGAAGATTGCATGTATTACAAATAATAATAAATCTTCTATTTGCAAACTTGCTGATTATACGATTAACTGTTTTGCAGGTATTGAAAAGAGTATTGCCGCAACAAAATCTTTTACGGCTCAGATGCTATGTCTGACTTTAATGGCATTTAAATATGCTCAAATGAACGGTGAAGATATTGCTGAACATATAGGTAATATTAAAACGGTTCCTAAAGTTATAAAAGAAACTTTTGAAATGAAGAATAAAGTAAAGCAACTTGCAGATATGCTAAGAAAAGAAAAACACTTTATTATTACGGCAGACGGTATTTCTTATGCAATGGCCAAAGAAGCTGCTTTGAAAATTCAGGAAACGTCTTATTTGTACGTTACCGCAATAATTTTGGGCGAATTTATGCATGGGCATGTTGCCGTATTGAATAATAAAATGCCGTTAGTATACATATCAGCTTCGGGTGTTTCTTATTCGGCTGCAAAAAATCTTGAAAAAATTAAAAAAGATTATAATCCGCCAATTTATATTATCGGTCGTTCTCATGAAAGAATTACGCCTAATTTCAATATAACAATTGACAATGAAGATGCTATTTTGAGAATGTATTCAAATGCTGTTGTAGTTCAAATGCTTGCTCTTGAAATAGCTAAAAAAATGGGCAGAAATATTGATAAACCAAAAGGTTTAGTAAAAGTGGTTACTGAAAATTAGTTTTTAGTTATTACTAAAAAATGACAACTCACTACTCACTATTCACAACTCACTTGCTCAAATTAGGCAAATTATTGATAAAGTCTGCTACGCCGTTGTTGGTTTTTGTTGTAGGTGTTGTTGTTTGTGTTGCCGGCTCTTGAATGTTTATAACTTTGTTTATTACATTTTGAGTTGTTGTTTTAACTGTTTGAACCGCTTGTTGAGTTGCCTGTTGTATAGTATTAGTTGATGAGGACGTTTCTGTCGTCGTATTCGTTGAATTTACTTTTGGTGTTGCAAGCCACTTAAAATATTTTACGGATGATGTGGAATCAACAGCTCCGTCAATAAAAACTTTATATTCTTTTGTTTTTTCTTGAGCCGGAGTCAGTTCAGGTAATTGCGATAAATTTTCACCTTCAGGATTTGTTGTTATTTGGTTTATCAACGATGCAGAAACATTTCCTATTTTTGGTATTGATGAAATTAAGCTGTTTACAGAAAATTTACCAATTGGTCCTAAAACGTCTACAACTTCATTGGATAATCTGCCCAGTACGGTTATGTTAGCATAATTTGTAAGAATATTGTACTTGCCTGTGATATACATACTCATTGCCGAACCTGATGTTTGGACTTTATCCAATAGAGCCCAACCGTTTCGCATTGTCAATTGTCCTTTTATGTATTTGAAATTACCTGTTTTTTTGACTTTTACTGCACCCGCAACGGCACCCATTGATGTTTTTAAAATATTGTTTGCGAGTATGTTTTGTGCGTAAAGTAAATTTTCTAATTTACCCAAAGTTCCCATTTGACCGTTTGATACCACAAAATTAACGTTGCCTTTGAGACTTTGCATAATTTGATTTTCTGTCATACCTATTGTTGTAAGATTTATTGCATCAAAATCAAGTGTTCCTTCTATAAGATTTTTTACGCCCGTAAAAGCATATGTTGCTGATTGTGCAGCTAAATTCCGTCCTTGAATATTTATTTTTGTGCTTGAATATAATACGTTATAATCTATATTGCCAACTATTTTGCCTCCGTAAGCAATACCTGAAATGTTTGTCATTTTGAAAAGATTATTATACATATTAAAATCGGATGTTATATTTGTTGCAACCATTGTTCCCGAAGATATTCTTTCAATTTTTGCTTTGCCGTTAGCTATCGTTACGCCTGTATCTGTCCCTGGAGCAATTTCTGATTGTGGCAGATTTACAAGCATTGATGAAAGTGTATCTGCGTTTATATTTGTCGCATTAAACTCCATTGTTTTTATATAAATACCTTTTGTCATATTGCTATTCATTGTTGCAACAATGTTCATAGCGGAATCTGCCACATCAAGCTGTCCGCAGTAAATATCAATAAGATTTTTGGTTGCATTTATCGTAAGATTTTTTGCACCCACTTGAAGTGAAGGTATTGATGCACTTGGAATATTTATCATTCCTGTAACTATCGGATTTGCTGTTGTTCCTGAAATGTTTATATCACCCTTTAATTGAACTTTTGAATTTTTGTAACCTGGTATGGATATTGTTGATTGTGTTGGAATCGATATATTTAAAGCGTTAATAGTTTGAACTTTTCCCGTAAGATTTGAAATGGAGCCTTTTATGGATAGTACTTTTGAAGATCCGCTTAAGTTTGAGTTAAAATTGCTGCTTAAACTTCTGTTTACAGGTAAAGCATTTATGCTGATATCACTTATTTTTAGAATATTATTTTCAATTACCATTGAAGTATTTATCAAAGATGTTTTTCCACTAAGCGAATTGATATCAACCAAAGAAAGGTGATTTGTATTATTTGCAAGAAGTTGTCCGTTAATATTTTGAACTTTATCATTACCCGTAATTCTTACAGCAATCGGAAGTCTGCCTGTTGCATTTACGGTATTTTTTATACTTCTATCCAAAGAATTTTTAATATCATTTGCATCTAACATTCCGTTTGCTGTTATATCAATATTCATCTTTGAATTTGTATAATTTTTAATTTTTCCCAAAACATTGATTTTTGAATTGTTTAAATAAACATTCACGTTGTCTAAATTGATATTGTTTTCATCAAAACTTATTTTTGAATTTGGAATTGATAATGTCGGTAATCCTGTTAATCTTACACTCAGACCTTTTACCGTTCCTATACCTTCGGTTTTTACACCGTCTGTCTGAGCTTCTATTTTTGCATCTGATAAAACTGTCGTTATTTTGTTAGGTTTATTGTATATGTTTATGTTGGATAAATTGATGTTTATTTGCGGTTTTATTTTGTCCAATTTACCTTTAATTACACCATTTAATGTTACGATACCAGATTTAATATCGTTTTCATTAAGCAGTGCTAATTGTCCTAAAGAAACCATAGCCGCTTTAAGCGGAATTTTGTCGGCAATAACACTTAAGTTAGCGTAAGCGTTAGTATCTATTGCACCTTTTAGTGCCAAAGGAGCTCCGTTAAAGTCTGCGCTGGCTTTTTTGATATTGATTTGATTTCGTGAAAAATCAATGTCTGCGTTAATATTTTTAAGTGCAACTTTAAAGATATTATAGTAAAT
>CAJOPF010000138.1 GCA_905236205.1 Candidatus Gastranaerophilales bacterium
TAAAGAATATGATCCTGCAAAACACAATGTAATTTCAATGGCTTCTTGTACAACAAACTGCTTAGCTCCTGTAGCTAAAGTTATCGATGAAAAATTCGGTATTGTAAAAGGTTTGATGACAACTGTTCACTCATACACAGGTGACCAAAGAATTTTAGACGCAGGTCACAAAGATCCACGTCGTGCAAGAGCTGGTGCTCTTAACATCGTTCCTACAAAAACAGGTGCAGCTAAGGCAGTTGCTTTAGTATTACCTCAATTAAAAGGTAAATTGGATGGTTTCGCTATGCGTGTTCCAACTCCTGATGTATCTTTAGTTGACGTTGTATTTGAAGTTTCTAAAGATGTTACTGTTGAAGAAGTTAATGCTGCATTAAAAGAAGGCGCTGACGGACATGTTCTTTGCTATACAGAAGAACCGTTAGTATCTTCAGATTATGTAGGTACATCTCAATCATCAACTGTTGATGCTTTATTAACTCGTGTAATGGGCGGTAACCAAGTTAAAATTATTTCTTGGTACGATAATGAAATGGGTTATTCTACAAGATTAGCAGAAACAACATTGATGGTTGCTGAAAAATTATAATTTTATTCTTAGTCGAATATAAAATAATCGGGCGGTTTTTCAATTTGAAAAACCGCCCGTTATATATTTAAGATTTAATACATACCAATTATGTTTCTTACGTCTTGCAATATTTTTTTAGATACTTTTCTTGATTTTTCGGTGCCTTCTTCAAAAATTTGTTTTACTTCATCAATATGATTTTCGTAATATTTTCTTTTTTCTCGTATTTCTTTGAAATGTTCATTGATTTTTTGTGCAAGTTGTCGTTTGCAGTCAGCACAGCCTCTTTGTCCTGCTCTGCATTCCGTATCGACTTGTTTTATATCTTCATCGCTGCCGAAAATTTGCCAATATTTAAAGGCTACTTCGCATTTGTCAGGATGCCCCGGATCATCTTTTCTTGCTCTTGAGCGGTCAGTTATGCATTGCATAATTTTCTTTGTTGTTGTTTCTTCATCATCTGATATTTTAATATCGTTGTTAAACGATTTACCCATTTTTGCGCCGTCAATACCGCAAATCAATTTACATTCATTTAGCAAAGGTTTTGGTTCTACAAAGTAATCTGTTTTGTAAATATTATTAAATCTTCTTACCATGTCTCTGGTTAGTTCGACGTGGGCGACTTGGTCGATACCTACCGGAACAAAATGCGCATTAACAGCCATAATGTCTGCACTCATAAGTACAGGATAGCCCATAAGACCAAAACCTATTTGGGAATTTTGACCTTCTTTGTTTTTTAGAATTTTTGCCATGTCTTTTAGTGTCGGATCACGTTCAACCCAGTTTTGAGGAGTAACCATTCCTAAATATATATTTAGTTCAGCAATTTCTGGAATTGTTGATTGCACAAATATAGTTGCTTTGTTAGGATCTATACCGCAAGCAAGCCAATCTATAACAACATTTAAAACATTTTCTTTTAGTTGTTCCGTTTTATCATAGTTAGTTGTGAGCGCGTGCCAGTCTGCAACCGAAAAATAACACTCATATTGATTTTGCAGATTTATCCAATTAGAAATCACTCCGAGATAGTGACCTAGGTGTAATCTGCCTGTTGGGCGCATACCTGACATTATTCTTTTAGTTTCTTCCATTATTGCCTCCGATGCTATTCTATCAATAAATTTAAAGGTTTTCAATAAATTCTGAAATTTTCTTAATACACCATTTTGTTTCCCAATGGCTGCCTCTTTCTGCCAGATATATTTGGGCATTAAGTTTCTTTTCGTACAGTTCGCGAGAATTTTTTGACGGTGCTATTCTGTCTGTTTTTGAATGAAGGAAGATAACAGGGCATCTTACCTTTGAAATTTTGCCGAGGTTATCAAATTTTTGTATAAATTTAATTTCTTTAAAATGCATTTTTAAATATCTTCTTATAAAATGTACTTTAATTCTTCGTATATAAAAGTTAAATAAGTCATTTGCAGCGCTTGGCAAGTCCTTTATAGGAGATTGAAGAATTAAGCCTTTTACTTTGTTGTGTGCGGCTGTATTTGTCGCAACAGTAGTTCCGAGTGAATGTCCCCAAACAATTATATTTTTTGTTTCAATTCCAAGCAAATTTAGTTTTAATATTGCAGATTGTCCGTCATTATATATTCCGTTTTCGGAAGGTAAGCCCCAAGCTCTGTAATGTCCTCGATATGACAGTAAAAATGCCCCATAACCTTTTTTTAAGGCGAATTCTGCGATATCTTGGTGATAGAGAATTGATTCGGCTTGTCCATGAAAGTATAAAATCGTAGGTTTATTGCCTTGCGGCTTTATAAACCAAGCAAACAGTCTTGCTCCGTCTGTTGACTGAAATCTTATTGTCTCAAATTTTTTTAATAAGTTCCGTTGAACACGTGTCATGCGGAGTTTTGCAGGCTGAAATATCAGGTAATTTTCAATACCCATTCTAATTATTGAATAAAAGCGAGACTTACCCATAAAAAAAGGATAAATCATTATATAAAGTGCTTTTTTAAACAATAACAAGTAATACAAAAACTTACGCATTGTACTTATTATAATACCATGAACATATAAGTAAATCAGTTAAGCAGTGCTATTCTTCCGTACTATTATCAGAAGTTAAACCCATTTGAGCACTTACGTTTTGTAAAAATTCTCTTGTAGCTTGTACTGCTGTATCAAATTGTTTTTTAGTTATTTTATCCCAGTTTGGTTCATTTTCTCTGGTAATTTTATCTCTGCTTTTTGTAGTGCTGAATGTATCCATGAACAATTGCATAGATTTTCTTGGAGCTCTTTCTTTTGGAGTAAAATCTTTTGTCATAGATTCTACTTGTGTTTCAGCATACTTTTCATAGTCATTATGTATTTTTAAATCAATTGCTTTACCGAGTGTTGATGTTTCTTCAATGTGCTGAGGTTGAGCAATATCTTGTAAAAAGTGGCAAGCCCTAGCTGCATTTTGAATTGCTGCTTCTTCATCTTCGTCTTCAATTGCATTATCCATAAGTTCAATTTGGTCAATATATGCCGCTTTGGCATTATTGCGTCCGGAATAATCCATATAACTTACGGAATTAGAATTAAATACTTTCTTAAACACATTGATTAAACCGTTTGATACATTTTGATTTGGCTGAAGATTAAAGGTATCAATAGGTTCTTTTTCAAATTTTTCTCTTGAAAAAGTATCTTCCTGTATTTTTTCACCAAAGTAGAAGTGTTTATTTGCCAAAAAACCGATATCGTCGTGGTCAGGTCTTTGTACGTAATCCTCAAGTGTGTTTTTATATTTTTCAAATTGCGGCAAACCTTTTATTGCTGCTGACATAATTTGCTTATGTGTTTCACAGCTCCAGCCGAAATTGATATTGTTGTTTCCTTGAACCTTCAAGTACACACCTCCACATTTATTTTAACTCCTAAATGTCATAAAAATTGCTATTTATAAGTGTAATATTAATTTAATTTTACATTTATGTTTTTTAATGTGATATACTTTAGGTATGAGGGATAAAATTGTAATTAAGGGTGCAAAAGAAAATAATTTGAAGGATATTTCGCTCGAAATTCCAAAAGATGAACTTGTTGTATTTACTGGCGTTTCAGGCTCAGGAAAAAGTTCTCTCGCTTTTGATACTATTTTTGCTGAGGGACAAAGACGTTACGTTGAAAGTTTATCAGTCTATGCAAGACAGTTTTTGGGACAAATGGATAAACCTGATGTCGAAAGTATTGACGGTTTATCTCCTGCTATTTCAATAGACCAAAAATCTACAAGTAATAACCCTCGTTCAACAGTTGGAACTGTTACGGAAATTTATGATTTTCTAAGACTTTTGTATGCTAGAGTTGGCACTCCTCATTGTCCGAAGTGCGGAGAAGAAATTAAACCGCAAACTATTGATGAGATTGTTAATTCTGTTTTAAAATTAAAAGAAGGTACTAAAATTCAATTATTGGCACCAGTTGTTTCAGGCAAAAAAGGTGAATATCAAAATCTGTTTAAGGAGTTGCAGCAAGAAGGTTTTGTTCGGGTTAAGGTCGACGGAGAATTATTTAACCTTGATGAAGATGATATTGAATTAACGAAAACAAAGAAACATGATATTTCGGTCGTTGTTGACAGGCTTGTAATTAAAGAAAATATTCAGGCACGCTTAACTGACAGTATTTCAATAGCTCTTAAGAAAGCTAAAGGTATTGTTATCATAGACATAGTCGGCGAAAATAAAGAACTTTTATACTCTGAAAATTTTTCTTGTGAAAAGTGCGGTTTAAGTTTTGAAGAACTATCTCCTAGAAATTTTAGTTTCAACAGTCCTTATGGCGCATGCGAAAGATGTTCTGGACTGGGAGCAGATTTTATTGTTGATGAAAATTTAGTTATTCCCGATAAAAATTTATCTCTTGCCGATGGCGCTATATATCCTTGGGCAAAGTCTTCTACCGATTATTATGATGATTTATTAAAATCAGTTTGTAATCATTTTGGAATTAACAGAACAAAGCCTTTTAAAGACCTTACCAAAGAGGAACAATATATTATCTTATATGGTTCCGACGATATTATTAAAGTAACTGTTAAACAATTTGGCACTCAGCGTTATAAGTCTCAATATACAAATTATATGGGAGTAATTCCATACTTAGAAAAAAAATATCATGATGCATCCGGTGATTATTGGCAGGATGAAATTGAAAAATATATGGTTACAAAGCCTTGTACATCGTGCAACGGTGCAAGACTTAAGCCTTTTCCTTTGGCTGTTACCATCGGAGATAAAAACATTTATGAATTTACAAAAATGTCTGTTGATGATGCGATAGCTTTTATTGACCTGCTTTATTTGGAATTAAATGATTATAAAATACAAGTTGCAAAACAAATTTTAGATGAAATTCGCGGCAGATTAAAATTCTTGCAGGATGTCGGTTTGGGCTACCTTGATTTGGCACGTATGGCAGGAACATTATCCGGCGGTGAAGCTCAAAGAATAAGGCTTGCAACTCAAATAGGCAGCGGACTTTCAGGTGTACTTTATGTACTTGATGAGCCTTCAATCGGACTTCATCAGCGAGATAATGATAAATTGATAAAAACGTTAATGAAATTGCGTAATTTGGGTAATACTTTAATTGTTGTTGAACACGATGAAGAAACAATCCGAAGTGCGGATTATATTGTTGATATCGGTCCAAAAGCCGGTTTAAACGGCGGGAATATTGTCGCATGTGGCACGGTTGATGATATTATAACCTCTGAAAATTCATTGACAGGTAAGTATTTAAGCGGCGAAAGATTTATTCCTATTCCTAAAAAAATAAGGGAAGGCAACGGAAAATATTTGTCTGTTAAAAATGCATATTTGAATAATTTAAAGAATATTAGTGTTGATATACCTCTTGGCAAAATTGTCGTTCTGACTGGAGTTTCAGGCTCAGGAAAATCAACGTTAATGCAAGATTTGATAAATCAGTATGCGTTGCATAAATTGCTTAAAAATAAACCGAAACCCTACGGTGTTGATGAGATAACAGGCTTTGAAAATATTGATAAAGTTATAAATATTGATCAGTCTCCAATAGGCAGAACTCCTCGTTCAAATCCTGCAACTTACACTGATGTATTTACACAAATGAGGGCGCTTTTTGCAAAAACAAATGAAGCAAAATTGAGGGGATATACTCAGGGACAATTTAGCTTTAACGTTAAAGGTGGGCGTTGCGAAGCTTGTAAAGGCGATGGCGTTAAGAAAATTGAAATGAATTTTTTGTCGGATGTATATGTAAAATGCGATGTTTGTAAAGGTAAACGTTATAACCACGAAACACTAGAGGTAAAATACAAGGGCAAAACTATTTCTGATGTCTTAGAAATGAGTGTAGGGGAGGCTCTCGAATTTTTTGAAAATATTGCACCTATAAAGAGGAAACTGCAAACTCTTTATGATGTTGGTTTGGATTATATTAAGCTTGGACAAAGTTCTACAACACTTTCAGGCGGCGAAGCTCAGCGTATTAAATTAGCTTCTGAATTAAATAAGAAAGCAACAGGTAAAACTTTGTACTTAATGGATGAACCTTCTGTTGGTCTTCATTGGGCAGATTTAGACAAATTGATTAAAATTATTCACAAACTCGCTGATAACGGTAACACAATTTTAATAATTGAGCATAATCTTGATTTAATAAAAGTTGCCGATTATATAATTGATTTGGGACCTGAAGGCGGAAACGGAGGCGGTACAATCGTTGCATGCGGCACTCCAAAAGAAGTTGCAAATAACAATAAATCTTACACCGGTTTATACCTGAAGAAAATATTAAGTCAGATATAGCAAAAAAATGCCACCCAACGGGTGGCTTAAATTTGGTTTTTTGGTTTTGGTTAATTATTTTGGTTTGGTTTTTGTTTTTGTTTGGTTA
>CAJOPF010000139.1 GCA_905236205.1 Candidatus Gastranaerophilales bacterium
AATTGAATCATTACCTGCACCTGCGTTGATGACACCATAGCTTCCGCCTGTAACCTTAATTTTATCTTTGCCGTTTGTTGTGGTTAACGTTGCATGGTCTAAGTTTGTATTAGTAACTTTTAAAACAGGAAGAAGTGTTTCTATTTTCTTGCTAACGTTGCCTATTTGAATATATTTTGCAGAGTGGTCTAAGTTGCCGATGTATTTTTTTACGGCAACACTATTTCCATAATCAGAATCAATAATCAAACTGCTTCCGCTGTATGACAATGCAATTTCGTTAAAAGTTTCAGGGGCTGTAAAAATTAAAACATCAGCTCCGCCACCGTAGTATACAGAATCATTACCTTCATTAGAGCCAAAATATATCTTGTTGGTTCCTTTACCACCGTTAATTACATCATCACCTGCGCCACCGTATATTTTGTCACTGCTTTTACCGCCATAAATCGTATCGTTACCTGCTCCGCCTTTAAGAGTATTGGCTCCGTTGATACCTTTTATAGTGTCGTTACCTGCTCCGCCATTGATATAATCATTTCCTGCGCCACCTGATATTGCATCATTTCCTGCTTCACCGTATGCAAAATTATTTCCGCCGTTTGCAAGACTAATTGTGTCGTTGCCTTTGCCGCCATAAATCGTATCATCATCTGTTCCGCCGAAAATTTTATCTTTGCCTGCACCACCTATTACATTGTTAGTTCCGCTTTCGCAATATACAATATTATTTCCGCCTTTTGAAAGGTCTATTGTGTCATTTCCTGCACCTGCGTAGATAGTGTCATTTCCTGTGCCCGCATAGATAGTATCGTTACCTGCACCGCCTTTTAGGATATTCGTTCCGCCTGTACCGTAAATTGTGTCATTTCCTGCGCCACCGTTAATATAATCATCGCCGTTTCCGCCTGCTATAAGGTCGTTACCTGATTCTCCGTATATAAAGTTGTTACCACCAACTAAGGCGTTCAATGTATCGTTGCCGGCACCGCCATATATTGTGTCGTTGCCTGAACCACCATAGATTTTATCTTTGCCGTCATTACCTTTAATTGTATTGTTATATTTACTTTTTTTGAAATTTATAACATCGTTACCCGCACCTGCATTAACAGTTAAAGCTTTTTTCCAAGCTGATGAGCTTTCCCATGTAATACTGTCATTACCGTCTGTTCCTGTAATCACACCCTTGCTGTTTGGTTTTAATGCCACGATATATCTCCTAAAAAAACTCCTATAACTCCGTATATTATAAATAAAATACAATGCTCAAGCAAGTAATTTATTAAAAATGATAAATAAATTTTTAAAAGAAATATTACAGCCTTGTTTTGCAGTATAACAACCACTCACAACTCACTATTCACGATTCTATCTTACTTTTATGCTTTCATCCATATATTTAATTAACGGATAAATAAAGAATTCAATAATTCTTCTTTTGCCTATTTTTATTTCATTTGTTGTAGTCATACCGTATTTTATGGACTGTTCTTTTCCCTCAACCAAAAGTGTACTGTTTTTAGGTTCAATATAAACCTCGTAAATTTCGCCCAATTGTTCATCTTTAACACTGTTTGGCGAAACAATAACAACTTCTCCGTCTAAAATACCGTATTTTTGGAAATTATATGTATCGACTTTTATGGAAACAGGCATACTTTTTTCGACAAAACCGACATCCTGATTTAGAACTTTAGCTTTTATCAATTTTTTGGCATCTTTAGGAACAACCGTCAGAATTTTTTCCGCAGGGCTTACAACACCGCCCTTTGTATGAACTAATATATTATTTACATAGCCGTCTATCGGAGATTTTAATATTTGCGTTTGCTTTTCAATTTGCAATTTTTTGTTTCTTATCTCTGTCAAAGACGCACTTAGTGAGGTGATTTCGTGCGATAAATCATTAACCTCATTTACCGACGTATCGTAAGTAGACATTGGAATTATATCTTTTACCGTATCAAGACGTTTTTTATTAGAAAGAGCAACGGAATATTTACTTCTGTTTGCGGCAAGTTGTTCGGAGATTTTAGCTTCTTCTTCCCTCAAATTGTTCAATTCAAGTTCGGGTTCGTGTTCCGCAGGAGAAACTATTGCAACAGTCTGACCTTCCGTAACATAATCACCCTCTTTTACGTATATATCCGTTACGATACCTTTGTCTAAGGACTGAACAACTTTTTCCTCTCCGCTTGGTATAATCAATCCGCGAGCGGTTACAACGATATCTACTTTACCAAAATACATCCAAGCTGCGGCGATTACCATAAATAAAATAACCAGCCAGAATATAGTATTACCTATCGGGTTTAAAGGAGCATCTTCAATTTCCGCCAATATAGGTTTAAATTCGTGACTATCATCTTGTTGTGAAAAAAGTTTATCAAATATTTTCATATTTACCCCATTTGTGCCATGTATAAGTTTTTATAATATCCGTCTTTGCTCAGCAATTCATCATGAGTTCCGACTTCAACTATTTCACCGTTATCAAAACAAACTATTTTATCGCAGTCTTTTATTGTAGATAATCTGTGTGCAATAATTATAACAGTTCTGCCTTTTGATATCATATTCATATTTTCTTTTATAATTCTTTCGGATTCGTAATCCAAAGCTGATGTTGCCTCGTCAAATATAAGAATTTTAGGATTTGAGATTAAGGCTCTAGCTATTGCAACACGCTGTTTTTGCCCGCCTGAAAGGCTCGAACCTCTTTCTCCGACTTCACTATCGTATCCTTTTGGCATTTTTGATATAAATTCATGCGCTCCTGAAATTTGAGCTGCCTGAATTATTCCTTCCATAGGTATATTAGGTCTCGGAAGCGAAATATTTTCTCTTATTGTACCCGAAAACAGGTAGTTTTCCTGTAAGACAATACCTATATTTGTTCTTAACCAAACAGGATTTATGTTCCGTATATCTATATCGTCAATATATATCGTGCCTTCCGTCGGATAATATAATCTTTGAATAAGTTTTGCAATCGTTGATTTTCCACCGCCCGAACGACCTACAATGCCTATCTTTTCACCTGCTTTAATGTCCAATTTTACATTCTTCAATACCAGCGGCGCATCTACATTATATTTAAAAGAAAGATTATCTATTTTTATATCACCTCTGATATGACTTAATGTAATTGCGTTTTCTGACTGCATTTCCAAAGGACTGTTCAAAATATCGCCAATTCTGTCAACGGCAAGAAGTGTTTGTTGAAATTCGTTCCAAAGTCCTACCAATCTAAGCATTGGAGCGGAAAATTGTCCAGAAAACATTTGAAACGCAATTAACTGACCTATTGTAAGTTTATTTTCAATAACCAGTAAAACTCCAACATACAAAATTCCTATTGTCATACCTTTTTGCAAAAATCCGCATATTGAACCCGTAAAATTACCGATTATTGCCAAGTTGAAACTGGATTTTAAATATTTACCGAGTTTTTCTTCCCAACGTCTAAATATTGAACCTTCTATTGCCAAAGATTTAACTGTTTGAACACCCGTTACCGATTCTACAAGATAAGAATTTGAATGAGCTCCCATTTGGAATTTATCCTCAAGTCTTCTTCTCAACTCAGGTGTAATCAAAACATAAATAATTGCTATTATTGTTAAAAAGCCCAACGATATAAACGTTAATTTAGGACTGTATATAAACATTATTACCAAAAATACAACGGAGAAAAACGCATCAATCAATACAGAAACAGATTTATCTGTGATAAATTCTCTTATTCTATCCAACTCTCTTACTCTTGCAACAATGTTTCCGACTTGACGGTTTTCAAAATATACATAGTACAATTGAAACAAGTGTTTGAATAATTTTGCACCCAGTTTTGCATCTATTTTATTTGTCGTGTGAATAAAAATATAATTTCTTGACAAATTCAAAAGGAGTTCAAATATTGCAACAACAATAAATGCAAACGCCAAAACATCAAGAGTTGCCAAAGTTCTGTTTACCAAAACTTTATCCAAGATAACCTGTGTAAACAAAGGAGTTACAAGACCGAATAACTGAACAACAAACGAACCAAGCAAAACCTGACCGATAATTTTTTTGTATTTAAAAATTTCGTTAAAAAACCATTTAAACCCGAATTTCATATCCGTTTGCATGTTTTTATGGCGCAATATCAGAATATTACCTTTTATTTGTTCCTGCAAATCTTTTATATCATGGCTTTTTGGATGATTTTCAAGAGGAGTAAGCGTTAAAACTTTCTTTTCATCTTGCTTTATCGCTAAAATTACAATATAAGAATTATCTTTCATCTGCACAATTGCAGGAAGCGGATATCTGTCAGATATATCTTCTATCCTTAAATTTTTACTTTTTATTTTGAAACCATGGTTTTTTGCTATTCGGATAATTTCCTCAGGTTCTATATCTGCAGTAGTTATTCCGTATTCACGAACAATGCCATGCATATCAATATCTACATTATTTATTCTTGATACAATTTCAAGCGAAATCAAACCTGTATTTACATTTTTTGGTTTTTTATTTTTTTCTTCCATTAGTATTCCTCTGTTAAAATTTCTATTCCTCTTATTATCGAAATATTTGTTATACTGTTTTTTTCAAGTTCTATTTTTTCATTTATAAGCTCTATCTTTGCTTCATTTTCTTCAATAGGTGATATCACTCTTTGAGATGCAAGCCTGTGCAAAGCCTTCTCTTTTGCTGACAGCTCATTTATCGCTATGTTATTTTGAGTTATTTGTTCATCCAAATACATCAAATTTGAACGCATATTTGCCAATTTTGCCATAAGCTCTGCTATTGCCTTATCTCTTTCAATTTGCATTTGCTTTAATTCCAATACATTTTTTTGAACATTTGCACTGTTTCTAAATCCGTCAAAAATAGGCATATTCAAAGACGCACCGACTGAAAAGTTAGAAGGCTCAATACCTAAAGATTTTCCAATATTTGATTGGTCTGCTCCGTATAAATAATATCTGCTGTATAAGTTCATTTTAGGCAAATAGTTCCGCTTTGCAACAAAAACTTCCAACTCTTTTTTCTTTATTTTGTTATCATAAACCTTCCAAACCAAACTCTTTGTATAATCCGTAAACGCAAGAACGTCAAAGTTATCTTTTTTTATTTCTTCTATTTTTAAATTTTCCGAATCAAATTTTACTCCCGTATAAAAAGTAAGCCAATTTAAAGATTCTTCCCTTATTCCTTTTAATTCACTTATTTTTGCTTTTGTTTTTGTAATATCAACTTTTGCTTTGTTGAAATCCATTTGAGAAATAACTTTTGCATTAAATAATCGTTCTTGTATTTCCAGACTTTTTTCCTGTATTTCCAGTATTTTTTGATTTTCAATAATTTGTTTTGTCGTAATCAATACTTTGGTATATGCATCTAAGAGAGTTAAATTCATTTCCTGCAATTTTTGTTTGAGTTCAAGCTCTTTTAAATTAACTTCTTCTTTTGCAATTTTTAAATTTCCGCTTCTTACTCCAAAATCAAATAAATTGTACGCAACTGTTATACCTAAAACGGATTGAAATCTTGTGTAAGGATTGATAAAAGCGTCGCCAATTGACATTACTGTTGTTTCTCTTACATCCCTGAAATTCTTGGTATATTCCATGCCTGCCATAAAATTAAGTTTTGGAAAATATTCACTTTTTGCCAGTCTTACATCCTGTTTTGAAATTAAAATTTCATAATCAGCCATTTTAAGGTCATACGCGTGTTCTTTTGACAGTTTCAAAACTTCATCAAAACTTATTTTTGAAACAACTTTTTCTTTATTCAAATCGTTATTGTCAACTTTTATTTCTTTATTTTCATTTATCGCAAAAGCAGGCATAACCGCAATATTAACAACTAATAGTAAGATAAATATTAAAATTTTAGTATTTCGAGCTATTCTCATTCGACACCAACTTGCTTATTTTAATATATTAGCATGAATATATCTGCCAAGAACTTTAGTCAATTATTTCGCCGTTTACATACCAAGTCTTTGCACTTGTTATTTTAACTTTGACAAAGCAACCTGTTAAATCTTTTTCACAAGGAATATGTACGATTTTATTATTACGAGTTCTGCCGGTAACTACATTTTTGCCTTTATGATTTTCAAAATTTTCAATCAATACATCAAGTTCACGTCCTACAAATTTTTGATTTGAACGCAAACAGCACTCCATATTTTTCTCGTTAAGACGTTTTAAGCGCTCTGTTTTTACATCCTCAGGAATAAATAAATCAGTCCATTTTGCGGCAACCGTCTTCTCCCGAGGCGAATATGCGGCAGTGTTAGAGTAATCCAAATTCAATTCTTCCATCGCAGAAAGAGTTTCTTGGAATTGTTCTTCCGTTTCCCCAGGAAAACCTGCAATAAAATCGCTTGTAATTGTAACATCAGGCACCATTCTGCGAACTTTATTCGCTATTTCAGCGTAAGTTTCGCGGTCATAACGTCTGTTCATTTTCTTCAAAACTTCACTTGAACCCGACTGCATAGGGATATGAAAATATTCACAAACTTTATCCAGTTTCACAGCGGTTTCTATTAAATTATCGGTTATATCAGTTGGATAAGAAGTTACGAATCTAATCCAAAACTCACCATCAAGCGCATTTAACTCGGTTAAAAGATCTGCAAGCCTGTACTCTCTGTCTTTAAAATCTTTACCATAACTGTCAACATTTTGCCCCAGCAAAGTTATTTCTTTAAAACCTTGTTTAATAGCGTCTTTTGCTTCTTTAATAATCGTTTCCGGAAGTCTTGAGCGTTCTCTGCCCCTTGTATAAGGTACAATACAATAAGTACAGAAATTGTTACAACCTTCAGTAATAGGTATCCAAGCATTAACGCTTTTTACACGTTTAATCTCAATATCGCTTTCACCGTACGGAACATCTGGGCATTCACAAATTCTTGTTTCGCCGCCTTCAATACGTTTAATCAATTCAGGAAGCTGATATATATTGTGAGTACCTATAACCAAGTCAACATAAGGCGCTCTTTTAAATATTTCTCTTTGTTTTTGCTGCGCTACGCATCCGCTGAAAACAATTTTTATATCTTTACCGCATTTTTTCCACTGTCCCCAAGTTCCGATTTCACTAAATGCTTTATCCTCACTCAATTGTCTGATAGAGCAGGTATTTATTATCAATAAATCAGCCTCTTTAGGTTCGTCAGTCTCGTCATAACCCAAATAAGAAAGCATACCTAACATTCTTTCAGTATCGGATTTATTCATTTGACAGCCCATTGTATCTATAAAAACTCTTTTCATCATATTAAAATTTTAACATAAAATTTAGTTGAGGTATAATTATTTTATGGATAACAACAAGAAAAAAAAGAGAAAAAAGCTATCAATAGATATTAAAAAAATGGGTGTTAATATCGACAAAAACGAATACTACGAAATTATTTGTTCAAACTCTGCTCATCCTGAAGATATTTATAAAAGGCAAAATAAACGATAAAAATTATAAACTGTAATCAGGAACAACACACAAATCTTTTCTGTGTTTTTTGCCGTCAAATTCTATCAATTCAATTTCATCATACAAATTTTCCGCAGCTCTTGATATAGTTTTTGCATTTTTTGTTATTAACAAAGTTCTGTCACCAACAGTTTCATATTCAAGATATTGGTTTTTAATTGTATTAAAATGTGCAACTTTTGTTGTTTCATCTAATTTATCCAAACCCGAAATAATTGAACCGCTCTTTCTTCCTGCGGCTAAAACGGCGGAAACAGCAAATTCTTCCGACATTTCAACAGTTTCATAATCATCTGCAAAAGTTCCCATAGCACAAGCTTGCATTAAATAAAATAAATTTTCGTTCATTAGGGATAAAACCCCCTGACAGTCGTGTTCTTGAAGTGATGTATTGTATTCTAAGGCAACAACTTCGTTTTCAGGAGTTAAAACAGCATCCAAACCTAAAATTCCGACATAAGGTGTTCCGTTTTGAGCAAGACTGTCTAATGTCGGAAAAATCATTTCATTCATTATATAATGTTCGGTTTCGGCAGAAATCTTATAATCAGGAGCATAACAACCCATACCCGAAGTTAAAAGTCCGCCGTCGCCGTCAAGTGAAAATTTGTAATTTGCGACACTCGAAAGCGGTAATGCGTTATAGCCGTCTGTTACGACATAGAAAGAAAACTCATGTCCATAAATATAATCTTCAATAATAATTCTTTGTTCACCACGTAAAAATGATTCCTCGATAAACGATTTTGCAATTGAATAAGAACTGCAAACAAGAGTTCCGTTTACACCTCTGTGTTCATCCGTTTTTGTAACTATCGGCATTTGTGAATTGCGTGCATAATCAAGAGCCAAATTTGATTTTTCAAAAATGCCGAATCTTGCTGTCGGAATATGTAATTTATACATAAACTTTTTGCCGATAGATTTACTTGTGCAAATTTCAGCACTCCTTGCAGAAGGTCCGAAAACCAACTGTCCGTTATCTGCAAAAAATCCTGCAACATCTGCCTTTATAGCTTTTTCACCAAGTACAACAGTTAAATCAATACTGTTTTCAAAAGCAAATTCCAGCAATTCTATTGGAGAATCTTCCCTGATATCAATGCATGTACAAAATTCTTTCATTGCATCATTTCCTCTTGCAACAAAAATATTATCCACACAATCAAGCTCAGATAATTTTTTTGCAAAGGCAAATTCTTTTGCACAATTTCCTATAATTAGTACATTTTTACGATTTATTTTTTCCATAAAACTATTATACTACATAAAAAGATGAGGTTTATTAAGAAATATTAAATTTTTGATTAAATTCAAATAAAAAATATGACTTTTAAAAATCCGTCATTAAATACATTATGTCGAGAGAGAAAAACGCGCGAGAGAGGACTACATAATGGCAAACAATAATAATTTAATTTCTATTTTTAACAAAGTTTTATCCCCAGCGATTGTAAATCCGCAACAACCGCAACATCAAGCAGTTCAACCTGTTGAATCAACAAATCCTTTTAATCCTAATCCGTTTGTAACCAAAACGGTTGATATGAATACTTATGCAAAAAACAGACCTGTTCAAGGCGGTTATTTTGCAGGCTACTACAACGGCAAGCCAAATATTGTAGGAAGAAGACTTTTCGTTGAAGTTTAATATAGGTAAGGTACGATAATATATAATAATGAGAAGGTCATACTAATTTATTTGATTAGTATGACCTCCTTGTATGCAATACGAGGAGTAATAATAACATTATTCGGCGGTGCCAAACGCCTTGTTAAAAAGACTTTTGAAACACAATCCAAATTTGATTCTTTAATTTTAGAAGTCATATTATGAGTATTAAAAGCTATTTCTTCACATTCCATTGTATCCAGTCACGCCCCTGCAAGAATTATTAAAAATAAATCAAAAATTTCTATTAGACAAAATGCTAATAGTATAAGATTAAATTGCATAAAAAGTTCAATGAAAAAATTTATAATATGCCTTAAATTATATATAAACGGCTGTGCAATTATACTGTAATTTAACAGAGGCACTTCATTTAAAGGCGCAGCATTGAGGGCGATGTATTCACACACATCGCCCAAAATTTATAAAATTATTTATTATTGATACATTGTATTCAAAAATTCGTTATACACATCTGAAGTATACTTTCTTGAAGCTTCTGATGTATTGAAGATATTGTTATAATGACTTGCAACATCTCCGAATGAAGTTCTGTTTTCTCCATTTTCCATTAAATCATGCGTATTTGAATAAGGACTTAACGGGAATAAATCATGCATCTGCATATAAACAGGTAACTTCCAACCCGGTTCTCTGTACGCATTAAGAGAATTTTTAATTCTGTTTAATCTTTGCTCAAAAGACATGTTACCCCTGTCGTTATCATCAGAAACAACAGGTCCTGCAGCATATTCGTCGTTCCAGCGTTGATTGTCATATTCATACATTACGCTGTCAAAGCTATCAGCTCTGCCCCAGTCATTACCTGCAGTTAAACCCATTTCTTTAAATCTGCCATGTTTATCACATTTTTCACCGATTAGGGCAATATCATTTCTTCCCGTATTAGCTCTTATTTGCTGTGTGATATATTGCATTTGACCAAAGTTTGGCAGATTTCCGGAACCGCAATAATTACCCATGTCCCAGTTGCCGACATGTTTTGCACTGTCAAAATATATTGCGTCAAAACCTAAATCAACAGCCCAACAACAAGCGTCAATAAAAGCTTTTTCATGCTTATTCCAATCGAACGGTTCACCTTTTACAGTCATTTGTCCTGCAGACAGCGGCATTCTTATGCCTGTTTTCAAACCTCTTAAATGAGCCATATCATTGAATGCTTTTACTTGTTCATCATCACCCATTCTTTGATTACCACGACTCAATTTGTCAGAAGTTAAATTTTTAGAAATTCCTGAGTGCAAATCAACAGTATATAATGAAGAATGACCTGTTCTGCCGTCATTTTCACGATACATAGCTGGGTATAATTGTGATAAAATTATACAATTTGCATTACTTTTACTTGAAGGCGGAATTGCAGGTAACAATTTCATTACGTTCAATAAACCTTCGCTTTTCTTATCACCTTCCGTTAAAGCAACCGTTCTTGGATTTATTTCTATATAATTAGCCCGTCTGCCCCATTTATCGCCATAATTTGGAGTAGGAATATATGATGGTATACCAGGATAGCAGTTTGGTTGTTTATTTAACGTACAAATGGACTGAATAGCATCCATTGGAGAACGTTTTAACAAATCTTCAGGACGAGTGGCAACCCATTTTTTCCAGCCTGTGTTACCGCCTCTGTATAAATCTCTTTTTGTTTCGTTATCTTCGTAAACGTCATTATTGCCTTTTAATATCCAAAAAAGCTTTTTTGCAGGCTGTTGATCACCATAATACCCTTTGAAATTGATTATGGATTTGTTGTAATTTCCAAACAGCTCAAGCGCAGACGCTTGCGGTTTTTGTTTCAACTCTTGCGGAACAGTTGTAGTCTTTGATTTAACTTGATTTGCGGCAGATGTATACTTTACCGAATTTAATGCAAAAATTTTCATACTAACTTAAAAATCAAGAATTTTTTCTTTGCTATCAATTAAGTGTTTTATTTACATATATTTACACATTTTTACTTGCAAGTGGTATTTGTTGTCCAATTAAGTACAATACTTGAATTATTACACTTTCCGTCTGTACCCGCCTTTAGATAATCCATATTTTCATTATAAATTACCCAAGCTGCACAAGAGCCGCCAGCAGTTGCTGCTAAACAGTTATTTTTAAAATTATCATTGTCACCAACTACACCCGCTGGTTTAAATTCTTTTCCACTGACACTATACCAAACAGAAAAAATATCTTTTCCTAAAGTATTTTTACCTTTTGATACTCCATCTACGTCAAAATAAATATTCAGAGAAGAATATTTACTATCTGTGACACCAACAACCAACGCATAAGCTGTACCATCAGCAGAAATAAATTTATAATAATCGTTTGCCCCTAGATCCGACCAATCACTACCACCAATGTATTTTGTTGTTGATTTTGTCCAGCAAGAACCTGAAGATCTTACGTAACGACAGTTTTTGGTAAGTTTCATAAACTCTGTTATCCTATCTCCAAAACGATTATTATTAGCTTCTGTTGTTCCGCCTGAAATGAACCAATCCTCAGTTGGTCCATAAACAGCAACTGCACGATTAAAAGCATCATCCAAATTTTGATAAATCTTTTTTACTTTTGATACTTTTTCTTTATCACCTGTTGAACTATTCAAGTTTGGCAAAGTCAAGGCTGAGACAATACCGATTATACCCATTACAATTAAGGTTTCAGCTAACGTAAATGCGAAAGCTTTTTTTAGTGAATGGTGAATAGTGAGTTGGCTTTTTTTTAATATCTGGAGATACTTTTTCCCTCTCTTATGCAATATTTCGATACTCATTAGTGTTTTCTCCTTTTTTATATTCATTATATTTATATTTTATGCGTTTGTCAAACATTTTTGTGGAGATTAAAGTTTTTTCACAATTATATACAATATAAACTAAAAAACTAATCACAATATAACGCTATTTAATTTTGTATGCGTTTCTATCATAAATTCGTTTAATTTTTCTTCCAAATGAGTAGAAAATCTTTCATTTATTTCTTTTATAAAGAAACAAGGGCTTGTTACATTGATTTCCAATATTTTTTCATCAACTACATCCAAACCTGCCATTGTAATACCAAGTTTTTTAAGTCCTTGCGCAACAACAGTAAATTTTTCTTTTTCACTTTCTGTTAAAACAGCTTTTTTAATATATTCGTCGCTGTGCGTGTTAAATTTAAAATCATCTTTTGTCGGAATTTTCAAGACACATTCGTCTAAAACTTCACCGTTTAAAATAATAACTCTCTTATCACCGTATTGAACTTGCGGAATATATTTTTGTACCATACAAATACTCTTAAAATTGTTTGTCAGAGTTTTAATTATACTCAAAGTATTTTTATCACCGTTTTTAAGGTACATTACTCCGGAACCGAAACAATTGTTCAGCGGTTTTAAAATGATTTCATTATGAATATTTAAAAATTCTTCAATTTCTTCTTTTGAAGCGGTTACTATATTTTCAGGCATAAATTCTCTAAAAAGATTGACATGCAGTTTTTCGTTAAAATCTCTTATAGCCTTTGCATCATTGATAATTTGAGCTTTTTCTCTGTCAACAAAATCAAAAATGTATGTTGCATTTATGTAATCACTGTCAACAGGCGGGTCAGGACGGAAAAAGATTTTTTCAAAGTCTTCCAAAACAAAATCCGTAAATTGTTTTTCATAAAAAATATCGTCGTCTTTTTGGTAGGTTTTAAAACACTTTGCACAGCCTTTACCTTGTTTTAAAGACAAGTTATCAATTGTTGTAATATAGGTTTCAATACCATTATCAAGTAAACCTTTAACCATCCAAAAATTAGTTACAAGTTGGTTAAATTCAAAATATTTTAATTCAATTCTGTCAATAACGACAAGCATTTTTCTCATAACAATCACCTTATGTTAATTTACATAAAAACCGTTCGATTTAAAATTCTCGAACGGTTTAATAATTTTTTTGTTTTAAAAACTTAAAGAGCAGCTTTTGCAGTTTCCAAAACTACTTGGAAAGCTTCTTTATCGTTAACAGCCAAATCAGCAAGCATTTTTCTGTTTACAATAATTTCAGCCTTTTTGCAAGCATTTACGAATCTTGAATAACTCATACCGTTTTCTCTAACAGCAGCGTTAATTCTAACAATCCATAATCTTCTCATATTACGTTTTGTAGCTTTTCTGTCTCTGTAAGCATATTTTAAAGCTTTCATTACAGCAATATTAGCAACTTTAAAAATTCTGCTTCTTGCACCTTTAAAACCTTTAGCTAATTTTAAGATTTTTTTATGTCTGTTGCGACATACATTACCACGTTTTACTCTCATTGTTCACTCACTCCTATCTTGAATATTTTTTGTACGGTAATTCTTTTGAAACTAAATCTACTTGAGAAGCAGCAATTTCTGTTGTTTTAAACAGTTTTCTTTTTCTGCTTGAAGATTTGTTTGCAAGTAAGTGACCAATACCAGCTTTTCTGCGGGTAATTTTACCGGTACCTGTTACTTTGTAACGTTTAGCTCCGGATTTGTGTGTTTTCATTTTTGGCATTTTGTTTCTCCTTTACTCTGTGATAACTACCTACACAACATTTGGTATACCAACACCAAAACATCGGCTTTACGGTGTAAGAAAATTCTACTATATCAAAAAAAATTTGCAAGTCATGCTTAGTAATTATTCTGCTTAAAACTTTCTGATTTTTAAATATGAATAATTGTAAATAATAGTAAAACATGATAACAAAAATAATTTTTACAAGCTTTCATTACATGGGTAAAAGGAAATAAAAGTGAATCTTACAATCTCACCAATAAAACCAATAAGACCAATGATACAGTTTAAAGGTTATGACATTATTGACGGTCATACCCATATTGGCGGGAATTGTAATGCAGAAGATTTGTTATCACTTACAAAAGAAAGACATCCATACGATTGGAAATCTGATGATATAAAATTTTTCGTAGCCTCAGCCATAGAAAATATGACTAAAAAAGACGGTAAATATCTTATGGACGAAATAGAAGGCAATAAAAAACTTCTTGAAAACATAAGAAAAACTAACCATGAAGATAAATTTATTCCTCTTGCCGTTTGTGAAGTTGACTCGGGTAATGCAAAAAATATAGACAAATTATTGAGTTCAAAAACAGACAAGTTTTACGGCTTAAAATTTCATCCTATGGTAATCGGCTTGGACGCTGACGATGAAAAATATACGCCATACATGAAAGTTGCACAAAAACATAAAGTTCCTTGCGTTTTCCATACAGAAAACGGATATGCGGATCCAAAAAAAATATATGAACTGGCAAAACGCACACCTGACGTACCTGTAGTTTTGTATCACATGAATATCGTTCCGTCAGGAAAAGTCGGAGAACGCCCTGAAAAAGAAATTTTGAATAAAAACCTTCAAAATGACAAAGACAAATGGTGCTGGGATGTAAGAGAAGCATGGAACAGAGAAGGTATTGACGTTGTAGAACAATCTATCAAAAACGGAGATGCAAACCTTTATTTGGAAACATCTTGGACTAAACCTGAAAGTGCGGTTGAAGCAATAAAAAGAGTAGGCGCTGATCGTGTTATATGGGGAACAGATGCTCCGATAGGAGATAATGGCGAAAATTCAGACAGAGAAAGATATATAGACCACGTTAATGCTTTTAAAAATGCAATAAGAGAAGCTTTTCCTGAAAATGCAGAAGAAATAGAAGATAAAGTTTTTTATAAAAATGCAGAAAGACTTTTTGGAAAAAACAAAGAAGAAAAAGGAATCATGCAATTTGCAAACAAAATAGGCGCAGGTGCAAAACAGTTGTATGATAATGTTGTTGCAGCAAAAGTTGAAAGCATTAAATCTTCCGCACAAAATAATCTTCAAAAAGACAGACTAAGTGTTTTTGCATAAATTTTATTTTTTATGCTATTATAATTATGCTTTCAAGTCGGAGTGGTGAAATGGTAGACACGTGCGTTTCAGGTGCGTATGGAGCAATCCGTGGGGGTTCAAGTCCCCCCTTCGACATTTAAAAGAGGACAAGAAAAAATCTTGTCCTTTTTTAATGTTATGGGGAGGGCTTTAATCACCTTTATAGGTTTTCAGGACAGTTTGGATGGGAGTTTAGTCGTAAATATGCCTAATTTTAGGGCAATTAAGGCAGATTTATAGTGTAGAGATTTGCCGGACTATTTTTGCACTTTTGTCCCAAATTTTGCACTATTTTGCAC
>CAJOPF010000140.1 GCA_905236205.1 Candidatus Gastranaerophilales bacterium
CAAGTAATTGTTAATACATCAGGATCAAATCTCTTACCTGCCTTATTTGCAATATATTTGAACAAATCTTGTTTCATTTCACGTTTTGCTGTAATCAATTCTTCAAACGATTTGTCGCCGTTCATACGTTTATCTTGCCAATAATGTAAGTTTACAGCATTTGTAATAGCTCTAATAGGGCATCTGTCTTCAACCCAATCCCACATTCTGTTTGCAACAAGACCATGTAATTGTGATACTGCGTTTGCGATACGGCTCATTCTTAATGCTGCAACTGTTAATGAGAAGTTTTCTCCGCCTAATTCAATGGCAGTTTCTCTTGAAGCTCCTGCAAAGAATCCGCCTTCCATTAACGTATCTACCCAGTGAACTTCGTTACCTGCTGCTACAGGTGTGTGAGTTGTAAATACTGTTCTTTTCTTAACTTCTTCCAAATTGCCTTTGTATTGTCTTAACAATTCAAAAGCGGCAGGTAATGCGTGACCTTCGTTCATGTGGATAACATCAAATTTGTATCTCATTGCTTGTAAAATTTTGATACCGCCCACACCTAAGATTGTTTCTTGAGCAATTCTGATTTTTTCATTTCCGTCGTATAATCTGTGAGAAATACTTCTTGCCCAGTCGCTGTTGCCGTCAATATCAGTTGTTAATAGGTATACAGGGCAAGAACCGAATAATTCAGGTTCAACTCTGTATGCTTTAACTTTAACTTTTTCACCAAATGTATCAACTTCAACTTGTACGCCCAAGTCAGTTAAATAATCATAGTATTTTCTGATATAAGCAACTTCAACCTGACCGTTGTGGTCAATACGTTGGTCGTAATATCCGTAAGACCAAAGCATCGTTACACCTACCATAGGCATTTGTAAGTATCCTGCAGATAACATGTGTGAACCTGCCAAGAAACCCAAACCTCCAGAATATGTGCTTAAAGATTGGTCTAATGCTATTTCCATTGATAAGTATGCTACTGATGGTAATGACATAATCCTTAATTCCTTCTTTTTTGTGTACTCCTTGCAAATATATAAATATATCCGCATTCAAAAGCATAGCATAAAAATACGCGATTTTCTAATTTTTTTACTTTTTTTGATTATCACAGCCAAAACATGGTCATAGCTTATAATCTGCTTATTAAGAAATATTAAGGTTTACTTCAAAATCTCATTTACAATATCTTGAGCATTAAAATTGAGGCATGATAATTTTTCACAGGTTGTCTGTCTGTGTTCCCACAGGCAAGGTTTTATAGGACAATCATCGTTTGTTTTCAGTGCTGTTACAAAATCTGCCTGCGGAATAAGTTTTTTATCGTCAGTTGAGCCAAAAATAGCATAAGTTCTTGTTTTTACGCCCACAGCAATATGCAGCGGCGCAGAATCCGAACAGATAAATTTTTCGTATTTTGTTATTAGTTTTGCCAAATCAAGTAAATTTTTTGTTTTACCGTAGTAATTTTCAAAATTAGGATTATTTAGAGGTTCAATCAATTCTGATATTTTTTCAATAACTTCTTTATCATCAGGACCGCCCGTTAAAGTAACATATTTACTGTTTTCAAGTAATAACTTTATGACTTCTGCCCATATTTCAGGAGTTATCGTTTTAATCATATTTTTTTGAACGCTTAATTTGCTCACTCCAGGGTGAATTAGTACTGAATTTGCGATTTTTTCTTCATGTTCAAGATTTATTTCAGGAATATCCGTTTTTATATCCGTCAACGGAGTAATAAGTTCATGATACATTTTTGCGGCATATTGATTTTTATTTAAAACGACCGCTTTTGTAAGTAATTTTTCACTTAATTTTCCTGTGTTAAATCCGTAGCGGTTTTTTATGCCCGTCATAAATAAAAGCAAGCTGATAAGTTTATTTCCACCCGATGAAATAACCGTATCAAATTTTCCAAAACGAGCTTTTATTAGCAATTTTCCCAATTCAAAAAATTTGTTTTTGCCTTTCGGGTCAATAAGTATCAAATCATCAATTGTATCTGTTAAATCCTTTATACCTTTGCTCCTTGGCTCCAGACAAAGTGTAATTTTAACTTCGGGGTATGCTTTTTTTAATGAAATTAAAGTCGGCAAAAATAAAATTTCGTCTCCAATTCCGCCAAAATTTATTATTAAAATATTTTTCATTTTTCCTCGTTTCTTTAGAAAATTATAACAAAAAATATTATTTTTTTGTATAATTAAAAATATTAAAAATAAAAAGAAGGAGTTTATATGACATCAGATGTTTCAAAAATTAAATTTAATCAAAATTTTACAACGTATCAACCTGCTCAGGCTCAGGAAAGTGAACAATCAGGAAGTATTTTTAATATGAATACGGAAACATCACCGACTTACGCATACAGTGTGGAAAAAACGACAGAAACAGAAGATGTTCAATCAACTAAAAAAACGGAAAGTACTTCAAAAACAGAGGATATAAAAAATCCTGAATTGTTAGCAAAAGCTCCAAGCAATAAAATTACCGTTGCAGGCGAAGAAAAACAAGCAAGAATAGTTGTTTCTTTATCTGAAAACAAGTTGTATTTATATGATGAAAACGGTCAGGCAGAAGAAGTTCATTCAGTTGCAAGCGGTGCCGCTAAAACTCCTACACATAAAGGTTTGAGAATTGTTTCTCATATTGAAACATATCCGTATTCAAGTGCAAACGGTACAAAAAGACAAAAAAATCCAAAACCTTACGGTCCTAAAATTTTGATTTTGAATACGGTTGATGCCGAAACAGGTAAATCAAAAGGCTCAAACGGAGAATTTATACATGGAAACAGTAATGAATCAAGTATAGGCAAGTATGCTTCTCATGGATGTATGCGTATGCACAACGACCAAATAGTAAGAATGGCTGAAATGGTTGCCCCAGGTTCGTACGTTTTAATTCATGATTGATTATAATTAGTCTTTGTATGCTTGTCATGCATAGTAAATAAAAAGTCGGGTTTTGTAAAACCCGACTTTTTAAGTTTTATGGTTGAATTTTATTACATCATTCCGCCCATACCTGACATTTGTGACATATCAGGCATAGCTTGAGCTTTTTCTTCAGGAATTTCAACAACTGCAGCTTCTGTTGTTAATAACATTGCTGCGATTGATGCTGCATTTTCCAATGCTGAACGAGTAACTTTAGCAGGATCAACAATACCTGATTTTAACATATCAGTGTATGTATTTAATAATGCATCATAACCGTATGAACCTGATTCTGATTTAACTGTTTCAATTACAACATCTGCTGATGCGCCTGCGTTGCTTGCGATTAGTCTTAGAGGAATATCTAATGCTGCAGTTAGGATTTTGTATCCGATTTTTTCATCATCCATCGCAAATTCTTCTTTTGTTAATCTTTCTTCTAAGTATTGTTGTACTCTTAATAACGCAACACCGCCACCTGGAACGATACCTTCTTCGTTAGCAGCTCTTGTTGCATTTAAAGCATCTTCAATTCTTAATTTTCTTTCTTTCAATTCAACTTCTGTTGCTGCACCAACTTCGATTACTGCAACACCGCCTGATAATTTTGCGATACGTTCTTGTAATTTTTCTTTATCGTAATCTGAATCAGATTGTTCAATTTGTTTTTTAATCAATGCAACTCTTTCTTGAACAGCTCTTTTTGTTGAATCGCCAACAACAATTGTTGTTTCATCTTTAGAAACAGTAACACGTTTTGCTGTACCCATCATATCAAGAGTCAAGTTTTCCAATTTTGTTCCTAATTCTTCAGTGAACATTTGGCCGCCTGTTAAGATAGCAATATCTTCTAACATAGCTTTTCTTCTGTCACCAAATCCTGGAGCTTTAACTGCAACAGCTCTGATTACTTTTCTCATTGTGTTAACTACTAATGTTGCCAAAGCTTCACCTTCAACATCTTCTGCAATTAACAATAATGATTTACCTTCTCTTGCAACTTGTTCTAAGATTGGAACAAGGTCTTGGATTAAATTGATTTTTTTGTTTACGCATAAAACGTAAGCATCTTCCAAAACAGCCTCCATTCTTTCAGCGTCCGTTACAAAGTATGGTGAAATGTAACCTTTATCAAATTGCATACCTTCTACAACTTTTAAATTTGTACCGAAAGATTTGCTTTCTTCAACTGTGATAACACCTTCGTTACCAACTTTTTCCATAGCTTCTGCAATCAATTCGCCGATTTCGCTGTTGTTGCCTGCTGAAATTGATGCAACTTGAGCAATTTCTTCTTTTGTTGCAACTTCTTTTGACATTTCTTTAATTTTTTGTACTGAATATTCAACGGCTTTATCAATACCGCGTTTGATTGACATTGGGTTTGCACCTGCCGTTAAATTTCTTAAGCCTTCTCTTACAATTGCTTGAGCCAATACGGATGCTGTTGTAGTACCGTCACCGGCTACATCATTTGTTTTTGATGAAACTTCTTTTAATAATTGTGCACCTGCATTTTCCAAACCGTCTTTTAATTCGATTTCTTTTGCAATTGTTACGCCATCGTTAACGATTTGTGGAGCGCCGTATTTTTTTTCTAAAATTACATTACGGCCTTTTGGTCCTAAGGTTACTTTAACAGCATCTGCTACTGCATCAATACCTTTTAATAATGATTTTCTTGCTTCTTCTTGGAATACAATTTTTTTAGCCATGATTTTATTTCCTTTACTTTTAACTGTGATACATTTTTAAAAGGCAATAGGGCAATAAGGCAATAGGGCAATAAAAAATTTTTTACAACAACTCTTCTTATTGCCTTATTACCTTAATGCCTTA
>CAJOPF010000141.1 GCA_905236205.1 Candidatus Gastranaerophilales bacterium
ATTATTACAGAGCTTTACAAGATAAAGACAGTTATGCCTTGAATATGCCTGAAATCTTGTCTCAAGCTGTTAAAGCAAAGGCTGAAATGGAAGTTGCAAAAAATCCTCACAGAGCTGACGCTTTAAGAAATGAATTAACAAGTAAATTAAGTCCGCTTGTTTCTACATTAGATAAGTATACGGCTGTATTGAAAGAAAAAGAATACATACCTGTTCAAGAAACTGTTGACGAAGTAAAGACTGAAAAAGCTCCTGAAACAGCAGCGGTTCCTGAAACAAAAGCTGAAGCTGAGGTTAAAACTTCAGAGGCACCTGAATATAAGAGTATAAATAAAAAATCAAATGCTTCCGCATCTCTTTTAGGAGCAGCGGTTATTGCAACAGCAGTTATAAATATTGTAAATAAGATAAAAGCTAAAATTAAAGCTAAAAAAGAAGAAAAAGAAATGGCTCAACTTGCAGCTATGCAAGCTCAACAGCCAATACAAAAACAAGAAAATATTGAAGCTGAAAAAGTTTCAGCATAATTTATTCAAAGACAAAAGCGGTCGGATGTGATATAATACATTCGACCGTTTTTTTGTAATTAAAATGTGGTATATTTGAAATATCAAGAGGTATTGAAAATGAAATTATGCGTATATTGCGGAACCTTTAATCCAATACATAATGTGCATTTAGCCATAGCAAATTATGTTAAAACTCATTTTGAATTTGATAATATACTTTTTATACCTGCGTATAAGCCACCTCAAAAAGAAATAGATGATGAACTGGCTAATCACAGATATAATATGGTAAAACTGGCAATTAACAATTACTCAGGCTTTAGTATAAGTAATATTGAGTTTAGAAGTGACAAATTTTCTTATACATATAACACGATAGAGCAGCTTTATAAAATTTATCCAAAAATTGAGGGTAAAATAAGTTTCATCATAGGAACTGATGCTTTTTGGAATATTGACTCTTGGTATAATGCAAACGGATTAAAAAATTTGGTAAGTTTTATTGTGTTCCCAAGAGAAGAAAATTTCAAACCGGAAAGATATGAAAAATTCAGAAGCGCAGGATACAATTTTATTTTTGCCGAAATGCCTTATATCAATTTGTCTTCGACTGTATTAAGAAGTAGAATCAGAAACGGTAAGCCTATCGGAACACTAATACCTAAAAATGTGCAAGAATATATTGCCGAAAACGGACTTTATAAAGATGAAAACAAATGATGAAATAAAAATTTGGCTTAAAGATAATCTTGATGAAGAAAGATATTTTCATTCTTTGGGGGTTGCCGATTGTGCCAAAGAATTGGCTCAAAAATATGGTTTAGATGAAAAAAAAGCTTATTTGGCAGGTTTGTTGCATGATTGCGCAAAATGTTATGAAAACGAAGTTTTATATGAAATTTTGACAGATAAAATGCACTGTGATATGGAAGAATTATTAAATCCGAAAACTTACCATTCTCCTGCGGGTGCGTATCTGGCAAAAGAAATATTTGATGTTGAAGATAAAGATGTTCTTGATTCTATATATTGTCATACAATCGGCAGAGAAAATATGACGGATTTTGAAAAAATTATTTTTCTTGCAGATAAAATTGAACCAAATACAAGAGATGTAAAATGGCGCAGTCACATTTTAGAAGTTTTGGAACAGGAAAACGGTTTAAATAAAGCTTTATTGGAATGTTATGAATATACAATAAAAAGTTTGGTTGACAGAAAATTAAAAATTTGCCTTAAAACAATAAAAATTTATAACGAATTACTTGATAATGTCAATGCATAAATTTTCAAACGCATTTAGCGGATTTACTTTTGCAACGATTTGTTTTTTAGCTGTTTCTACTGATTCCGCATCGTGCATTAACCTTGTTAAAAACTGTTTATTGCTGAAATTAGCTTTCATTAGAGATATTATATAACTTTGTATTTGTTCAAGAGTTTTAATACTGTCTTTTGAGTAATTATTCAATTTTGCGGCTACTTCAAAAACTGTTTTTCGCTCAAATTCAAAATAATTTTCAAATATATCTTTTATCGGAGTCCAGTCTACATTTTCCTGATTAAACGACGGTACGTAAAAACATTGTGAACGGGATATTATTGTTGAAATTAAGTCGTTTTTATCTCTTGTTAAAAAGAAGAAAGTTGTATTTTTCGGAGGTTCTTCTATTGTTTTTAAAAGAGCGTTTGCAGTTTCTTCCTGAAAATTAAGTTTGTTTAGTCCTGCGATATTTTTGTCATTGTCTCGGTCGCAGAAGATAAAAACTCTGTGAAAATCCGAAGAATTTAAAAGTGATTGTTTTATTTGATGAGCTTGTTTGATTGAAATAACTGTTTTTGAATTATCATCGTCAGGCTTGTTATCCAGTCGTGAAACAGTTAAAATGGCAGGATGCTCATTGTTGCGTATCCAGTTGCAGTTTATGCAGTTACAATTTTCAAGTTGTTCTTTTTGACAGTTCAGAAGTCTTGATATGTATAATGCCAGCTCATATTGTGCATCCAAATCGTTACCGTAAAAGAGAATACTGTGCGCAATAGACTTGTTAGGATTTTTAATTCCGTTTTCAAAGTATTTAACAAGGAAAGGGTATTTATCTGATAAAGGCATTTTGCACCTCGTTTTCAGGGTTGATACTTTGTCCTGATTTTATTTTGTATTCTGCATCAGTTAAATTTTTTTTAAGGTTTACCAATTTTTTTAGTGATTGCTTTTTGGAAAATTTTAAAATCGCATTTATCTGTTTGTCTGACATTCCTGTTATTGCCATTATTTCACTAATCGGTTTGCCTGCGTTTAGTTTAAGTAAAATCCTTTTTCGTAAAATGGTTTGAGTTGCAGAAAGAATTTCTAACGGGTGTTTTTTATCAAGTAATTTTTTATATTCAAATAGCGCTTTATCGTAATCTTCCGACATTAAAAGTTCGGTAAAATTAAATAAATCTTCATTTGAAATACAAATTTCGTGAACCATTTTAACGGTTACAGTTTTTTCTGGATAAGCTATAAGCTTAAGTTTTTCTAATTCCATGTCAAGTTCACGTAAATTGTTGCCAATTTGTTCAATTAAAATATCAATGACATCTTGTCCAATATTTATTCCCTTTGATTTTGCTTGTTTTTTTATCCAGTCGGATAAATTTTGTTTGCCGATGTAATTCATTTTAAATGTAGGGAATTCTTGAGTGTTATATTTAGACAAAATTTTAAACAATTTCTTTCTTGAATCAATTTTTTTGTTTTCATTTCTTGGCAAAACAACCTTAAAAACAATATCGACATTATCAGAAATATTTTCAAGACAATATTCAATTTCTTTCAATTGATTATCTTCAAAGAAATTTTTTGTTTCTTCTTTTTCTGAATCATCTTTGTTTCCTGACATTTTACCGAAATAATTCTTACAACTAATTACCGTAAGTAATTTTCCGAACATTGTACCTTGAGTTCTTATAGCGTTAATCAAATCGGAATAATTCGGATTATCAAGAATTCGATAATTCATTGACGCAAAATTTTTATCAAGCCCCTTCTTTAAATTTTCAACAGCTTGTTCTATGTTGTAATCTTCATCTCCATAAAAGAAATATATTGCCATATTTTATGATTCTACAAGTAAACTTGAACCTATTACACCTGCCGTATTACCCAATTGAGCAGGCACAATTTCAACCGCTTGAGCCGAAACAGGCATGGCTCTTTTTAGCAGAGTTTCTTTAATCGGATTTATCAGTAAATCTCCGCAATTTGCTACTCCGCCGCCGATGATAATTCTTTCGGGATTTAAAAGGTTTACAACACTTGCAAGTCCCATTCCTAAATATTCGCCCATAATTGTAAATATTCTTTTAGCCACGACATCACCTTGTTGTGCAGCTTGTGCAACGATAAACGGTGTAATTTCCGCACCGTTTGCCATTTCTCTGTATTTTGTTGATTTGCCGCCTTTTAAATAATCTTTTGCCATTTCAACAACAGACGGACCTGAAACGTATGCTTCCAAACAGCCGTAATCGCCACATCCGCATAATTTATCACCGTTTGCAAATAATTTTATATGACCGATTTCGCCTGCTGCGTTGCTTGCGCCTCTTACAAGTTTTCCGTTTAGGATTATTCCCGAACCAATACCTGTGCCGACTGTGATACAAATAAGGTTTTCACAGCCTTTGCCTGCGCCGTAATTTAATTCTCCAAGAGCTGCACAGCGTACATCGTTATCAATTTTTGTTGTTATGCCAAATTCTTTTTCAATGATTTCTGCAATTGGAACATTTATCCAGCCGGGAATGTTAGGAAGATTTTTTACAATACCTGTTTTATAGTCAACTTGTCCGGGAAAACCAAATCCAATTCCTTCAATACTTGTTTTATTTGTTTTTGTTTCTTCCATAAGCGTTACAATTGCTTGTTTTATATTGCTTACTGTGTATTCGTATCCCATTTTCGAACGTGTCGGTATTGAGTTTGAATAAATAATTTCGCCATTTTTACTAACAAGCGCTACTTTTATGTTAGTACCGCCTATATCAATTCCAATTCTATTCTTTGCCATAATAAATACCCCTTTTCCATAAATATCATAAGACAAACTAAGTTAATTGTCATGCAAAAAAGCATGCCTTATATAAATTATTTTATGTTTTTGGGGCTGAAATATTTATGAACATTGAAAAGGCAATTTTTGTTAAAAAAAATACTTTATATAGGAGTAAGAAATAAATAAAAAAATAAAAACGGATACGTTGCAAACTTGTGCAAAGTACCGTAGATAAAGGTTTTATACTCTCTCTCTTAATATCCTCGTGTTTATTTAATGTTTGCCAATAAGTTGGCAAACTTTTTTTTTAGCCCGAGCAGAGGCATGAACAAAGTGAGAGCTGAACATCAATAACAAAAATGTTGAAATTTCTATCACGCATGTAAGGTTTCGTCTATTTGCATAAAAAAATAAGTCCTCAAACGGACTTATTTTTTTATTTGCCGGTGGCCGGAGTCGAACCGGCACGTGGGGTGAACCACACCAGATTTTGAGTCTGGCACGTCTACCAATTTCATCACACC
>CAJOPF010000142.1 GCA_905236205.1 Candidatus Gastranaerophilales bacterium
ACATATGGTTAAATACACCTCTAAGACCTTTTGAAGCATCGGGTACTTCCGGAATGTCTGCCAATATGAATGGAGCATTACACTTATCCATATATGATGGCTGGACAGTAGAAGGAACATTTGCGGGGATTAACGGTTATACAGTTGAGTATCCGGGGTTGGATGATGAAATTCCTTGGGAAGAACGTCATTGGAAAGACCACGAATATATTATGGACGTAATCGAAAAAGAAATTATTCCGACATACTACCATAATAAAGAAGAATGGGGCAGATTGATGCGTCAGGCAATCAGAACAGCTGAAGCATACTTCAATTCTGACCGTATGGTAATTGAATATTATAACAGATTATATCGTTCAATCGCACACGATACTGAAGGCGCAGGAAAAGATAAATCTGATATCAACTTAACACGTCCTACATTTGATGCTTGGACATTCGCTAATATCAAGTAACGGATTTTGCGTAGGGTGGTGAGCGTTAGCGAACCCAACCCGAAGTAATGATGGCAAAGTGAATGATAGCGACAGCAAAATGAACGCTTGCCCGAGTGAAGCAATAATCCGAGAACGCAAATAGAAAATCTAAAAAACGAGGTTTTAAAAACCTCGTTTTTTGTTGTAAAATTTATTTATGGTTTGTAAAGTAACGACATCAACAATTATCGGACTAAATTCATACAAAACGGATGTGGAAGTTGATTTGGTAAACTCTTTACCTTCAATTTCAATAGTCGGTTTACCTGATACTGCTGTAAATGAAGCAAAAGAAAGAGTTCGCTCGGCAATAAAAAATTCTTCTTTTTCTTTTCCTCAAAAGAAGGTTGTAATAAACCTTGCACCTGCTGATATACGAAAAGAGGGCACTAACTACGATTTACCAATTTCAATCGGAATTTTAATTGAAGACGGAGTAATAGAAGAAGATAAAACAAGAGAATGTGCTTTTCTGGGAGAGCTTTCACTTGACGGAAGCTTAAGGAAAATAAACGGAATTTTGTCTCATGTATTGGGATTAAAAAATTGCGGTATTAAAACGGTTTTTGTACCTGAAGTTAATGCCAAAGAAGCGTCTTTATGTGAAGATATAACGGTTTTTGGTGCAAAAACATTGGCAGATGTAGTAAATCATTTTATTGAAACACCTTTAAAAGCAACAAAAACAAGTGTTGAAGAATATTTGGCAAGCGGAATTGACAAAGATTATTTGTACGATTTTAAAGACGTAAAAGGTCAGCAAAAAGCTAAAAGGGCGTTAGAAATTGCAGCCGCAGGCGGTCATAATTTACTCATGACAGGTACCCCTGGTTCGGGTAAAACGTTAATGGCAAAATGTTTTGCCTCAATTCTTCCGCCGCTGGAACTTTCAGAAGCTCTTGAGTTAACAAAGATATACAGTATATCAGGACTTTTGGCATCAGATAATCCGCTTATGACAGAAAGACCTTTTAGGGCAGTGCATCATACGGCTTCTGCAAACGGTATTACAGGCGGCGGTAATAATCCCAAACCCGGTGAAATTACTCTTGCACACAGAGGAGTGTTGTTTTTGGATGAAATTGTTGAATTTCCAAGAAATGTTCTTGAAGTTTTGCGCCAACCTCTTGAAGACGGTGAAATTGTTATTTCAAGAGCAAAACAATCTGTAAAATATCCTGCCGATTTTATGTTGTTAGCGGCGATGAATCCTTGCCCTTGCGGATTTTTAGGTGATAAAGAAAAACAATGTACTTGTACGGAATTTCAGATAAATCGTTATCGTTCAAAGCTTTCAGGCCCGTTACTGGACAGAATTGATATTCAAATTGATGTTCCCCGCTTAACAACGGAAGAACTAATGAACACAAACGAAATATCGGAAACATCTTTTCAAATAAGAAATAGAGTTATAAACGCAAGAAAAATTCAAAAAGAGAGATATAAAAACGAGGGTATTTTAACTAATTCTCAATTAACCTCAAAATTGGTAAAAAAATATTGTCAGACAGATGATAGTACAAAAGAAATTCTTAAATTGGCAATAAAAAAATATAATCTTTCAGGAAGAAGATACGACAGAATATTAAAACTTTCACGAACTGTTGCTGATTTGGATAATTCGGAACAAATTATGTCAAAACACGTAACACAAGCACTTCAATACAGATTAGATTAACACCTTATTTACTGCATTTTTATTAACCGATACCGCAACGTTACTCTACTCACTACTCACCATTAACAATTTACCACAACTCACGTTGTTCGTGTGGCATGACAAAATTCACAATTCACTACTCACTACTCACGACTCACTATTCACTGCTCAAAAAGTTTTTTCAATAAAATACAAACTATCTGCAGCTATGGTCGCCAGACCATGACAGAGAACTTCCACAAGATTTTAGATAATCCATATTACCAAATCTTATTACCCAAGCTGTACAATATATACCTATTCTCTGACAAGTAGGATATCCTTCACCAGATTTAATATTTGGAGTATAAAAAGGTACCAATTCACCATCCTTTTTTAAACCAAATCCAAAAATATCATTACCAAACATGTTTAAACCTTTTTTACCATTTACATCAACTAAAATATCAAATAATATATCTACTGATTCATCATCACCATGATCTATAAACCAACCACCAGCTATAGAAGCACCATTTGATAAGATAGCTTTACTATATTGATTACTAGAATCTATATCAGAAGAAGTTTCGCTACCACCAATACCAACTTGTTCTCCACTTTTCCAACAACCAGTTCCAGTACCACAGTTTTTTAACAATTTTAAATACGGATAAATAGTTTCCATTGTAGCAGATGGACTATTAGGTCCCCAGGTATTTATATCCCCGTTTTCTGTTACGGCTTGCGCAAATGCTGTATTTAAAATATCATAGGTTTTTCTTAATTGTGCAACTTTTTCTGTGGTATCTGTATCTTTTTTAGCATTAGATACAGCCAAAACACCAACTACACCGATAATACCCATTACAAGAACAACTTCTGCAAGAGTAAATGCAAGTGATTTAATGATTTTTGAGTAGTGAGTTGTGAATAGTTTGAATACTTTTCTCATGAAATAACCTCTTTTTAGAAATAGTAACAGTTTTGATGTTGTTTGTCAATTAAAATGCTTAAAAAGATTTTTTTCAATTTTTTGTTTATCAAAAAATTCTAACTCTTTTTTGTATTGTATTTCAACAATATTATCACCGTTTTTTTCGATAATTTCACCTATTTCGTAATACAAATTCGGATTTATGTTTGCCAAATCTTCTTCAGAAATTGCGCAAACAAGTTTGTAATCTTCACCGCCAAACAAAATCATATTTTTATAATCAAAATTTTCCAAATTTTTATCATAAGGTATTTTATCAAAAAATATTTTTGCAGTAACATCACTGTTTTGAGCAATTTTATACAAAGAATCCATTAGTCCGTCAGAAGAATCCATCATTGCATAATCGTTTTTTGCTGTTTTTGCAATTACTTCCGATAATTCAGATGAAACAAACGGCGTTAAATGTTCTTTTACAAACATTTCATGCCCGCTTATACTGTTTTGCAAAATATAAAGTCCTGCTGCACTTGAGCCATGATTTCCGTTTGTTATAATTTTATAACCTTTTTTTGCATTTTTTCTTGATGATATTTTTCTGTTTTTTGCAGAACCTATTGCAGTAACGGATACATAAATTTTGTCGGCTCCCGTAATATCTCCTCCGACTATTTCAGCTCCGTTTAAAGCACTTTTGGCACCTTCATAAAATTCTTTTACAAAATTCTCTTCAATATTTTTTGGCAAAGACAAAGAAACGGTAAGGTATTTTGCTTGAGCTCCCGATGCGTAAATATCACTTAAATTAACCGCTATGGATTTATATCCGATTTGATAAGGAGTTGAAAACTTTCTTGAAAAATGAATATCTTCCACAAGACTATCCTGTGTTACAACAATATCCAAATCCTTTAAATATGCGCAATCATCTCCGATAAATTCAGAATTTAGTGTATTTTGAATTAAATTTATAATTTCGAGTTCTTTCATATTTTAATTTTAGCATAAATACCCCATTATTAGCACTTTTTAGGGGTAATTTAACAAAAAAATGAGTAATAATTTTATTATGGAATTTTTAGAATTTACAAAAAAATTATTTAAAATAAAAAAAGAAAATAATAAAAAAGAGTATTCAACAAACCCGTTTAAACAAAATAAACAGGTTACTTTTATTTGGATAGAACCGAAAAAATAAGGGCTCTGAAATTTGTGAATCGTGAATAGTGAGTTGTGAGTAGCAACTTAAATCTACTGATCTGATTCTTCGTGACCTTTAAGTAATTTTTCAAAATCAGACGGTTTCAGATTTTGCACAAAACTTTTAAACTCTTGAGCTTCTTCTTCATCTTTTGAAGGGTCGGTTGATACTGCGCCTGTTGCAAGAACTGCCGCAGAAACAAAAATAGGTGCATCAACTCTTATTGCAACCGCAATTGCATCAGACGGACGGCAATCTATTTCCATTGGTTCTTCACCTTCTTTTGTAAGTACAAGTGACGCAAAATAAGTATCTTTTTCAACATCGTCAATTTCTACTTTTTCAAGTT
This sequence comes from Candidatus Gastranaerophilales bacterium, assembly GCA_905236205.1. Classification (GTDB taxonomy): domain Bacteria; phylum Cyanobacteriota; class Vampirovibrionia; order Gastranaerophilales; family Gastranaerophilaceae; genus UBA6984. The sequence continues at coordinate 4,606 of CAJOPF010000142.1, forward strand.
CGTAACCTGTTCTTTTAATAATACCTATAATTAAATCGTGTGTCATAGGTCTTGCAACTTGTAAATTTTCAATTTTTCTTATAATCGCACTTGCTTCGGCAGAACCAATCCAAATAGGAAGTGCTTTTCTGTTATCTTTATCATGAAGAACTACAATCGGAGAACCTGTTCTTGTATCAAGAGCAATACCCATTACACGCATTTCAATCATTTTTATAATCCTCTTTAAAGTATTTTCGCTATTATTATAACATCAATACCTGATAATTTCTATTCTGTATATATAATACTTATCGGCAATATTTTTATCAAGTATAAATTTTATTGTTTTTCCATTCTTTTTATACAAACTTTGAACCAATTCTTTGTAAAAACATCCGTAATTAGTTTTATTTTCGGTTATTATATTTTCAAGTAAAGAAAAATCAAGCGGTTTTTCTTTATATTCTTCTGTTTCATATTGATTAAAAATATCAATATTTTCTTTGTTTAAATATGGAACTATCGGTATATATATCGGATTAAATAATATCAGACGGGAGTTTTGTTTTGTTTTTAAATATTGTGCCACCGTATATGATTGAGAATTAAAAATTCTTGCCTCATAGTGCAAATCAAAAATAAATATAAACGATATTATGCAAAGCAATATTGTAATTATTTGTTTTGACTTGTTTTCAATATTTTCCGATGACAACGCCAGCCAGCTTGCACAAATTAAATAAATATAAAAGAAGTAATGATGCCAAAAACTTCCTGCATATACAAATTTAAAAAATACCAATAACAAAACATAATTTAGGGTTATGAAAAATAATACTTTTTTATCTTTATAAAAACCATACAAGAAACATGCAATAAAGATAATCAATAAGATAATATTGATTATTTGCGGTAAAAAGAAAGGATTTATCAATGCCTTAAAGCTGATACCGTTAATCATACTCGGCATAATGTTTGCGGTTTCAACATTAACTGTTTGAAGAATAAAAGCAACTACGGACAAAAATGCAATACCAAAACATATTTTCAAATCTTTAAATTGTTTGTTTTTAAATAAATCAAAAATTAAAAGTATTCCAAAAGCAAGTGAACCAAACAATGCCATTAAACTCGTATTTGCACATAAAAAGATTATTACCGAATAGATAATCGGATGTTTTATTTTATCCTTATACAAACAACAAAGAACAAACAATAATAAAATACCGACAGAATAACATCTTGCAATAATCGAATAATACGCCAAAAACGGAAACGAAAAAGTAATAAAACCTTTTAACCAATTATTAAATGGAGCATACAGCCACATCAGGCATATCGCACCAAAACAACACAGCCAATTCATTATAAGCATAGAATACGGATACCAAAGATTTAACTTTGCAAAAGGAAGCAGTAACAAATACCAAACAAAAAAATGTCCTTCGTATTTTAAAGAACTCAAAATTGAACCAAAATGAAAATTTTTAACCAAAATCCATGCCCAAGCTTCATCAAACCAAGGTTGATGATTTATCAGTCTTGCAAGAGTTATTAAAACCCAAAGTATTATACAAACCCAAAAAACTCTATTCTTCAATAGAAATATCCTCATCAGTTCTGCTTAAAGTAACTATTTTTGCCGCTATAAAAGCAGTTATAGGAACACAAACAACAAGTGATATACTTCCTATCAAAGCCGAAGTTATTTCCGTAACTACCTGATTTAAGTTAAAGAATTTTTGCAAATCAATATTTTGTGATAATAATACCAACGGCAAAGAACCGCCTAAATAAACCAAAATAAGAGTATTCGCCATTGTACCTATAATGTCTTTACCTACATTCATACCTGAATTAAATAATTCTTTTGGCGTTAATTTAGGATTTATCATATAAAATTCATTGATACTGCTTGCAACGGACATGCCTGTATCCATAACCGCACCTAAAGTTGCAAGCATTATTGATGCCGTTAAAATACCCTTAAAATTCAATGTGGAATCCGCTTGATATAAAAACATTGTTTCTTCACAGCAAAAACCTGTCAATCGGGAAAATTTTATTGTTAATAAAGAAAATATCGTTGCCGTTAAAAGACTTCCTATTGTGCCCAATATTGCAGAAGTACTTTTTTTGTTTAAACCGCCAACCAAATACATTGTTATAACCGTTGATATAACAGAAATTCCAAGTGCGGAAAAAATAGGATTAAATCCGTTTCTCACAAGCGGAACCAATACAAATAAAATCAATATAACGGTCGCAAATATTGAAAATAAACTTAAAAATCCCTTCTTTTTACCGACATAAATCAATAATCCGCCAAATATTGCTATTAAAATATAAACAAAATTTACACGATAAATATCTGCAATAAAGTAATCAACCGTATTTCCGTCATTTTCAAATTCAGCATGCAAAATTACCTTGTCACCCTTTTTTAAAAAAATATCGTAATACGGATTATTTGTAATCATATTATCAAC
>CAJOPF010000143.1 GCA_905236205.1 Candidatus Gastranaerophilales bacterium
AAGTGAAGGTACGTTAGTGTTTACTGTAATTGCCATAAGCGATCTCCTTTCGTGATTGATACACCACAATCCTTTGTGATGTATGTTATGCTCCTTGCATAACATTCAAAGTGACAACATACACATAAAATGTTTTCGTTGTATGTACACTTCTCATGTTCCACAGAAAAAATTTTTTCTAACACCATGTAAAAATTTTGTTTACATTTGTTTACATTTTATAAAATGTATTATTTTTGGTATAATTCATATTGTAGACAAATTAAGGGGTTAATATATATGAGCGGACATTCCAAATGGGCAACAACCAAACATAAAAAAGCTAAAGTAGATTCACAAAGAGCGGTAGTATTTCAAAAATTTTCAAGAGAAATCATTGTTGCATCAAGGCTTGGCGGTGGTGATTTGAAAGCTAATTTCAGATTAAGAACCGCTGTTGAAAAAGCAAAAGCTGCAGGTTTACCAAATGATAATATTAAACGTGCTATCGACAAAGGCTGCGGTAACGGTGCTGCAGAAAATTATGAAGAATTAACATACGAAGGATACGGCGCAGGCGGTGTTGCTATTGTAATCGAAGCTATGACAGATAACAGAAATCGTACTGCCGGCGATATAAGAAGTTATTTTACAAAATTTAACGGAAATCTTGGTGAAACAGGCTGTGTGGGCTGGATGTTTAAACAATACGGCATGATAACCTTCCCGTCAGATGTTGATTATGACAAATTGGTTGAAGAAGCAATAAATTTGGGCGCAGAAGATTTTCTTGAAGAAGAAGACGAATATAAAATTTTAACTTCAATTTCAGATTTACAGGCAGTTTCAGAAGGTCTTGAAAAAGCAGGATTTGAACACACAACCGCAGAATTTACAAGAATCCCTGAAAATACAATCGAAATTACGGATGAAAAAACTGCCACACAAATTATGCGTTTAATGGATAAAATTGAAGAACACGACGACGTTCAAAACGTATATTCAAACTTTGATATTCCGGATGAAATAATGGAAAAAATAGAAGGTACATACTAAGATATCAACTAATTGATACATAAATTTATTGCGGTATGACAAATACGTCATACCGTATTTATTATGACATCTATTTCAACAAATACCACAACTACTCACAACTCACTACTCACAACTCACTATTCACAACTCACTATTCACAACTCACAACTCACCAAAAATTATCCGTATATTTATACAACTGTCTAATTTTAATCACGTTTTTAACTTTTACAATAATTGTAAAAAAGAAGGTGAATAATGAAGACAGAAAAATTATATCAAGTTCCAAAATGCGAACTTAAAGAATTAAACAATTTATTTATTGAAATGACGGCTAAAAACTGTAATCAGCACTGCAAACATTGTTACATTGATTTTCCGCTATCAAGAGCGCCTAAAGATTACATAAGTATAGACAAAGTTAAGCAGGCTCTCGAAGATACAAAACAAGAAAATCTTTATTGCATTTATCTTACGGGTGCAGAACCGATGATGCATCCTGATTTTAATGCAATTTTAAGACAATGTTTGAAATATACAAATGTTTGTATTTGCACAAACGGTTCTTTTTTAAATGAAAAAAAAGTAAGATTTTTAAAAAAGGTTGAAGACGAATCCGATAAAGAAATTATTTTTATGATACCGATTGACCATTATGATGAAATGAAAAATGATGATATAAGAGGCAGAGGTACATACAGACAAATTATACATGCTTCAAAAACTCTTTCAAAATACAGTTTTAATCCGATTTTTAATATTACAAACTACTATAAAGAAGATAAAAAAACGTTAATATTAAATTTTAAACAAATTTTTGATAATATCGGCGTGCCTGTTGAAGACTGCAATTTTCAAATCAATGAATATTATGATAAATCTTCAAAAGAAGAAAACATTACGGAAGAATATAAAAATTTGGATTGTCAAACAGGCAGAGTTCTGACGGAAAAAGGAGTATATGTTTGTCCTTTTTTGGCAAATGACTATCGAGGAAGAATGGGCAGCGATTTTACCGATTACAGCAAAAAAGTCTGCTTGGAAACTTCGTTCTGTGCAACCTGCGCCAAAAATAAAGAAAAAATGTTCTCTATAAATTACAAGTATTTTGAAAACTAAAAATACTATTGAGGCGGTTGTTGTTCGTTATTTTGACCTTCTTGTCCTTGTTTTTCAGCATTTTCTGCAGCTTCGGTTTCTTCAGGAGATTTAGAAGCATACAAAGTTATGGTCAAATTAACCAATAAAATTCTTTTATTTTTTGAATAAGGATAAATTTCTATATTATTAACGTTTATCAAATAAGGATATTTGTATATATCTTCCAAAAATCCTTTTAAATCCGAATAATCCGTAATAATTTTCATATCCAGCTTATTAGCGGAATAATGAGCCTTATCACCTTTAATAAATACATCCTCTTCAGGATCAAGAGTTGATTGAATAGAGTGTGTTTTGATATGGTTTTTTCTGGTTATTTCTAAAATGTCGTCCAATAAAACAGCAAATGTTGATTCGGAGTCCGTTGCAGCACCGTTTGGCTGATAGATTTTCTTTGTCATATCATCCAACATTCTCAATTTTTTCTTTCTTTCAGCTTTTTGTTTAGCTGTTGATAATTGACCTTCAATTGATTGTGCAATTTCAGTTTGAGATTTAACTTGCCCAAAAAGGTTAATTGTCGAAGCAAATTTCGGTTGAATTTGTTTGAACAATGCAACGGCAACTACGATAATCAAAGCCAAATACATTCCAACTTCTTTGTATTTTTTCAACTCATTCATTGTATTATCACACCTTTATTAGAATTTTTCTATTGATTCAAGATTTTTTGGCAAGCCTTTTGGCGGCTTTTTATCTCCGCCTTCTCCCTCACCACCGTTTTCTTTCGGTTGGTTAGGACCTGCATTGGAATCTTCGTCTTTTTGTATTTGCAAGAAATCACTAAACAAGAAACCTCTCCTACGTTTTGGACCTTCATCTTTTGATACAAGATTTCCTTCTTCGTCACGTTCTCCCGTAGGATTTAATTCTTCTTCAAGTTTTTTGAGTTCTTCGTCATCTAAGTTTGTTATTTCAAATTCGTAGAATTTTGGTTTTATACTGTTCAAGTCTTCTATAACCAAGTTACCTACGGAATCTGCGGACATTTCCAATCTGTTAAGACGTAAATCCGAGTTAATAACAGACATCTTCAGACCTTTGTAGAACGAATATACCGATTCTGCTGTTTGTGAACGACCGATAATATCGACCTTTTTATCGGAAAATATTCTTAAATATATCAACCATGTGTCTGACGGAATGTTAGCACCCAAAGCTGAATAATATATCAATTTTGTACGGTTATATGCTTGTACTGTGTTAGTTTCAAGCTTAACGTCAAATTCGTCTTTTCTGTCAATATCTTCGTAGTTTTGAAGTTCTGTTTTATTAGATTCAATCTGGCTGTTTAACGAATCTAATTTGGCTTGTTGACCGCTGCTTAAATAATTCAATAACCAAAGAATTAACAAAGCTGGAACTATAACAATTGCAGCGGCAATAATTGCCATTTTCTTTACAAAAGTAGAAGTTAACTCGATTTCGGTATTACCTATTTGAATTTTAGGAACCGTATCAACCATTAACGCGGATGTGTCTACACCTTGTCCCAACAAATTAAATTTACAAGGGAAATCTGACAGATTATAAATACCGGAACCGATAACTTCAGGAGTCGTTTTTAATAAATCATTCGGTAAAATATTGTATGAAGCTTGCATCAAAGGATTTTGAACATATTTGTTTATTTCCAAAAATTTGATACTTCCGTCATACGGAATTTTCATTGACAAAACTTCCGCAGAAACCATGTCTGTTTCCGAAACTATATATAAATAGTTTGACGGAACTGTTTGCAAAGTTAATTGTGCAGATGATATAATTGCTTCATATATTTCATCACCAACAAAAGAACGTAATGCCAATGGTTCTTCTCTGTATTCCACAACACTTTTTCCGTTCAAAGTAATCATAGAATAACTGTTTGGATTGATAACCATCATAATCCACATTGTGTTTGGAGCCATTTGCTCTTCTGCAAGTTGATTATAGCTTAATGTTCTAAGTAAAGAGTTATGAGATGTTTCAATAGCGACAAGGGTACATCCGACCTCGGTGCATGCCGCATTGATTTCATCTAAAGCTGATTGTTGAATTGCGCCATATAAAATTTCTCTGTTTTCTTTTTCTCCTGAAGGATATGCGTCCATCCAGCTTACAACAGGGTCTTGGCGTTTGAAAATATATGATGACTGTTCAACTTCCGAAATAATTGAACTTGTAACACCGTCATCACTCAAGTTTACGGGTAAAGAAATCAAACCGTAATGAACAGATGGTAAAGTCAATACAATATTACATTTAGGGTTAATTTTTAAATCATTAAAAAGATCTTTTAAAACATCAATAAATCTGTTATAATCAGCTATTTCTCTTTTTGTATAATCGTAATCCAAAGGTCTGCAAGCATATTTTTCAATAATCTTTGTTTTTGGATTTACCTCAATCATTTCCAGCCCAACTGATGGCGATACGGAAACGCCTACAGTTACTTTGGTATTTGCACCCAGCTGAGATAATAATTGATTTAACATATATTCTGATTTTTGTTATTTTTATTATATAATATCTTAGGAACATTATAATTTAAACATGTATTTACGTCAAATAAATATAAGTCAGGGCATGTAAAATGTTGTTAAAAGACGAAATAATAAACTTAAAAAAAGAAAAAAACGCTGTTATTTTGGGACATTGTTACCAAAATATCGAAATTGACGAAGTTGCGGATTTCGTTGGAGATTCTTTATATTTAAGTCAAATGGCAGCAAAAACAAATGCTGAAATTATTGTTTTTGCAGGTGTTTATTTCATGGCACAAACAGCAAAAATAATTTCACCAAACAAAAGAGTATTTTTGCCTAATATGAATTCAGGTTGTTTAATGGCAGATATGATAAATTTAAACCAATTAAGAGAATTTAAATCACAAAATAAACAAATTCCCGTTGTCTGCTATGTAAATTCAACTGCGGAAGTAAAATCAGAATGTGATATTTGCTGCACAAGTTCAAATGCGGTAAAAATTGTAGAAAGTCTAAATGTTCCCGAAGTTTTATTCTGCCCAGATACATATTTGGGTAAATGGGTTGAAACTCAGCTTAAAAATGTCAAAGTTACGACATACCCAGGATTTTGCCCTACACACATGAGAATAAAGCCTGAAGATATTATTGAAGCAAGAAAAAAATATCCTCAAGCTGAAATTTTGGCTCATCCCGAATGTCATAAAGAAGTTTGTGCATTGGCAGATTTTGTTGGAAGTACATCACAAATTATGAAGCGGGCTATGGAAAGTGATAAAAAATCTTTTGTAATCGCAACTGAAAAAGGTGTTGTTGACAGGTTAAAACGTAATTGTGCAGATAAAGAATTTGTTTTAATAAAAGAAAATATTGTTTGCCCTAACATGAAACAAAATACCCTTGAAGATATTTATAACGTTTTGAAAAATGAAACAAACGAAATTTTTGTTGATGAAAATATTTCTAAGAAAGCTTTGAATTGTATAAACAGAATGTTAGAGGTTTGCAAATAATGGAAGATATTATTTTTGGCAAAAACTCTGTTCTCGAAGCGCTTGAAAATAAAGAACGCGAAATAAATAAAGTTGTTATTTTAAACAGTGTTCATACTGACGGTAAAATTTCAAAGATTAAAGAATTGTGTCAAAAACAGGGTATTATTTTTCAGTTTTTACCCAAAGAAAAATTTACTCAATATTCGGAATATAATCACCAAGGTGTAATAGCACATATTTCGCCCATAAAATACATGGAGTTGAATGAATTTTTATCAAAAGAACATCAAAATTCATCTGTTGTAATGCTTGACGGAGTTGAAGATGCACATAATTTGGGCGCAATAATAAGAACTTGTGTCTGTGCAGGCGTAGATGCCGTTATAATACCGTCAAGAAGAAGTGTTCAAGTTAATTCAACCGTTGAAAAAACATCTGCAGGCGCTGTTAATCATATATCGATTATAAAAGTCAATAGTCCGATTAGCGCATTACAACAAATGCAAGAAAACAACTGGTGGGTAATTGCAGCAGAAGCAAATGCGAAAGATAATTATTATGATGTTAATTATACAGATATGAATTTTGTACTTGTCATGGGAGCGGAACATGCAGGTGTTTCAAAATC
>CAJOPF010000144.1 GCA_905236205.1 Candidatus Gastranaerophilales bacterium
AGACTTTATTTCGCCAACTCCTTTTACACATTTTTTCAGCGCAAAAGAAAGCAATAATGCCGACATCCCCGCAACAACAAACGGTAAAATTGCATGGGTTTCATGATAAATCAACGCAACTATAATCGGAATTAAAAGTACGATGCTGAAATACATCATTGCAAGAGAAAAAGTATATGCTAAATAAGTTAGTCTCATTAATCCGCCTTAAAATATTCCCTGATAACAGGTGCATTTTCGCTCAATGTAAATATTATAAGATTATCACCGCCCATAATTTGAGTAACACCATTAGGGATAATTATTCTGTTACGCCTTTGGACAATCCCTACAATACCTTTAGCAGGAAGTTTCAAATCCATAATTTTTGTATTTTTAAATTTATCAGAAAGCAATATTGTCAAGACTTCGCCTTTTCCTTGTTCAACAGTTGCAAGAATACCGATATTTTTACCATATAAAGTACTTTTGATTTCATTTAATGCAGCTGTTTGTGTGGATATTGCAACATCTATACCGACTTTCTCAAATAATCCCGCATTTGTCTGTTTTGATACTCTTGAAATTACCCGCTTAACACCCAATTGTTTAGCTAAAAGCGAGCATAAAAGATTTTTTTCGTCGTTATTTGTAACACTCACTACAACATCCGAATCTAAAATATCTTCTTCATTTAAAAGCTCTAAGTCTGTTCCGTCCCCATTAATTACCAGCGTATTTGAGAGTTGTTCTGAAAGTATATTACATCGTTCCTCATCTCGTTCTATTATTTTGGTTTTAAATTTAAGTCCTTCTAAACTTTTTGCAAGTTTCAGTCCTACATTACCTCCGCCGATTATTGCTACATTTTTTACAAAGTCTTTTTTGTGGAAAAAATTCCCTGCAAGAATATCAAGTGAGTGAGCTAGTCCCATAAATATAACTTTGTCATCTTTCTGTAAAACTGTTTCACCGTTAGGAATAAACAGGTTTTCTTCCCTTGTTATTCCGACTATCAAAGTATCTTTCGGGAAAGAGCAGTTTCTTATTTTCTGATTTACCAAAATCGAATCTTCTTCAATTCTGTATTCCAAAAGCCTTGCGCGTCCTCCGGCAAAATTTTCTACATCAAGAGCTTTTGCTACGGTTATAATTCTAAAAATTTCTTGTGTAAGCAAATCTTCCGGCCATATAACGATATCTATATAAAATTCGTTGTTGTAATCCGCATCTTTTGCAATTCCAAGAGAGGCCTTGTATTCCTCATTACGTACAAAACACATTGTACAGCCATTCCCGAGCTTTTTTGCTGTAAGGCATGAAACAATATTCAATTCATCTGAATTTGTACATGCAATAAATACATCTGCACCCTTAACTCCTGCTTGCTTTAAAATTTCAATATCAGAACCGTTACCGTCAATAAAACTTATATCGAGCTTTGAAAACGCATCTGCTTTATTTTTTTCATTATCAATAACTGTAATATCGTTATCTGTATAAAATTGCGAAGCAATCATTGCTCCGACTTTATTTGCACCAAATATAATTATCTTCATAGGTCTATTTTAACCTTAATGTTAGTTTGTGTAAATATTAACACAAAAAATCCAACGCTGAATTAGCATTGGATTTTTTATAGTTCTGTTTATTATTAAACTTACTTTTTAGTACCGTAACGTTTGTTAAATCTTTCAACACGTCCTTCAGAGTCTAATATCTTCTGTTGACCTGTGAAAAACGGATGACAGTTTGAACAAATTTCAACTGTAATATCATCTGCAACGGAACCGGTTTCTATTTCATTACCGCAAACACATTTAATAACGGTTTTTTTATACTCCGGATGAATTTCGTTCTTCATATTAACCTTCTTTCTTTCAAGATTCCAAACTTGAATATTATACTTCGACCAATATTATTCTATTTACTAAACATGAAATTTCAAGATGCATGATGTTTTTGTTTTTAATCGATACGGAAAAGCGCTGTAATTCTTGAATTTTTGTTACTATAAAAATTCAAAAAATACTTTATTTACAATTAAAATTTGTTTGTAAAGAATTGTAAAAATTTAGTCTAAAAACCTAAAGTTTTACAAAAATCTGCCGTAATACATGGCACAAAGGAAAAATGAAAAAGGAGCAATTGACATGACAAACGGTATCAGAGGTATTTTTAACGGAGATTTCGGCGGTGTAGGCGGATTTGGGTTCTTACCAAGAAAAGGTGAAGAAAAAACTGAAGAAGTTGTACAAGCAAGTGCTCCAGAAGTAACACCATTGAACCCTGATGAAGTAATGAATATTTTGGACAAAAGCGTAAATGCATTTGTTCCGCAACAACCGGCTTTGCAAGTAAATCTTTCTGAGGATGTAATTGCAAGAGTTCAAAAATCAATGGAAGAATACGTACTCACCAGAGGCATTGTAGAGGACGAATTTGGTAGTGAAGTTGGTGAATTAGTTATGGATTTCTTAGCTGATACAAAATAAAGATAAATTTTTCTCCTATTTATAAAACTTCTACTCACGAACAATACAAGGGAAAGATGAAAATCGATCCCTTTTTTATTTTGTGATTTTATTCATCGTCGTTTTTTTCTGAAGCACGTTTAAGAATATTTTTATCAAGTCTTTTTGTTAATTTTTTATGAGATTCTTCCATAAGTTTTTCACTCGGACGTTTTTTAGCGGTTTTCTTTTTCTCGGCATTTTGAGAAGAACCTTTCAATTCTTTATACCAAAGCCCGCACATAATTGAACGCAAAGGTAATGTATATTGTATTAAAATCTGTGTGACAATTGTTGTTGAAACAAACATTGCCGCTGCATCTTCTTTAATCATCGGAAGTTTGTATTCAGATAAAAATGAATTTATCTCATCAAACGGCAAAACTTCCATAACAGGAATTATGCCTGTTGATATAAATTTGTTTACCCCAAGGATATTGAAAATATAATCAAATATCTGCGGAATAAAAACCCAGCATAAAAGTCCCGCCATAGCAACAAGCATAAAAGTCGGTAAAAAATGCCCTTTTATAAGGTTAAAACTCTCTTTTATACATCCGGCAGGAGAAAGTTCCGGTTCGTATGTAAACACCTGAAACACCAATACCAAATATATGGCAACAACACCTGCCGGCACCCATAACAAAGGAAAAGATGCAAAAACAGAAAAAATACCTATTATCAACCATAAAGACACAAAAGAGGCTGTTCTTCTCTTGATTAATTCTGTATGAGCAGAAAAATCATAAACCTTTCCTGACTTAAGCATATTGTCTAACATTGAGTTTATTGCACCATAAGCTACAAGATATTCCCAAAAAGCTTTTATAAATATTATCAACCCGGGAATCGCCACAACTACTGACATTAATACAAGGGTATTAAAGTTATTGAATATTTTGTATTGCTCTATCAGGTTTGGTAAATGCTTTGAATAAACAAGGGTACAAATTAAAGTCAAAATTAACCCTAAAATTTGTCCCAAAACAGGAAATGTCATATATTTAGTAAATTTACCGAAATTTGAAAAATATAATCCGATTGCCTCAGTAAAAATTCCAAACGGTGTTTTATTCTTTTTTGTCATAAAATAATTTTATAATAAATATGGATAATTTTGCAGAAAAACTCAGAAAATATACGAAAGATGACTATGCGAACAAAAAAATAGATTTGCACATTCATACTTTTTATTCTGACGGAGAAGGAAATCCGGAACAGATTGTTAAAAGCGCGAAAGAAAAAGGCTATGAACTGATTGCAATCACAGACCATAATACTATTGAAGCCCACAATAAAATCAGTGATAACATATTATTGACAGGTGTTGAATTTGATTGCTGGGCTAGATATGTTTTTATACATTTGCTTGCTTATGGAATAGATGTTAACAATGATTCTCTTAAAAAATTCTTGGCAAAAAGCAAATTCGGCACAACAAAGGTCATTCCCAGATTACTATCTTTCCGTAATTTAAAGAAACTTATAGAAGCCATACATGAAGCAGGCGGAATTGCAGTTCTTGCACATCCGGCATGCTGTTGGGCTTTCAGTCTTGAAAGGCTTATAAAAAATCTTATGAAAATAGGTTTAGACGGCGTTGAGGTCTATTATCCATATCCAAGGTTCAGAGGAATATTAAAATTCCATTCTGCAGAAACAGTAAAAAAAATTGCAGATAAATATCCGGACTTAATTCAAACCGGAGGAACCGATTTTCACGGCAAGGAATTTTAGTTAATTGCTATAACACACGAGATTCTTTTATATCGTGTGTTATATTAATTACAAAGTCGTTTTCTTCCAAATATTTACGAAAAACCTGCTCATAAGTAGTGTTTAATTTCGTAAAATTACCCCGAATTTTTGGCGGATAAACGATAGAATCTTTATTCAAATACTTGCTTCCTATAACCATTTTGTATTCTTTTGTTAAATCAATCAGCTCTAATTCATCGGTAATCGGATTTCTTATCCTTACCGCTTCTTGATACTGAGCATCTGACATTCCGTTTTTTATAGCTTTAATTAAAGATTTATCTACTTGAATATCTGACCAGTGAATCAATGTATTTCGGGTAGGATTTAAAAGATTATCTGAAATATTTTCAACAATAAGCCCTGCCAAATCCTTTCCTTTTACACATCCGGCTTCTAATCCTGATAAATCTATACTTACTCCGTCAAATATTTTCATTATTGCCAAATTATCCGAACCGTTTTTTATCCCGCCTCTTATAGAAGATGACTGAAGCCCGACAACAAAATCCTCTCCGCCCATTCTTTCAACTAACCCCTTTTTTACTGTGGTTGTTAAGAAGTTCATCAAATAACTGTTTTGAAATCTTATTTCGTCTCCAAAATACAATTCCTCGACTCCGCTCATTTTTATCAGGGGAGTTCTGTCATTTTCAAGCTTTTTATTTAATGATTTTTGAAATGGCAGCTCGTCAATTCCGTCAAGCATAGTCCGTCCAATATCAAATTGATTAATGATTGTTGTGAGAAAGTTTCCTTCATCATCAAATTTGCAAATCAACGACTTAAAAATTTCATTATCTTTTCCCAATGAACTTATGATTGTATTTCCGACTCTTTTTTGGGTTGTCTTGTGGTCATGACCGTTTAGAACATGGTTTATTTCAGGAACATTCTTTATAATTATTTCCGCCAAAGATTCTCCCATGTGCGAAAGTAAAATTACCGCTCCTTTCGGATTATTTTTCTTGAATTTTTCAACCTGTTCTTTTACGGAATTAATAGTTCCTTGCAATTTTTCTTCCGTAAGAGCTGTGTCTTTTTGATTTGAATTGTCATAAAATTCCAAACCGTTACAAAGTCCGGGATTGTAGTAATCCATGCTTGGTATTGTTACACCCAAAACCAAAACTTTATGCTGTAAATCCGGCTTTTTATCATCCGGTATTGTGAATTCAACTGATTTCAATATATTTTCAGAATTAGAAGCAGCTTCTGCAATTTTATCAGATTTTTCCATATTAACATTTGTTATCAGAGATTTCATCGGACAGGTCTTCATTACATTCAAGATAAAATCTGTTCCGGCATCCAGGCAATGATTACCCATTGCGTAAACTGTGGAAAAGTTTAACTTTAAACCTCCTGCAACATTCTCTGTATTACGTCGTATGGTCTCACGAATATAATCTATTGCTTTGATTAACGCCCATTTTTGAAGTTCGCCGTTAGTAATTTCAGGATTTGTAATAAAACCTTTTTTAGACGGATTTATAAACCAATCTCCAACAATTGCAAACAGGTTCAATGTCGACTTATTACCGGATTTTGGAAATATTTCCGAAGCATTATTTTTTATACATTGCATAACTTTTGGTAATGCTGTTATTTTCCCATGGTTATCCGCAGTAGCAAGTATATTTAAATATCCAGCTTTAAACGCAGGTGTTTCACTCATATCTATTCTGCTTATCATGGCAGGGTCTCCTTTTTATCCAACTATCCTAAAACACAAACAAAAATTTTTTTGCGTTTTAAATTATACAGAATTTTTGCCATTTTTATTTTGTTTTAAAAATTCCTTTACGGAATTTATAGGTATGGCAAAACCAATACCAATATTTGAAATATTATTATCCGGATTAAATATTGCTTGATTAATTCCGATAATTTTTCCTCTTCTGTTAAGCAGCGGCCCGCCTGACGAACCGGGATTAATTGCCGCATCTGTTTGGATTCTGTTTTTTGCATAATCTATTCTTGAAATAATTCCTTGGGTTAATGTTCCGTTAAATCCAAACGGATTCCCTATAGCAAGAACCTTTTGCCCAACCTTTATTTTTTCTGAATTACCGAATTTAACTGTTTTTAGTTTTCCTGCCGCATTTATTTTTAAAAGAACAATGTCTTCTCCCTCACCAAAACGCTTGATTACTTTTGCCTCGTAGTCTTGGCCGTTTGATGTTGTTACAATAATATTTTTGCCGACATCTATTACATGCGCGCTCGTAAGTATTATTCCGGATTTGTCTATTATACAGCCTGTTCCGCAAGACACTCCGTTTCTTAGCTGCGAATCTATTGAAACAATTGCAGGATTTATCTTTTTATATAATGCAGTAATCGCATGTTCATCCATATCAAATGCGTATACAGGAGTTAAAAAACAACTGATAACTAAAAACAATATTTTTTTCATAAATTTATTTTTGAAAAATATAACAAAAATATCCATTAGGTAACAGGGGGAGTTTTAATATTGTCATGAACTCTATTTTCATGTATAATGGACGGGAAATTAAACTGGATTAACAAAAAAGGAGAAAATTATGTCAAGAATTGAAAGTTTTAAAAGAGCTTTGGATGAAAAAAGAGCCGTAAAAATTATTGCAGGTATAGATAATTTTGATTCCGAAAAAGTAAAAAAAGTTGTAAAAGCTGCTGAAGCAGCAGGTGCAAGCGCTGTTGATATTTGCGCTGATCCTGATATTATTTCAATGGTTAGAGAAATAACTTCTTTGCCATTGTTTGTATCTTCAATTGTTCCTGAAGAATTGGCTCATGCAGTTGATTTAGGTGCAGATGCAATTGAATTAGGTAATTTTGATGCATTATACAAAAAAGGTTGCGCATTTACATCAAATCAAGTTCTTAACCTTGTAAAGAGAACTATTGAACTTACTTTGGATACAAAACCTTTCTTCTGTGTAACAATCCCCGGAGAATTGGAAATATCTGAACAAATCAGCCTTGCTAGAGAATTAGAGGCTTTGGGTGTTAACTTAATCCAAACAGAAGGTCATTTTTCGTCAGAACCTTCAAACGGTGTAAGAGGCTTGGTTGAAAGAGCGGAATTAACTCTTTCTAACACAATTGAACTTGCAAGAAACATTGATTTACCGATAATGACTGCAACCGGAATTAATCCTACAACAGCATCTTTAGCATTTGCATCTGGCGCAAGCGCAATCGGCTGCGGTTCTTGTGTAAATAAACTTGATTCAGAAATATCTATGGTTGCTGTTTCAAGAAGTTTGGTTGAAATTGCAGAGAAAAACGCATCAAAGATTGCTGAACTTGTTTAAAAACATTTTTCAGAAATAAAAAGAGGGTGGAAAACCATCCTCTTTTTGTTTGTCTGTTATTAAAGGCTGCCAATTAAGTCATATGTCGTTGAACCGATTATCTTAATATTTTCAATATCACCCGGAACAAGAACTTTATCCGTTTGAATATTTACCACACCATCGATTTCCAGCGCATCATATTGAGTTCTTGCTATTATTTCTCCGTCATCTGAACAACATTCAATAATACAGGGCAAAGTTTTTCCGACAAATTTTTTATTTCTTTTTTCTGATATTTTTTGCTGAATTTCCATTAATTTTTTGTATCTGGCGTTTGCAACACGTTTAGGCACCTGCGGTTTCATTGAATAAGAAGGGGTTCCTTTTTCTCTTGAATAACAAAATACACCCATTCTGTCGAACTTCATGTCCTCTACAAATCTGCAAAGATGTTCAAAATGTTCTTCTGTTTCACCGGGATACCCAACAATAAAAGCCGTTCTAATAGACACATTTGGAATAATTTTTCTTATTTTATTAATTAATTTACTGTAATCAAAAGCCGGTCGATTCATTAATTTCAACATTTCAGGGTGTGAATGCTGGAGCGGAATATCGACATATTTAACAACTTTTTCACAATCTGCTATTGTTTTTAAAAGCTCATCAGTCATTTGTGTCGGATATGCATACATTACTCTTATCCAGCCAAGACCTTTAATTTTGTTCAATTCTCTTAAAAGCTCTGAAAGCATTGGTTTTTTATATATATCTATCCCATAGCCTGTTGTATCCTGCGCAATTAGTATAATTTCGGTAACTCCGTTTTTTACCATTTCTTTTGCTTCTTTAAGAATATCTTCCATTTTTCTGGAATGATAATCTCCGCGCAAATACGGAATTATACAATAACCGCATCTGTAGTTACATCCGTCGGCTATTTTTATATAAGAGCTTGCGCCCATTGTTATTTGCTGTCTTTTTACATTTTCGGGGTAAATATAGTCCGGTTTTTCGCTTACGCAAGATACATAGCCTTTTTCTGCTGATTTTATAATATCAACTATCTTTGTAAAATCGGTTGTTCCGACAACTGCAAGCAATTCCGGTATTTCTTTTTTCAATTCTTCAGGATGTTTTTGTGCAAGACAACCGGTTACAATTACTTTTTTGCCTTTCTCAATCAATGTAAGAATTGTGCGTATGGATTCTTTTTCCGCATCACAGATAAATGAACACGTATTAACTATTACAATGTCAGTCTCGTTTTCATCAAGAGTAATTTTATAACCGTTTTGTGAAAGCATGCCCAAAATCAGTTCTGAGTCAACAAGATTTTTTGCGCAGCCATGACTTAATAGAGCG
Source organism: Candidatus Gastranaerophilales bacterium (assembly GCA_905236205.1). GTDB lineage: Bacteria > Cyanobacteriota > Vampirovibrionia > Gastranaerophilales > Gastranaerophilaceae > UBA6984. Next base: position 8,903 of record CAJOPF010000144.1, read on the forward strand.
ATTTTTTTCATGAGTCAAGTGTAGCATGGGTTAGAAACCTTATCAACAGGAATTTGTCATCACAAAACCTTTTTGTCAACAGGAAAAGAAACAAAACTTTAGTAAATTTTTGTAAATGCAAATTTTGTCTAATAGGCATGGGCGGCATGGTCAATTGTAAATTTTTTAGGGAATTTTTTTACTTGTCTGAAAAAAATGGAAGGAATATTATAATCATACAGACGAAAGGAGTGATGGCTGCACGACTTGGGGAGAGTCACAAATCAAAAGAGGAGAAAATTAAAATCAGCCAAAAAACTAAAAAAAGTATTTTTAAATAGTTTTTGGAGGAGATTTTAGGGATTGAAAGAACGAGTATTCGTTCTTTTTTTTATCTGTTTTTAAACCAAATTGTTAAGTCTATAGTCTGTAGATACAATGGTGGGTAAAGGGGTAAAGGGGTAAATAGCGGAGAGGATAAATATTGTTACCCCTCAGTATGGCAAGAAATGAAAAGGC
>CAJOPF010000145.1 GCA_905236205.1 Candidatus Gastranaerophilales bacterium
AGCTTTGAAAAATGACAAAATAAAACCTAAAAAATTAGAAAAAGTAGAAGAAGAAATTGCAGAAAATCAAGCTTTAATAGATGAAAACGATTTAAACATTTCAAAAGCTGAAGATGCTGTATCTGACCAAGAACATTCTTTGGAAACATTAAATAATTCATTATCAGGTTTGAAAGATTCATTGTCAAAATTACCTCAACCGACAGGTAATGAGGAAGATGCAGATAAAGACGCAAAAATTAAAGAAAAGAAATCAAGCATAACAAAACAAATAAATTCAAAACAAATAGAAATTAAAGATGCTGAAAAGAGATTATTTGCGTTAAAGAGAGATTTGGAAAAATTAAAACAAGAAAAAGATAAACTTGAAAAGAAACAAGAAAAACTTGAAGAAAAGAAAGAAGATATAATTCAGAAATACGAAAAGAAATGTTCTGAAGAGACAAAAGCTGCAATAGATGCTTATAACGAAGCTGCTGAAAATGTTAAAACAGTAAAGGCAAGTGAATTGCAAACTGCTAAAGCAGAATTGGCAGAAGCAAGAAAAGCTGTCACTGAAATTACGGATAAGATTATTGCGGCAAAAGATGCTAAGGCTGCAAGAGAAAATAGTTTTACAGTTTTGAATTTAGACAATATTCCTGAAAAATACAGAGTTGAAGCCTCTGTTAAAACTTTAGACAACGGAACGGAAGTTTTAACGTTAGGTTATACAAATTACAAAGATATTCAACCTGAATTACAGGATAAAATAGCAATATTTAATGAAGTTGCGGCTGAAAAAGGTTATACCTTCATGATGTCTGACGGCTTTAGATCAGTTGCTTCATCAAATGCCGCAAGAGCAAGAAAAGGTGATATGGTTGCTCCTGGCGGACAATCTCCTCACAATTACGGTGCAGCTTTTGATTGCGGTGTTTATAAAGCAGGCGGGAAAGCACTTTCAAGAGAAGAATGGACAGCGTTTGCAAGAGAAGTTCAAAGCCGCAGTGATAATGTAACTTGGGGCGGTGATTTTGTCAACAAACCTTATGAAGTTTGGCATTTTGAATTGTCAAATTGGCGAGATAAATACAAGAGCTAAAAAAAACACCTTAGGGTGTTTTTTTTGTATTATTTTTTGTAAATTTTTTAAAAATAATTTTAATATTTGGGCAATTTTTTGTTTTACCATTCTTAATTTTCTTGTAAGGAAATTTATGTGTAATTCGTTTTCAACCGCGTACTCTTTAATATTCGATACGAATGCCCTCGTAAAAGGTAACAGGACAAAAATCCCTGAGGTAATTTTAGGGGCTAACAGCGTATTGACGGCTTTGGGCAAAACAAATACCGCAGTTGGCAGAGTTATAAAAAAGGGTTATGATACTTTTGGTAAAAACGGACACGAAAAATTTTATGAAATCGGTCAAAAAAATACAAATCCGATAAGATTTTTTATGGGTATAACTGATTGCAGACTCCATAAAGAAGGTAATTGGGTGAAAAAATACGTTCCGTATGTAGCAGGTTTTGCGGCGGATTTGCTTGCGGAAGGTTTTATGGGAACAAAGACAGGTTCAAAAGTTTTAGATAAGGTATCTTCAACGATTTCAAATACATTGTGTAAAAATCAAAAAGCAAAAGAAACAGTAAATGCTTTAATATCAGGTGTTGCTTATCAATTTATAGCAGATACGGTAGAAGATAAAGTTGAACAGTTGACAGATAAAGTTATTGATAAATTCCAAAAGCAAGAAGAACAAAAAGTTAAATCTTTAACAAAAAAATGCTAGTAATTTTTCAATGTATTTTGTGAATTTTATTAATTCCTAATCATCGTTGTTGTTATTAGTGGCAAGCTTAATAATAGTATTCATAGATAGTTCTTTTCTTGTTTGCTCAATTTGTTCAGATATAATATCAATTAAATCTGTATCATCTTTACTATAGGCCATACTTAATGCTTCTTCATATAAATCAATGGCGTATGTAAGAGCATTAGTATTGCACAGAACTTTTCTGTTAAAATCAGCTATGCGTAAAATTGGAATGCAGCTATCGGGATTTATTTTATTTGCCAACTTGTAGAACATTTCACTTTTAGCAGTATGTCCATTGTATACATTGTCATCACCTTTTAAAATGTTGTATAAATATTTGTATTTCATTTTAAGGTTAAACTGTTCAATTATTTTAACAATACTATGAGTTTTATAAGCAAAGGTTTTTCTTTTAGAATGAAAAGTAAATGGTGACATTGTAAAATCAAATTTCTTTTCAATTCTAGTTATATATCTATTGGATAAATTTTTTGCTTTTCTAATATTATTTTCTTTTTCTATATTTTGACTAAATTTTAGTAAAAAGGCATAAGCATCATCTGGTAATATATATGTCCAAAAATCAAGGATTAACTTAATATTACTTTTTGTTCCTATGTTTGTATCACAAATTTCTTTATATAGCTCGTAATATATATATTCATCAATGTGATTTTCATGTATATCAAGATCAATAATATTTTTAGCTAATTCAAAATTATTGAGTACAATTGCCGCAATTACAACAAATTTATATTTGCTATTTTTTATAATTTTTAGATAATTATATTTTTTGTAAATTTCCATATTGAATTCATGTAATTCCAAATGATAAGCTTTTGTGATAAGCCAATTAATTAAATCGACATTTATATTTGACCTATTAATTTGGTCAAATATTTTTTTTTGAACTTGTTTGATATTACCCCTATTCAACAAATTATTAATTTTATTTTTGTAGTTAAAAAGAATTATTTTATTTTTAATAAAATTTAACATAAAAACTCCTTATATTATTTATGTGGGTTATTAAAATTATATTGAAATATGGTCTATATTTATGTTTAACAAAATTTTATTGTCGAAATAAGCTATCATAAAAACATTATACAAAAAAAAGAGAGACAAGACTGAAAGCCTTGTCTTATAATTGCTCCAGGCCAGACTTGAACTGGCACTGAGTTATTCGCCCAATCGGATTTTAAGGCTTATCAATAACGTATTTAAAGTCTTTTACTAACTGCTTTAAACTTGCTTAAAATTTAATTATAACGCTAATTTACAAGTTTAAACAATTTTAAACAAGTTTATCAAATTTTTATATCAAGTCGGGCAATAGTCGGGCAAGTTTTTAGTTTGAGATTTAACATGTGTACAGGTACTTAAAGTACACCAAAAGTACACAAAGTACACCAAAAGTTCTCTATTTAAAAAGTTTTGCTCTGCTATGAAATATTTTTTCATATTCATGAGCAAAAAATTTTTTTATAGGATTTACATAAGGATCTATTTTTGTTTTTCCATTACATAAATAAACATTCTTTTCATTATTATCATTCTTTTCATTATTAGTAGATGTCAACGGTGTGTCAAAGGTGTGCGATTGGTGTGTCAAAGGTGTGCTAATGTTTATGTTATCTTTTTGATAATCATTATAGTTATTAACCGTTATTATTGAATATTGCTTGTGCGAAGTTTGTGTCAATTCTTGTGTTAAAATTAGGTGTTTTATTGCCGTTCTTATCTTAGAT
>CAJOPF010000146.1 GCA_905236205.1 Candidatus Gastranaerophilales bacterium
CTTGTGAAATTTGTTCTTCCGAATCAAGAGATAAGTCGACAATTTGTGTTGTTGCAGAAACAAAAGATTTAATTGCAATTGAAAAAACAAACGAATATAAAGGACTTTATCATGTTTTACAGGGATTGATTTCTCCTATTGACGGTATCGGCGCGGAAGACATAAGGATAAAGGAACTGTTGGCACGCCTGACTGATGATAAAGTGAAAGAATTGATTTTGGCATTAAGTCCTTCTGTTGAAGGTGAGGCAACAAGTTTGTATCTTACAAAATTGATAAAGCCTTTTGGTATAAAAATTTCAAGAATTGCTTTCGGACTCCCTGTTGGAACAGATTTGGAATATGCGGATGAAATTACTCTTGCAAAAGCTTTGGAAGGGCGGCGCGAAGTTTAATCCGCCAAATAGATATTGCAGGTATTTTTGTATTATATATAATATTGTTTGAGATGTCTGTTTTAGAAATAAAAAATTTGAATGTAGAATATGGCATAAAGGATTCGGTTTTTGGAAAAGAAAAAATCATAAAAGCCGTAAATGATTTGTCCTTAGAAGTAAACAAGGGGGAAATAATTGCCGTTGCTGGCGAATCAGGCTGCGGTAAATCAACGCTGGCAAATGCTATTACTTGTTTAACTCCTGTTAAAAACGGTGAAATTTTATTCCATGGAGTTGACGTTTTAGGGTTAAGAGGAAGAAAACTAAAAATATATCGTCAAGCCATGCAGATGATTTTCCAAAATCCTTATTCAAGTTTAAATCCAAAGATGAAGATAGGTGATATTCTGAAAGAACCGTTAAAAATACACGACGATTTATGTATTTATTCGGAAGATTACAGGGCATTGCACGAATTTTCAAAAGATGAAATCAATGAAATTGTTTCACAGGTTCTTGAAACAGTAGGTCTTGATAAATCAGCGATGAATATGTATCCTCACGAATTTTCGGGCGGGCAAAGGCAAAGAATTGCAATAGCAAGAGCTTTAATTCTAAAACCTGAATTTATAATAGCGGATGAACCAGTTAGTGCGTTGGATGTGAGTATTCAGGCTCAAATAATAAATTTACTTCTTCAACTGAAAAATAATTTCAATTTAACTATTATGTTTATATCGCACGATATGAATGTTATTCGTCATATAGCGGATAGAGTTGCAATAATGTATTTGGGGAAAATCGTTGAAATAGCAAATACTGAACAAATTTTTAAATATCCTCAGCATCCTTATACAAGAATGTTGTTAAACGCAGTTCCGAGTTTTGACAAAAAAAATGAATTTGTTCCGACGGGAGATTTGCCGTCTCCAATGGAATTGCCGAGCGGATGTGCATTTCATACCCGCTGTCAATATTGTTTCGAAAAATGTAAAACGACAGAACCCGATTTGCGTATACTTTACGAAGACCACAAAGCAGCTTGTTTTTTGACAGATAAATAATAAATTACTTGACTTTTTTGCCTTAAAATTTCTTAAAGTCATGCTTGATTTTAGTTTTTGTTTTAAATAAAATTGTCTTATAAACCGCAGACAGTTAGTGCCAAATGGCTTAAAATTCGCTAACCGAGGTCAATTACGAAAAATTAAAATATTTTTGATGTAATTTGCTCGCGGTCGTGTGTGCAAATTTTTTTGTATACACAGATGAATAAAGTCTGTTTAAGACTTGTAATTCATCACAAACAAATTAGGTCGATAAATAACAAAAGGAGAAAACATGTCAACAAAAGCATTTAAAGAAGAAAAAATCGCTAAGATTAAAGAAAATGTTGATAAAGCTCAAGTTGCAATTGTTACAGAATACCGTGGATTTACTGTAGAAGAAATCACTAATCTCCGTCGTGAATTGCAAAAAAATGGCTCAGATTACATGGTAACTAAAAATACACTTGCAAAAATTGCAGTAAAAGGAACTGATTACGAAGTTCTTGATGAGGTTTTGAAAGGACCTGTTGCTATTGCTTTCGGGTTTGAAGATCCTGTAAGTCCTGCAAAAGTTTTATCAAAATTTATTAAAGATGCTAAAAAAGGCGAAATTATTGCAGCTGCATTAGACGGTAAATTGTTATCCGCAAATGAAGCAAAAGCATTGGCAAATCTTCCTTCAAAAGAAGAAATTTACGCAAAAATGCTTGGCAGTATCAATTCACCTGCATCAGGTATCGTTGGCTCTATCAACGCAGTTATGGCATCACTTACTCGTGCTGTTGCAGCTGTTAGAGATAAAAAAGCCGCTTAGTTTTCAGTTAACAATCTGAAAATTTTATTTAGTAATTACACAAAAAACAATATTGAAAGGAAATTAAAATGAGTAACGTAGAATCAATTTTAGAATCAATCGAAAAATTAACTTTATTAGAAGCAGCTGAATTAGTTAAAGCTATGGAAGAAAAATTCGGCGTATCAGCAGCAGCTCCTGTAGCAGTTGCAGCAGCAGCTCCAGCAGCCGCAGCAGCAGATGCAGGTGACGCAGCAGATGCAGAAGTAACTGTTGTATTAGCTTCTGCAGGTGCTAACAAAATCGCTGTATTGAAAGAAGTTCGTGCTATCACAGGCTTAGGCTTGAAAGAAGCTAAAGAATTAGTAGACGGCGCTCCAAAACCTGTTAAAGAAAACGTTAAGAAAGAAGAAGCTGAAGCTCTTAAAAAACAACTTGAAGCAGCCGGCGCTACTGTTGAAATTAAGTAAGTTGACTAATAATAACAAAAAACGTGATTGTGTGTTCAATCACGTTTTTTTTATTATATAATTTAAAATAAGAATGGTGAGGTATAAGATGCAACTTGATGAAAATATCAGATGGAAATTTAGATATGATGGTGATTTTAGACAAAAAGTTCTTAAACTTATAGATTTAGTTTCTGAAATGCAAGAAAAAGAATTATCAGGAAATTTTGACTATAACCAAGGAAGACAAATTTTTAATTTATTTTTGAGTACTTTTAACGGTGCTGTAAGAACTTTAAAAGACTATATGAGATATCAAGGAATTTTTCAAGTTGATACAAGAGAGATAATAAAAGAGGCTTTTTATGTAGAAATTATTGAAGATGGTCAATCTTGGATTGATATGATGTTTGATGCAAATGATGTTAATCCGCAAACTTTAGAAGGTTTTGATTTTTATACATTAAGTACTCGATATCTAAAAGCATTTACAGATTTGGTTAAATATTTTCAAGAAAGAACGGAAAAATAGTGACAGAGTATTTTGGACTTGATGAGTATACTTATAATCTACTAATTGAATATTTTAAATCGAATCCCGAAATAAAAATAGTCAGAATTTTTGGTTCAAGAATTTTAGGTAGCTCAAGAAGATGTTCTGATATAGATATGTTTATTGAAGGGACTTATAGTGAAGATAAGGTTAAAATTTTCAATAATGAATTAAATTGTCTAAGACATCCTTATAGAATAGATATAATTAGTGTTAATGAAACAGAAGATATAAAAAAAGAGCTTGTTTTGAGACGCTTAAGACAAAGTAAGTGTTTTTATTTAAGAAAAAATTATATTGATAATGAATTAAATGAACCTTATGTAAATAATTTTGTTGATGAGTTTGATAATATTGATTTGTGGTTTTACATTTTTAGGTGCCGTTTTATTTTGAATCTTGAAGAATTATATCGTTTATTAAACCAAATAAATGGTCAAATAAAAAACAATATTTTTGATATTGATTTACAACTAAACTTCTTTAGAGTGTTTAAACAAGTATTTGAGGGCTGTTGGCGCACTATAAAAGAGTATCTTAAAAATGATGAAGTTAAACTTTTTTTACCTCGTGATATTTTTGTTCAAGCTGCGAAATTAGACATTATTCAAGATGAAAAAATTTGGGAAAATATGATAATTGATTTTAATATAATGACAGATGAGGATATCAGATTTATTAAAGATGAATTATTATATCGTTTGCAATATACATATTTACCTGAGATTGAAAATTTGAAAAAATACTTTCAAATAAAATTTTGTGAAATTCATTATGATTCTAAGTTGTTTGGTATTGATAATGAAACTTATAGCTTGCTTATAGATTATTTTAAATCTAAACCAAAAGTCAAAGCTGCTACGATATATGGTTCAAGAACTACCGAAATAGCAAGAAAAAGTTCGAATATCAATTTATTTATTGATGGATTATGTGATGAGGGTGAAATTGTTGAGATGAAAACCGAAATAAATAACTTACGTCATCCGTACAGAATAAATTTAGTAAATTTTAATACCGAAAATGGTATTTTGAAAAATTTTGAAGATTTAAACTTTAACGTAGGAAAAAATTTTTATAGAAGGCAAGATTTTTATTTCAACGAAATTTTTGAAGAATATCAAGATAAAGGAAATAAGGAAAAGAAAGAAGATACAAAACAAATAAATACATCTGCTGCTCTTAGTCGATATAATAAGTTTTGTAGACTTTTTGAGGATATGCATAGTATTTTGGACATTGTACATAAAAATCAGGAAAATAGAATTGAGGATACAGATTTATTAGTTAATTTGTTTCGAACTTTTAAAAATTTATTTGATGAATCATGGAAAATTCTAAAAGATTGTTATAAAGAACAAAATATTAAATTGTTTTTGCCTGTAGAAATTTTTAAATACGGAAAAGAAACAGGATGGATAAGTGATGTAAAAATTTGGCAGTGTATGATAATAGATTTTAACATTTTGACTTATGAAGATATTGAGCTAGTAAAAGATGAATTCTTTTATAGATTAAAAGAAAAATATTTACCAGAAATAGAAAAGTTAAATAAAAATTTTAAACAAAAATTTGAAATTGAGGAAGCTTAATATGCATTTTGGGCTTGATGAATATACATATAATTTATTAGTTGAATACTTTAAAACTAGACGAGAAATAAAAAATGTAAAAATTTTTGGTTCTAGAGTAAATGGTACAGCTAGAAAATCTTCAGATTTAGATTTGTTGGTTGATGGAACATTTAAACCAGAGACTCTTATTGTTTATACGGATGAAATTAACAAATTAAGACATCCATATAGAATTGATTTGATTGATGTTAATGATAGAGCTAATGAAAAATTTGTTGGTATAAATTATTATTGTAGTGAATGTCTGTATAATATACACGATTATTTTCCAAATGAGAGATTTTTTGAAAAAAATAGTATAGTCAAAATAGAAGATTCAAGACCTCGTTGGCAGAGACGTTATGAAAGTAGATTTAAAATAAAATATGATTCTTTTATGGAAAAATTGAATATATATGAACAATCTTTGCCAGAATCTAACATGATAGATTTTCAAATAGAAATGTTTGTTGCTTTTAAAGCTGTTTACGAGGGATGCTGGAAAATGGCAAAAGATTATTTAAAAGATTTAGGAACAGTTATATTTTTTCCGAGAGATGTTTTGAAACAGTGTTATAAACTAGGCATAATTAAAAATTTGAATATTTGGTATGAAATGATATACGACATAAATATAATGACAGATGAAATGTTTGTAGATGTGAGGGATGAGTTATTTTACCGCTTAAAAGAAAATTATTTGCCAGAAATATTCAATGTTCAAAAATATTTTACTGAAAAATATCCTGAAGGTGAAAATTTATAAAATGAAAAGATTTGGATTAAATGATTATACATATAATCTGTTAATAGAATATTTTAAATCCAAACCGGATATAAAAGTTGTTAGAATATTTGGTTCTAGAGTACTTGGCACTGCAAGGAAAAATTCGGATATTGATTTTTTTGTTGAGTGTACTTGCAGTGACGACGAGTTTAGAAATATGACATCGGATTTAAATTTAATGCGTCAGCCATACGATATTGATTTGATAAACCTCAATACAGAAATTCCGTCAGGAATTCATTTTATTAAATGTTCATATTATGATAGTGAAGTTTTTTATAAACGAAAAGATTATTTTGAAACGTATACTGAAAAATTTGTTCAAGAGCATGAAAAGGGAAATGTTGTCCGTTGGAAATATAGGTTTGAAACAGCGTTTATAAGAGTATATAAAGATTTTAAAATTGAAAATGAGCAGCTACTAAGAAAAATAAATTTTGGTCAAATTGATGTAAATGAACAAATAGATTTTTTTAGAAAATTTAAAAATTTATTTCAAGGTTGTTGGAAAACACTGAAAGATTATTTGAATGAATATGAAGTAAAATGCCTTATGCCTCGAGATATACTTATTGAAAGTTCGAAATTAGGAATTGTAAATGATTATAACATCTGGTCTGATATGATATTTGATTTTAACATAATGACAGATGAATTTTTTGTAACAATAAATGAAGAACTTATATATAGACTTGAAAACAAATATTTGCCAGAAATAGAAAAACTATATACATATTTGCAAGAACAATATGAAAAGGGGACAAAAAATAAGTATTCGTTATTTGATTGAATAATAATCTAGTCATAAATCTTCAAATTCGTAAAAATTTTTCCGTAAAAATTCTTGAGAATAAATATGTAAAAATTATTGTAAATAAATGTAAAAACATGTTCCAATTACTAGCAAATCATGCTCTTGAGCGACTTTTAATATAATATAAGTGTGTATGGAGATTTCATGAATATTAGTTCTGTTCAACCACAAATCGAACAAAGTTTTTCAGGAATAGCTAAAGAACAAAAGCCTCAAAACCTGAAATACACAAAAGATACTTTGCTCGAAAACAATTTGAAAACAAAGTTAGAAATGAAGGGTGATAAGCTCGTTAAAGCTTTTACTACTTACCCTGCAAAAGGTCTTAAAGGCGACAGAAATTCAAACTTCTATGAATTTTTGACTATGGGTTCTGTACCTTATTTGCTTGGTAGTGCAGCTTTGATGGGCGTATTTAATATTGCCAACAAATTCTTTACTCCGTTTGCAAAATCAAAAGCAGGCTCTATCGGTAAGAAAATGGCATTAGGTGTTGCTTTCTACGGTGTTGCTAAAGAAGCTTCAAAAGCTCTTGTTAACAAACCTGTTAAAGCTTTAACCGGTGTTGATACTGAAATGCCTTATGCAAAGGTTGTTGAAGGTTTCCCTAGATTTGAAGGCGATAAAAATACAAAAGCTGTTGAATATCACAAAGTCTTTGAAAGCGTAGAGTTCCCTCGTTATGATTTACTTTACGGTAAAACAAACGAAGACAGAAATGCTTATTATGACAAGGTTGCTAAAAAATTAGGCTTAGGTGAAAACTTAGCAAGTTCTGATAAAGAAGTTAAACCAAGATTGAAAGAAATTATTGCTCGTTCAAATACAGCAAAAAGTATTTCATCTTACTTATGGGCTGCAACAGGTGTTGGCTTAGCTATTCAAAAACCTTGGGATAATTTCTTTGTATCAGCAACAAAAGGTAAAGGTTTCGCAAAAGTTAAAAACATGGTTCGTTCTTTCGGTAACAACTTTGTAAAAGCTGCTAAAGATTTATGGACAGGCGGAGCAAATCCTACAAAAGTTCAAAAGTACGCAGGTAAAGCATTGATTGGTGCAGCAGTTCTTTCAACAGTGGTAGGCGTTGTTAATACTGTGGTTAATGCAAGAAAATCTGCAAAATTAGAAGATAAAAACGTGTTTGACGAAAACAGAAAGGTTGTGGTGGACTAAGATGGCTATTACCGCTACCAACGGTATTACTACTCAACAATATATTAAACCTCAAGAAGCAAAAGGACATTTAGTTTCTTCTCCGATTATTCCGGGACCAAAAACAATTGTTTCTGATGTTAAATATAATATGAAGGCTTTAAAAGATGGTTTCACAGGTAAAGCAAATGACCATCAATTGGGCAAATTAAATGATATAGGGATGAAATTAGGTGGTGTAGGTCTTGCAGCTTATATTGCTACTCAAAAAGCTACTCCTAAAACAAAAATAATGGAATTTGTAGGTTTAGGAACTTTCTTAGCTGCTATGAAATTATGGCCTAAGTTAGCTATCGGCGCTCCTGCAAAAGCTATCCACGGTTTCGATCCAAACCAAGAATATGTTGACAGTTTTGGACGTAAAAAACCTTTCTTCCAAGATCCTCAATATACTCCTTGGGATTTATATTCAGATGAACAATTACAAAAAATCGGCGATAAAATGGGTGTTGATAAAAATGCTCAAGACAGAAATGATTTAACAAAAGCAAACATGTCTAAAATCGCTACAAAAAATAATACTTTATGGATGTTAACAGCAGGTATTGCATCTGCAGTATTCTCAGCTTTAGCTTGTAACAAAGCAGAAAAAGTTATCGATCCTGCTTTAGAAAAAGTTAACAACAACAAAGCTGACGATTTATTAAAGAATTTTGATGCTGAAGCTCAAAAACGTGCAGAAAAATCTGCAGCAGCTATGCAAAAAGATTTGGATAAAATTTACGAAGAAAACAAAGGCAAATCTATTGATGATAAATTGTTAGAAAAAATCTCAGGCAGATTGGCTAAAGGTTTAGACCCTGTTACTGAAGCAGGTGTTGCTGAAGACGTTAAAAATATGTTAGTAAGCGGCAAATCAATTGTTAACGAAAACTTAGCAGAAACAATTGCTAATAACACAAAAGAAGTTCTTTCTCAAAAATTATCAGAAGAACAAGTTGCAAAATTAGTACCTTCTAAAGAAGAATTGAAAAAACACTTTGAAGATACAAAAGTAATGGGCAAAGAAGTTGCTGAAGATGAAGCTAAAGACGTAAGAATTTCAATTGCAAAAATGGTATTTGCAAAAGCTCAAGCTGAAGGTTTATCAGAAGATAAATTAAAATTCGTTAAAAAAGGTGTTTCTGAGGCAGCAGGCAAAGCTATCAAAGCTAACTCAGCATCAGTTTTAGATGAAAACGCAATGAAGAAAATAAGCGAAGTTGGCAAATCAATGAGCGAATTGCAAGCAAAAGATTCTGTTCTTACTGATTATGCTCAAATCAAAGTTGCTGACAAACCTGAAACAGTTATTGCTAACTACTGGAATACAGTTTCTACAAGTTTAATCAAAACTTTAGGTATTGATTTCAAAGAAATGGAGAAAGTAAGAAACAACCGTGAACTTGTTCAAGGCATGGTTAGAGGCAAAATCGAAGAAATCACTTCAGATGATGCTAAATATGAAAAAGCTATGACAGATATCGCTAAAACAATGTCTGAATTAGATAAGAAAATCAAACCTGAAGATACTAAAAAATATGTTCAATTAGTTGGTAAAACTTATGATGATGCAGCTGGCAAATTATACAATCAAGGTATGGAAGCTACAGCTAACAAATTAACTGCATTATCAGTAAACGGTAAAGGTTCATTAAAAAGAGTTAAACAAACTTACTTTGAAGAAAGAATCTCAGGTGTAAGAAATTCATTCTCAAGATTTATCAATACAATGGATGTATACAGAAGAATATCAAAAGGTAATATTCCTAACGACGGTTCTTCAAGAGAAGTAAAAGAAGCTATGATGGAACTTGTTAAACAAACAACTTTACAAGGACACTCATCAGACCATTCAATCAAATTCTACTTCAACAGAAGTCAAGATAATTCAACAAATGTTGACAGAAGCCCAGTAGAAGTAAAAGATGGTAAAGTAGTTAACAAATACTTCAAAGAAGGCAAAGGCGTGGATGTTCCTGGTGATTATGATTTCTATCAAAAAGCAATGAACTTCATGTATAATTCAGAAATGGATAAAGCAACTGTTGAAGCATTGAAAAAAGCCGGTTTAGAAAACCAAATTAAAACTTACAACAATGAAGTGTTTACAAAAATCGGTGGTGCTGATTATTTCACAAAACCAAACCACAAAACAACAGGTGACCAAGGTGCATCTTCAGAATATAAATTCTTATTATTAGGTGTAGCTCCTGATGAAATGATGACAAAAACAGTTCAACAAACTTATAACTCTCAAAAATGGGGTAAAACTTTCGGAACAGTAGGCGCAGTATTAACAGGTTTAACAGTAGCAGCGCAATTCTTATTCGGAAAAGGTAAAGCAGTTAAGTAGGAAATAATAAAAACGGAAATAAGGACAATGTCAAGAGTTCAATCAATACAAGCAAACATTTTACACATTCAATTAAACAAGGCAGCAGCAAAAAAAGCAACTCCAAGTTTCATGGGCGAAGCTAAAGTTAGCGCTCCTGTTACTAATCCATTGAATAATTTCTTAAATGCTCAAGCAGCAATGAATAAAACAATGGTTAAGACAGTTCAAGCTCCTGTTAAAGCTGAAAAAGTTGAAGATAAAAAAGCTGAAGCTCCTGCATACAAAAATAATTTGCGTTCAATGTTGCAAAATGGTGAATCTAAAATCTTAGCTATTGTACCAAGAACTTTCAACGCTAAAGATGAAAACGGCGATGAAAAAATTACAGGCAAAGAACAACATGGTACTTTCTTAAATGCTATTGACAGATTAGATGAAATTAAAGCTGAAGGTTTCAATACATTCCATATTTTACCTATTCACCCAACAGGTAAAAAACACGCTATGGGACTTGCAGGTTCATTATATTCACCATTAGACTTTTTAGCAATTGACCCTAATTTGATTGATAAAAATGACAAAAGAACTCCTGAAGAACAAGTTAAAACATTTACAAATGAATGTCACAAACGTGGTATAAAAGTTATGTTAGATTTGCCTAGCTGTTCTTCATACGATTTATATTTAGAAAAACCTGAATTAATGGCAAAAGAACGTGACGGTCAAGCTAAAACTCCTCAAGGATGGAATGATATCAGAATGTTCCAACCATTCTCAGATGAAACAAAAAGAGAATTAAATCCTGAATTAGTAGATTTGCATAAAAAATATGTTGATATGTGTATTGATTTAGGCATTGACGGTATCAGAGCAGACGTTGCCCGTGCGAAACCTACTGAATTTTGGGATATCATAATTCCATATTCTC
>CAJOPF010000147.1 GCA_905236205.1 Candidatus Gastranaerophilales bacterium
CTGTTTCAAGTTCAGCAATTTGTTTAGGAGTTCTGATACCTGCAACAACGTCTTCACCTTGTGCATTTACAAGATATTCACCATAGAATTTATTTTCACCTGTTGCAGGGTTTCTTGTAAATGAAACACCTGTTGCACAGTCATTACCCATATTACCGAATACCATTGTTTGAACGTTTACTGCAGTACCGTAATTGTGGTCAATTTTATTCATATTTCTGTAAGCAACAGCACGAGGAATATTCCAAGAACGGAATACTGCTTCGATTGCTTCTTGCAATTGAACATAAGGATCTTGAGGGAATTCTTTACCTGTAACTTCTTTAATTGTGTTTTTATATACAGGAATCAAAGATTTCCAGCCTTCTGCTGAGATTTCAGTATCAGAAGTTACACCTTCTTTTTCTTTTAATTTTTGAACTTCTGATTCGAAGTATTTTTGTCTGTCCATTTCCCAAGCTACTGAGCCAAACATAGTTAAGAAACGTCTGTAAGAATCATAGCAAAATCTAGGGTTGTTAGTTAATTTAACCATAGCTTCTACTGTTTCATCATTTAAACCTAAGTTTAAGATTGTTTCCATCATACCCGGCATTGAAACTCTAGCACCTGAACGAACAGAAACTAATAACGGATTTGTAGTATCACCGAATTTTTTACCTGCTTTTTCTTCTACATCTTTCAAAGCATATTTAACTTCTGCCATTAAGTTTTCAGGCATAGTGTTACCGTGGTTGATGTAGTCCATACAAGCTTCTGTTGTAATAGTTAATCCTGGAGGTACAGGCAAGCCTAAATTAGTCATTTCTGCTAAGTTAGCACCTTTACCACCTAATAGCTCACGCATGTTTGCGTTTCCTTCTCTAAAGAGCCATACACGTTTTTCTGACATTGTTTTTTCTCCTTTTCAAATAACAATTTTGTCGTACTATCTTATACTAAAAGAGTAGCAAAAACATAAAAAAAAAACAATGATTACTTTGTTTTTTCCGTTAAATTAAATATTTATTTGCTTTATTTTTTTTAATTTAAAAAATAATATTTTATCAATTGCTTTAACCAAACTATAATTATTATCTATAAATTTACATAACTTCTTTTCTTCGTCTCTATTTGTTGCGGAAACATCTCCATAAACATCAAATTTGCACATTGCCAAACCTCCGCCATATTCGTCGGAAGCCCTTGGAACAAAAAGGATATAATCTATTTTTGTATTTTTTATATCATTGATTATATTGTCCACACCAAAAGTATCAATATAAGGGGGCATCAATGACTGATAATTATATAACTTAGAATCTCTGTCAGTAGCATAATTTATAAATACACCTTCAGGAAGAACAAGAATACTTTTATTTTTAGGAATATTGCTGATATATTCGAAAGTTTCTCTTATTGGTTTCGCTGTATAAAAAGACGTATAAAACACTACTTTTTCAGTATTGATAGATGAAGTTTTACCGGATATATAATTATATGTAGCAGGCACACAAGCTAACGTTAGTATAACCAAAAGGGATGATAATAAAATATCTGTGTCCTTTTGTGAAAAATTCAAATTAGATTTTAAAAGATTATTTTTTACAAATACAAAAATGATTATTATTGGTAATGCAAGAGCAAAAGAACCATACATCTTTATGTTTAACAAGAATGCCGTTTTAAGCACCGATATTATTGTAATAAGAATTAAAGCAAAAAAAACATCTGATTTTATACAAAAGTCTTTGCAGATAATACATGTTACAATTTTGTAAATCAGTATTCCATAAATAATATATGGTATAAACAAGAATAACTGTTGGTAATCTATTAAAGTTGCAAGCAGTAATCCAAGAATTATTACCAAATACTTTGTGTTAAAATTTTGAAGTTTTGTAGAACAAGCTGCAACATAATAGCTTAAACAATAAACAACAACAAAGGCATAACCTGTAACAAGAGGTAATAATTTTATTTGCTTTAAAAATAAATCCAAAGAAAATATTGCACCAGTATTGTGAGCATAAAAATAATGTAAGGATTTAGAAGATACATATTTTTTCAAATATATAAAATTATTTATAAAATCATCAACAGTAACTCCTTGATACAACAAATAGCCATAAGTCATAATCGGACAAAGCAAGAATCCTGCAAAATTTAAAATCATTTTTAATAATGACTGCTTTAAAACAAAAACATTAAATATAACAAGAAGCAAAATAAACGGAGAATACTCTATTTTTGCAGACAATGAAATCCCCGCAAAAAAGAATGAAAGAAATAAAAACAAATCATAATTACCTTGTTTATTTTTAATTTCAAATGCAAGTAAAAAGAATAATACAGCCCCCATAAATGAGGTATAAGCATACAATAGGGAATATGAATAAGGATATATAAAGTTAAATAAACTTGGAGAGAAAACACAAGCCACGAGAACAAACAGAGTTATAAAAAATGATATATTTTTACCAAGAAAAAGCTTTGATATAAAATATGTAAAATATAGAATACATACAGAACAGAAATTCCCTGCAATACCAAGCGTAGACATTTTACATCCGAAGATTTTATACAAGACCGCATTAACTTGATAAGCTAAAGGTCCGAATATGTTAAATAAATCTTTATACAGTAATTTACCATTAAGTATCAATTCAGGGAAATAAGCTTCCCTCCCGACATCTATAAAAATAGACTTAAGAGAAATATAATACTTAGAAAACAAAGCAAATAAAGTTTCAAAAACAATTGTTATAAAAATAAGAAAAATTATGTCCCATTTATAATTTTTTATCATCAGTTTCTTACTAATCTGCTTTCAAATTTGCTTGTAAAATTTTATATGATACAATCAGTTTAGCACAAAGGAGAGAACGTGAAAAATTTTGAATTAAAAAACGGAATTAAAGCAGCATACAAGCAAAACAAAAACACACCAAGAATAGCAATATGTTTGAATATTGCTATAAATAAGCCCGAAAAAAGTGCGGGAATTTATTCAACAATGAACAGACTCTTCTTACAAGGAACAAAAAACAGAACTTCTGAACAACTTGCAAATGAGTTAGAAGAAAATGCTATTGAAGTATCTTGCGACATGAAACAAGACTATTTAAGATTCAGAATGGTTTGTTTGAATGAAGATTTTGAACATGGACTTGAAATATTACAAGATATAATTGAAAATTCGACATTTGAAGAATTTGAAAAAGAAAAAACTAAACTTGAAGGTGAAATTCCTGCTGAGCTCGATTCAGCAAGAACAAGAGCGCTTGATAATTATGTAAAAACTTTATATAAAAATCATTTTTACGGAGATACATTTACAAGAGTACTCGAAAATCTTGATAATTTAAAAAAAGAAGATATTGTCGAAGCCTACAATGAAATCATAACAACAGGAGAAAAAGTTGCAGTTGTTGTTGGAGATTACGATTTTGACAAAATAAAAGAATTGATGAATAAACATTTTGGAGGCATAAAAAACGAAAATATAGGTTTAGCAGAAATTCCTACACCGACACTTGAGAAACCTGAAACTGTTGAATACATAAAAGATGACGCAAATCAGGCTCAAATATTCCAAGGCTGGATAGTACCAACAATACACAGCAAAGAGTATGCTCCGTTTTTCGTATTAAACACACTTCTTGGAGCAAGCGGCTTGTCTTCAAGGCTTTTCTGTGAACTGCGTGATAAAAAAGGGCTTGCTTATACGGTTAGGAGTGCTTACGAAGTTAACAGAGCATGTGCTAATTTTAATATTTATATTGCAACAGAGCCTAAAAATATTCAAACATCTTTAGACGGATTTAAAGAAGAAATACAAAAGGTAAAAGATATCTTGGTTCCCGAACAGGAATTGCAAAATGCTAAAAACAACTACATCGGCAAACTTCAATATGTTACCGAAACAAATATGCAACAAGCAATTCAAATGTCACACTATGCAATTATGGGGCTGGGATTTGATTATAGAGAAAAATTTGTTGAACAAATAAAAAAAGTAACGGCACAAGAAATCCAAGATATTGCAAAAAAATACCTTAACGACATTTCTGTTGTATCAATATTAAGACCATAAATAAGTCATCGCACTATTACTGTCATACCTACACAGATTTCGGTATCCGTTAATAATCCGTGAATTGTGAGTAGTGAGTTGTGAATGGAGAGTTGAAATTGTGCTATGCATTTGTTATACTGCACTTGTTGCGGTTTCTTTGATTTTAGATACCGTATGTATACTTTATTTTACTTTTGTCAAGAAATGTTTTAAACTCACTTATTATGTATTGCAAAAAGATATTTGTTTTGCTATTATAATATTATAGTTGTAGCATTTTTAACAAGAAAGGTGGTTTTTATGAATATTGACAACAGCCTAAATATTGGTGGTGTTAATTTTAGAAAAGATGATGTTCAATCATCAGAAGTAATCGTTAAAGACGGTCAAGAATTAAACAGCGTATTTTTAAATGACGGTACACATATTGTATACCCAAATCAAGATGAAACAAAAAATCCGAAAATTACTCAATACGATGAAGTAAATATGAGAGGAAACGCTCATGACGGAATGCAATATTATTCTACAGGCAACAAAAACACCGATTTTGAACGTTTGTCAGGAGCAGAAATCACAGGAACAAATAAAAAAGATACTTATATATTAAAAGGCTGCGATAATACAAAAGTTGATTTATCGCAAAATGATGGCAAATCTGACAAAGTTGTTCAAAAAGACAGCAAAGTAGATGGCGAAAAAGTTAAAAGTACTAACAACACAGTTACTTTAGGCGATAAAAAAGATAAAGTAACAAATATGTTTTACTAATAAGTATTAAATTTAAGCATAATAAAAAGTCCTGATTTCAAAATTGAAATCAGGACTTTTTATTTATTCAATTATCAGAATTAGTATCTGTAGTGAGCAAAAGCTTTGTTTGCTTCTGCCATTTTGTGAGTATCTTCACGTTTTTTGCAAGCTTGACCGGCACCATTTGAAGCATCAATCAATTCACTCGTTAATTTATCAATAAAAGATTTACCGCTTCTGTTTTTAGCAGCTGCTATCAACCAAGATGAAGAAAGAGCAAAACCTCTGTCTTCTTTAACTTCTAAAGGAACTTGGTATGTAGAACCACCAATACGGCGAGCTTTAACTTCCAATAAAGGAGTAGCATTTGTTAAAGCCTTTTGGAAGATTTCCATAGGTTCTTCATTTGTTCTTTCTTTAATTCTTTCCAAAGTTGAATAGAAAATTCTTTCAGCTAAAGATTTTTTACCGCGACGCATAATTCTGTTAATGAATTTTGATACGTCAACACTGTTATATAATGGATCAGCTGCAGGAATTCTTCTTGCAGGTTTAGAACGTCTTGACATTATTTCTTACCTCCTTTAGCACGTTTTGCACCGTATTTAGAACGGCTTTGAGCTCTGTTTGCTACACCAGCAGTATCTAATGTACCACGAATAATGTGGTATCTTACACCAGGAAGGTCTTTAACCCTGCCGCCTCTGATTAAAACAACACTGTGCTCTTGCAAATTGTGTCCGATACCCGGAATATATGAAGTAACTTCAAATCCGTTTGTTAACTTAACTCTGGCAACTTTTCTTAATGCTGAATTGGGTTTTTTAGGAGTTGTTGTATAAACTCTTGTGCAAACTCCGCGTCTTTGAGGACATTCCATCAATGCCGGTGATTTTGTCTTGTCTAATAGCTTTTTACGTTCACGACGTACAAGCTGGTTAATTGTTGGCATAATTTCTCCTTTTATGTATTATTATTTATTCTTTTCTCTAATTCAAAGCGTGAATTTTTCAGCACAAAAATTCAGCTAAGTGTCGTACTATATATATAACAACAAGAAAAAAGTATTGTCAACCATTATTTATTTATTGACAAGACTTTTTGTTAAATTTCTTTAATTTTTATTTATTTATCAGTTACTACTGCAAAATGAAAATATTTTATTTTTTATCAAAACTATGCAACCGCTTTACCGATTTCGCGTTCATCGACATAACACTCTTTGTCAATACGAACACCCATTAAATCGAATTGCTGTCCACCGCCTTTCCAACCGTATAGCGGATTACATTCACCCGTTCTTAAATTTGTTCCTGCAGGAACAACAACATCACAAATATATTTTGGTACTTGAGGTAAAGCGAACTTATCCGCTATTTGTTCTGGCGTTAAACCCTTTATATCATCATACTTCATCATCCAAGAACCTAATTGACCTGAATTTTTGCCATCATAAGTTCTGACAAATCTTGTATTCTCCCTTAACTGAATAATATCCGCCTGAGTTCCGTCTTTGTAAGGTTCATCTTTATAACCTCTTGTAGCCCAAAACATGTTTGCCTCGTCAGAAGTCATACTGTTCACAATACGGTATTTACCCTCAACGCGATAATCTTTTCCGCCTTGTGTTATTGTCGGATGCTGATGCAATTTAATCCCTGCCAATGCAGAGCTCCTTGCTGCAGCACTACCTTCTTTTGATACCAACTCTTTTTGTTGCTCATCGTCAGATTTAGCTTTGTTATCATGCTTTAATTCAGCAGGCTGTAATGCTTGTCCTGCTTGCTGAATTTTACTTGTATCTACACTTAAACTCATACGCACACCGTTTCTCTGTCTCACATGATACATATCGGACAAAAAACAGTAAACTTTAGTTTTATATTAAGATATATTAAGTTAAAAACTAACGAGAGACACTATAATCCAATATATTTCCTGTTTTAGAATCGATTTCAAAATTTCTACCATAAAAATCGTAAGCGGAAATATTGCCGTTATCATTTAAAGACATACCTTCTAACGGTAATTCCTCAGTAAGATTAGGAAATTTTTCAAGAACAGACTGAACCTGCCACAAAAAAGCACATTCGGAATTTAAGCAATATATATTTCTGACAGTTTTGTCATTACTCGGAATTTGAAGTAAAAAAATAACTCTATCCTCAACAACAAAAGCATTACCCACCACAAAATCAAAATTCAGCGGTCTTTTGTTTATAAAAAGAGTTTTATTTCTGTATTGAACATCCAATTTCATAAAATCAAAACCTATGACTGATTTATACAGCATTTTTTACAATTTGTCAAATTTTATTTTACAACATCCATATCAAAAATTTTACCGTCTTTTGAATTTATAAAAAATCTACGCCCCATAAAATCTGAGGCTTTTAAAACGTTGTCCGAATATATTAAATTTTCAAAAGGCAATATTGACTGCAACTTCGGATATTTTTCAGATATCGACTGAACAGTCCAAATTTTTTCACCTAAAACATTAAATGCGTGTATATTATTCAAAGTTTCGTTATCGGAAAATGGAACTTCCAACAAAACAACAATTAAATTTTCA
The DNA here is from genome assembly GCA_905236205.1 of Candidatus Gastranaerophilales bacterium. Taxonomy (GTDB): domain Bacteria; phylum Cyanobacteriota; class Vampirovibrionia; order Gastranaerophilales; family Gastranaerophilaceae; genus UBA6984. The sequence goes on from CAJOPF010000147.1 coordinate 7,386, forward strand.
ACATCAAGTAATGTTCTAATTTTTAAATTAAAACGAATTTTTTTTATGCCAAATTTTATTTCATAATCACTATGTGTAATGTTATCCATTTAGATTATTATTTCTTTAATTTAAAATTCTTAAGAGCAACAGCGTTATCGAATTCTCCAACTCTTTGTCCCATTAAATCAAATTGGACACCGCCACCTGTTTTTCCCCAAGCTTCAAGAGGATTTACATCACCTGTTCTAAGTCTGGTACCTGCCTGGAATGTAACTTCAACAACGTGAGAAGGAGTTGTTTTTAATGCAAATTTTTGTTGAATTTCCAAAGGTGACATAACTGTACCGTCAGATTTTAACAAATCTTCAGGTTTCATAACCCAACCGCCAAATACACCGGAGTTATCACCGTCAATAACTCTTACGAATGTAGTTGGTTCGGTTAATTCAATAACTTCTACTTTTGTTCCAGGTAAATATGGAGGTTCATTATAACCTCTCGCTCTCCACCATTCATTTGTTGCTTCAGCAGTAGTAGTTTCAACAACAGCCGCACTCGGAGTATAACGTCTGTCTGAAGTATCACCTACTTGCGGAGCATCTCTGTATATTCTTGCATCTAATTCAGCTTCTTTTTCGCTTACAACAGCTTGAACGCCCTCAGTAGCACTTAAATCATGAGCACTTCTTGTACGAACAGTAACTGTTTCACCATCAGGTCTTGTTACGTGACCTGCTACATCACGACCTTCTGTTCTTGTTGTATAACCAACATGTTCATAGGCATTTGAAATAACATCTCCATCTACAATGTAGTTAACGGAATTTCCGTTATCCTGTAACCCATTTGACTGAACAACATCTCTCATACCAACAGCGTCAAATGTTACAGCCAAAACATCTTTATCAGAAGATGCAACCAATTCTGCCAAAGAGCCACCCAACGAGTGTCCTGTAACAATAATTTGAGCATCAGGATACATATCTCTAATTATATCCTTAACTACAACAGCATCTCCGTATTGATCAGGTAAATGACCGTCAATCATTTGGTGATCGGATTTGAAATCAGCTGCTTTGCAAGAACCTTCATAAGCAATAAATACTTTACCGTCTTGTCCTTTATATGCTTTTACTTTTAAACCTGTTGAAGAATCACTGTAATCTCCGATAAATTCCAGACCTGAATCAGCTGGTAAATGTCCTTTTGAATATGCCTCAGTACTTAGACGATGAGCAGTATCCACCAATTGTGTATCTTCAGATACTCCCATTTCAATAGCCCTTGGAGTTCTGCCCAAAGCATCCCTTTGATTTACATCAACACCTGTTAAAGCAGCTCTGCGAGAAGCGCCATGAGAATACATTCTGATTTCTAAATCTGTGATATCTTCGTCTAAACCTGCGTAACGGAACATTTCTCCGTCAACACTTGCTGCAACATATTCACTATAAGCAATATCAGCTCTTTCACCTCTTGCAGTCACAATTTCTTGACCGTCTAAAGAAACAGTAGGAACATCATCTGCATGATAAATCTGAGTGCCTGTTCTACCTAATTCTTCCGATGAATAATCTTTAACATATCTGTGATGAGCATCAGATGTTAAACCTGATCTTGAATCAGCTTCAACACCTTTATGTTCAAGAAGCCAATCAGCATGTTCTTGTTGTCTTTGTGCCAAATATTGATTACGTCTTGCCAAAATAACCTTTTTTTCATCCTTAGGTAAAGAGCTGAAATTTTCAGGTAACTCATATTCCTCCGATATAGGTTTCAAAATTGGGTCAATATCGTCTGCTGTCGCCGGCTCACCATAAACCTTTTGTTTACTTTCAACACCTGAAATTTTATCTAATAATTGTTCATATTGGGCAAATTCTTCAAAAGACATTTGCGTTCCATCAGCTTTGACGTGTTTTGATTTGTTTTGTTCAAAATATACTTGTTGTTCCTCAGGTGATAAATCAGACCATTTTGAAGAAGTAGTTGCTTGTATGTAACGATCTAATTGTTCTTGTCTTTTTTCATTTTTCTTAGCTGCGGTTTTTTCCATTGTTTCTGATAAAATATTTTTCATTTTATCGAAATTATTTTGAGTATATTCAACACCTGCACTGCCTACGCCGCTCAAACCATGAAGAACAGCTCTTGCAACATTTAAACCGCCATTAAGATTATCACCTTCATTATAATCTTGAATAGCTTGTGAAGTTTCAGATAATGCATTTGAAATATGAGAAGCTGCCATAGTATAGTTTTTGTCACCTGCACTATAAGCAAAACCTATTGTTGATAAACCGTTTAAAACAGCACCTGTTGTATCGCCTTCTTCTATAGATTTATATGTTGCAATACCACTGCCGATAGCACGAGTTCCATTTGAAACTCTTTCTGCTATTGCAGCAGTTTTACCACCAAATACACCTGCTACACCATATGCAACTGCAGAAATTCCATTTGTAATTGCACCTGCCTTATTTCCGTTTTTATTTGCTTGATAAGCAGAAACACCACTTGTTACTGCAGCAGCGCCATTTACGACTTTATTAACAACACCTGCAATTTTTTCTGATGAACCGCCAACTGATGCAACACTTTGAGAAATACTTGAGATAGCTCCCATTGTTGCTTGTATAGCACCTGCAAC
>CAJOPF010000148.1 GCA_905236205.1 Candidatus Gastranaerophilales bacterium
AGTTGGTAGAGCAAGGGACTGAAAATCCCTGTGTCCTTGGTTCGATTCCGAGACGCGGCACCACTTTTTTTATATATACACAAATTGCAGAAATTTTTGTCTGTAAGTGAGCCTTAACTCGGATGTTGTGTCAAGCACAACCCTCTCGGCAAATGCTCAACGGTTCGCATTTGCCTCGGCAGAGTCTCCACGCGTGATTATTATAAAAGAGTCCGCAACGGGTTCTTTTTTCGTGGAGGGTACTCACCCCCGACGGTCGGGGGTTCTACCTCTCGCAAAATGCTCAACGGTTCACATTTTGCTCGGCAGAGTCTCCACGCGTGATTAATACAAAAGAGTCCACAAAGGACTCTTTTATGCATTATGCTTAGTAAATTAAACTAATCAGCTAAAGTTTCTAAATCAACTGCTTCAATAACTGAAGCTAATTCAAGAACTGTGTTGTATCCGCATTTTGTAACTGCTTGAGAATAACCTTCTGTTGTTAATACTTTGTATGCTTGTTGTGCTTTTGAAGATAATGCTGAAACATTGAAGTTGCTTCTGAAATTTGAATTTTTGATTTTATCCATTGCATTTGCAATGGTCAATCTTGGATGTTTTATTGAGTTTCCTAAATTTTGAACTGATTCTGTTACAGATGATTTTACTGAAGAAATTGTTGGTTGAAGTTCATTTTTTGCAAAGTATAAATCAGCTTTTTTGCCTGTATATGCTTCTCTGATTTCAACTTCTCTAAGTGCATTTTGGTATTCTACACTTGATGTGTCACCAGCCAATTTTAAATCTTCAACTCTTGCTTTTGCATTTGTCAATTCTTGAGCTTGTAAGTTTGCAGTATCTTTGTTGATTGTATTTTTGATTTCAACTCTTCTTGCAAGTGTACCTGCTTGGTCTTTTACTATGCCCCATCTGTTTACTGTTGAAGATTTTGCATCAGCCCATAATGCACTTGCTTTTTGTCCTAATGTTGCATCTTTTGATAATGATGCCAAGCCGTTAGATGCTGTTGATGTTGCTTTCATTGCTCCTAAAGACGCTTTTGCTCCGGCTACTGATGCTGCTACTTGGAATGTACCTGCACCGATATTTTGCCATGCTTCTTTTGCTTCTGTGTCTGTTGTTGCTTTTGCTGCTCTTACGCCGCCTTTAACAACTTGTACACCGCCTGCAACAGCACCTGCTGCGCATAATGTTAAGCCTACTGCCGGGAATGCGATACTTGCTGCAATTGTTCCGATGCTTAATAATGTTTTACCAAATGAGAATTTACCTTCTTTATTGGTAAACATTCCTTTTACACCTTTTACTATTGATTTACCAACACCTTTTATAGCGTTGCCAACTTTGCTCCAAAATGAAATTTTACCGTCATCTTTACCGTCAGTACATTCACTGTTTTGTGGTTCTTCTTGTTGAGCTTGAGTTGAAGGTGTGAAAGTATCTGCTTGCAATGTTTGTACTGCAGGTGCTGATACGTATCCTTGATATGCTCCGTTTGCTCCTGCCAATGCTCTTTGTACATCTTCTGCTGTTGCATACGGATTTCTTAAATATTGTTGTTGAACTCCATTGATAGCTGTAGTCATTCTAAATCTCTCCAAATAAAAATAGTATAATAATATCTCTCGTATATTTATAAAGTTATTTTTTATAAAAAAATTGCTTTTTGAAAATTTTTGCAGCAAAAATAATTGTTAAATGTCTTTAAATGAGCTGTTTTACAGATTGTTACAATATGTTTACAAATCTCTGCATTATATTTATTTGCATGCCTTTTGGCATGTTTATAATAATGGTTTTTATTTATATATTTTTGTAATAGAATTAAATAAGATAGTGAGGAAAATAAATTATGAAAATGTCAAAATTATTTGTTCAAACTTTGCGTGAATTTCCTGCAGATGCAGATGTTGTTTCACACAAATTTTTGGCAAGAGCAGGTTATATACGTAAATTAACAAGCGGATGCTACAATTATTTACCTTTAATGTGGCGAGTTTTGAAGAAAATTGAAAACATTGTAAGAGAAGAAATGGATGCTGCAGGCGCTCAGGAACTTTTAACTCCGTTTGTTCAACCGAAAGAACTTTGGGAAGAATCGGGACGTTGGGAAGTTTACGGAAAAGAGTTAATGCGTTTACGTGACAGACATGACAGAGAAATGTGCCTTGGACCGACAGCAGAAGAAGTTATAACGGCTATTGCAAGAGACGGTTTAAAATCTTACAAACAATTACCTTGCAATTTATACCAAATTCAAGATAAATTCAGAGATGAAGTGCGTCCGAGATACGGACTTTTAAGAGGACGTGAATTTATTATGAAAGATGCATACAGTTTCGACTTGAATGAAGAAGGACTTGAAAAATCTTATCAGATTATGGCAAAAGCTTATGAAAATATCTTCAAACGATGCGGGTTGGAGACAAAAATGGTTCAATCCGATTCGGGTGCAATAGGCGGTAGTGTAAGTCACGAATTTATGGTAATTACGACTACCGATGCCGGTGAAAATGATGTTTTCTATTGTGATAATTGTGATTATAGTGCAAATTCAAACCATGCCATTTCTAATCTTCCTGATGCAGATGTTGACGGAAGCAAATTTGGATTTAATGAAACTAAAATAATTGATACACCTCAAACACATTCAATAGAAGAGCTTTGTGAGTTTTTACATATTCCTTCAACAATTATTCTGAAAAGTTTGGTTTATATTGTTGATAAAAAACCTGTAATTGCACTAATCAGGGCAGATAAAGAAGTTGAAGAAACAAAATTGATGAATGCAGCAGGCGGTATAGATATCAGAATTGCATCTGCTGCTGAAATTGAAGAATTGATGGTTCAAAAAGGTTTTAATGCGGCGAAAGGTTTTATAGGTCCGAAGGGAATGGACGGAGTTACGATTATTGCCGATAATACAGTAAAATATTTGAAAAATTTTGTTGTTGGTATAAATCAGGAAGATAAGCACATGGTAGGTGCAAATTTATCGGATATACCTTCAATTGACAAATATTATGATATTCGTCTTGTACAAAAAGACGAATTGTGTCCACAATGCGGTAAACCGTTAAAAGTTACTAGAGGCATAGAAGTTGGTAATATTTTCAAGCTTGGTACAAAATATTCAAAACCAATGAATGGTGTATATCTTGACCAAAACGGCAAAGCTCAGCCTTATGTTATGGGCTGTTACGGAATAGGTATTTCAAGAACTGCAGCAGCTGCAGTTGAAAGGTATCATGATGATAACGGTATAATGTGGCCTGTGCAAATTGCTCCATACCACGTTACAATTGTGCCTTTAAACAATAAAGACGAACTTCAAATGAATACTGCAAAAGATATATATGCTAAATTGTTAAAATCAGGTATTGAAGTTGTTTTGGACGATAGAGATGAAAGACCTGGGGTAAAATTCAAAGATGCGGATTTAATCGGGTTTCCATACAGAATTACAGTCGGAAAAACAATTGTTGACGGTAATGTTGAATTAAAGACAAGAGCAACAGGTGAAATTGATACAATTAAACCTGATGAAGCGGTTGAAAAAGTTATTAAACTGGTAAAGGAAGCGCTGTAATGAGTGATTGCATATTTTGTAAGATAGTAAATAAAGAGATACCAAGTAAATTTGTTTATGAAGATGATGCTGTTATTGCAATAAACGACCTTAATCCACAGGCAGATACGCATGTTCTTGTAATTCCAAAAACTCATGTTGCATCATTGGCAGAGTTGGAGGATGAAGAGTTAATGGTAAAATTATTAAAGGGTGTAAAGGCTACTGCTAAAGCTCTTGGATTAACGGATTACAGAATAATAATGAATACGGGCGCAGGTGCAGGACAAACTGTATTTCATTTACATGTGCATATTTTGGCAGGTAAATTAACGGAAAAACTGGGGTAAATAAAATGGTAGATGAACAAAATTATTACAGAGAAATAACCCCTTCAGGCTTTGGTATAGCAATAAAAATAAAGGAAATATTGTTCTCAACTCAGTCTAAATATCAAAAAGTCGAAGTGTTGGATTCAGATTCTTCACTCGGAAGAATTTTGACTTTAAACGATTTAATGTTTGTAACGGAAGGTGATGCTTATAATTATCACGAAATGATAGCGCATTTGCCTCTTTTAAGTCATAAAAATCCGAAAAATGTCCTAATAATTGGCGGCGGAACAGGAGCAACAACAAAAGAAGTGTTAAAGCATAAAACTGTTGAAAAAGTTGTTGTTGTTGATATTGATGAAGTTGTTGTTGATACTTGTAAAAAATATCTGCCTGACGTTGCAGGATGTCTTGATGATGAAAAAGTTACCGTAAAAATAATGGATGCTTTTGACTACATAAAACAAACGGATATAAAATTTGATGTTATTTTGATAACTTCTCCTGATCCTTTAGGTCCTGGGGTTGGTGAATATACAAGTGAAGTTTATCAAAATTTGAAAAGAGTTTTAAATAATGGCGGTATAATTGTTATGCAGTCAGAAAGTCCTGTTGCAAACGAACAAAAAAGTAAAACGTTGTACGAAAGTTTGTTGAAGAACTTTCAGGTCGTAAAAACTTATTCATCACCTGTACCTACGTACCCCGGAAGCTGTTGGGTATGGGTTTTCTGCTCTGATACCGTAAATCCTTTGGATAATTATGATGAAAAAAGATTTGAAGAAATAGTCGGAAAATGCAAATTATTTACTAAGGAATATGCGGAACAACGACTGGAACAAGAAACATTACTTGATGATTTAATATAAAGAAAGGAAATAGAAGTGGCAGAAGAAGAATTATATTATAAAGAAATAACACCGTCAGGTTTCGGTATAGCTATTAAAATAAAAGAAGTTTTATTTTCGGAATATTCAAAATATCAAAAAGTCGAAATATTGGAATCTGATTCAAAATTAGGTAAAATATTGACTCTTGACGATTTGATGATGGCAACCGAAGGTGATGAATATTTTTATCACGAAATGATAGTACATATTCCTATGATGAATCACCCTTGTCCTAAAAGTGTTCTTGTAATCGGCGGTGGTGACGGCGGAACCGTAAGAGAAGTTCTTAAACACAAAACGGTTGAAAAAGTTGTTTTATGCGAAATTGACCAAATGGTTATAGATGTTTCAAAAAAATATTTGCCTACAATTTCTTGCGGACTTGATAATCCAAAGGTTGAAATAAAAATAGAAGATGCTATTGAATACATCAAAGATAAGAAAAATATGTTTGACATAATTTTAATTGATTCAACAGACCCAATGGGACCAGGGGTAGGGTTATTCACCGAAGAATTTTATTCAAATGTTATGGATGCTTTAAAAGAGGGCGGAATAATGGTTGCACAATCTGAAAGCCCTGTTGCATTTGAAGAAGATATAAAACACATGTATAAATTGCTCAGAAAAGTATTTCCTATTGTAAGTAGTTATACTTCTCCAATACCTACATATCCCGGTGGTTATTGGGCTTGGGCATTTTGTTCAAAAACTGTTGAACCTTTGTCTTATATTGATGAAGAACGTTGTGAAGAAATTACAAAACAGTGCAAAATCTACAATAAAGATTATCACATGGCAAGATTTGCGCTTCCGACTTTCTTGGATGATTTAACTAATTAAATATTAAACCTGTTTTAAAAACCACTTGGTTTTGTATTTTATCTATCTTTGATGTAGGATTTTCTTATGGAATTTACAACGGAAGAATTGATTTTTGCAACAAATGCAAAAGTTTTAAAAAATAACGCACAAGGAAGAAAATTTTCAATATCTACCGATACTCGCACTATCAATTATAACGATGTTTATATTGGGCTGAAGGGAGAGACTTTTGACGGGGAAAAATTTATTCCGCAAGCTGTTGAAGCGGGAGCAAAGGCATATTTTACGACAAAAGGCACAGTAATAGATGCGGCTGACCTTGTAATGCAGATAGAAAATCCTATTATTACGTACTTGCAGCTTGCAAATTTATGTTTGAATAAAATTTCTCCAAAAGTTATTGCTCTTACGGGAAGTTCAGGTAAAACAACAACAAAAGAAATGCTGACAAGTGTTTGCAAACAGCAATTCAGAACTTTTTCAACTCCGTTAAATCATAATAACGAAGTTGGTACTTGTCAAACTATTCTTTCAATGCCTAAAGACACTCAAGTTTTAATTCTTGAAATGGGAATGAGAGGACTGGGCGAAATTGAGCTTTTATCAAAATATTCAACACCTGATATTACAATAATTACAAATGTCGGCACTTCTCATATCGGAAGATTAGGCAGTCGTGAAAATATCGCAAAGGCAAAGTGTGAAATTTGCAAATATCAAAAACAAAACGGTTGTTTTATTGCAAATGACAGTGATTTAATCAGAAAAACAGTTGAATTTAACGGAGAAAAAATTTATTTTTCCATTAAAGATGTTGAATTTTCCGAAAAAATAATAGGTAAGACAAAATTTTCTTATAAAAACGAAAATTATGAATTGAATATTGAAGGCGATTATAATGTTGAAAATTCTCTTGCTGTTATAGAGGCAGGGTTAAAATTGGGTATGGAGCCTGAAAAAATCAATGATGGATTAAAGGTTTATGCGCCGATAGAAAAACGCTGGCAAATAGAAGAAATTAACGGATATAAGGTTATCAATGATGCCTATAATGCAAATCCTGATTCTATGCGGGCTGCTTTGTCTACTGTTCTGGAACTTTATCCAGATTCTGTTTTAATACTCGGAAATATGGGTGAATTAGGACAAGATGAAATTTATTATCATAAGCAAATTGGTGAATTTATTTCAGACAAACTAAACGAAAATAATCATGTTAAAATAATTACAGTGGGAAATTTGGCAGAAGAAATTGCTGCTGTTTTAAAAGAAAAAGGAATTTTTACGGTGTCGTTTGAAAGTAATAAACAAGCTGCAAATTACATAAAAAATTCCATAGAAAAAGGAAGTACATTGTTTTTGAAAGCATCACGTTCCATGAAATTTGAAGAAATTTTGGATGAATTAAAAGGAGAAAACTTATGATAATGGCAACAATAGCGTTTATTTTAGGTTTAATTTTATGTCTGCTTTTTGGTGTTCCTTATATAGATTTTTTAAAGAAAAAAACAATAGGTCAATATGTATTGGATTTGGCTCCTGAGGCTCATAAGAAAAAACAAGGTACCCCGACAACAGGAGGTGTATTTATAATATGTGCGATAATATTGGCATCGGTAGTAGTTCTTGCTTTGGCGCAACAGCTAAATTCTTTCGGTTTCATAATATTGATTACATTATTCTTTTATACCCTTGCAGGATTTCAGGACGATTACTTAAAATTAAAAGGTAAAGAAAATCAAGGCTTAACACCGAGAGGAAAACTTATTAGACAAATAGTAATTGCACTTTTGCCAGCAATTTTTATTCCTTTGTACGGAGAACATTTCACAAGAGTTTCTTTTGCATATCATTATGTAGATTTGATGTGGTTTTATCCGATATTTGCCGTATTCATTATTATCGGAGCATCAAATGCATTTAATTTAACCGACGGATTGGACGGTCTTGCATCAAGCTGCGGTATTCCTGTATTTTTAGCTTGCGCAATTATTTCAGGAATTAACGGATATACGGCAGTTTCAATTATTTCAGCCGCAACAGCAGGAGCGTTGGTAGGATTTTTGAAATACAACAAAGCAAAAGCTCAGGTATTTATGGGTGATACAGGTTCTCTTGCTCTTGGCGGATTACTCGGAACGGTTGCCGTTATGGGTAAATTTGAATTATTACTTGTTGTTATGGCGGCAGTTTTTATTTGTGAGACATTATCTGTTATAATTCAGGTTACAAGTTTTAAACTTACAGGCAAAAGAGTATTTAAAATGGCTCCAATACATCATCATTTTGAACTTTTGGGCTGGAGTGAAAATAAAATTGTAATTGTTTTTGCATCAATTTCAACTTTATTTTCCGTAATTTCAATTGTTTTATGTTATTTATACTTTAAAGGATTGATATAATGAAAAAAAATTGGTTTGAAAAAAAAGTTTTAATTTTAGGTTTATCAAAAAGTGGTATTGCTGCAGCAAAATATTTAAGCAGTAAATGCGCTAACGTTTATATTACCGAAAGCAGAGAAGAAAAACCTGAAGATAAAGAAATGCTTGAAGTATTAAAAAAACTTGATATACAGGTGGAAATGGGTGGTCACAGTGAAGAATTTATAAATGACAGCTATCTTGCTGTAACAAGTCCCGGAATACCACCAAAGAGTGATATTTTCAAAAGATTAAAAGAGAAAAATATACCTGTTGTTTCGGAAATAGAACTTGCATATTCTGAAACCGGAAAACCGTTTATTGCAATAACGGGTACAAACGGAAAAACAACGACGGTTGCTCTGACTGCGCATATTTTAAGCGAAGAATACAAAGCAGAACCTTGCGGTAATTACGGAGTTCCGCCTTGTGATTTGCTAAACAACAGTGAATTGGATTATTTTGTTTGTGAAGTAAGTTCTTTCCAGCTTGAGACAAGTAATTCCTTCCAGCCTCAAATCGCTTGCTGGACAAACTTTACACCTGACCATATTGACTGGCATGAAGGGTTAGAAAATTATTTTAATGCAAAGGCTAAAATTTTTAAATTTCCTCAATTACCTGCATTTGCAGTATTTAACGGAAGTGATGAAAAATTATTTGAATTTTCAAAAACTTGTGCCTCAAATGTATTTTTGTTTGATAAAAAAGTTGAAGATAATTGCTGTTATATAGAAGATGATAAAATTTATTTTAAAAGAAAAGGTAAAACGGAAGAAATAATAACTCTTGAAGAATGTCCGCTTATAGGTCATCACAATTATCAAAATGTAATGTGTTCAATAATTGTTGCAAAAATTGAAGGAATTTCAAATGAAAACATAAAAAAAGCAATTATTTCTTTTAAAGTTCCTGAACACAGACTTGAATATGTTACAAAAATCGGTAATACGGAATTTTATAACGATTCAAAAGCAACAAATCCTGAATCTGCAATAGTTGCAATCAATTCTTTTAATAACAAAAATGTAACCTTAATTGCAGGTGGCAGGGATAAGAATACGGATTTGAAAGAATTTTGCGAAGCTGTTAAAAATCACATTAAAACTGTTATTTTAATCGGTGAAGCAGGTAAGCGTTTTGAAGAAAATTTAAAACAAAACAGATTTGAAAATATTATTTTTGAAGATACGCTTCAAAGTGCAACAGACAAAGGTATTTCGCTAAATTCCGATGTTGTGTTACTATCACCTGCATGTGCAAGTTTTGACATGTTTAGCGGTTACGAAGAACGAGGAAAAGTATTTAAAGAATATGTCCTATCAAAAGTATAATCCAAAAAGGGAATCTCAATACGCTCCCAAGCAAAGCATAATTCTGACACCGCCTGACAAAACGGTTATGGTTGTCGTTGCTTTTTTGGTTACAATAGGTATAATTTCAATATTTTCTGCAAGTGCGCCAAAATGTATGGAATTAGGTCAAAATCCTGCGCATTATGCTTTATTTCAATTATTTTTTCTTGTAATCGGCTTAATCGGTATGAAATTTTTTATAAGTTATGATTACAAAAATTTGATTTTATGGACAATGCCTATAACAATTGTTGTTGTCGTTGCGTTGCTCCTTGTTGCGTTTACTCCGCTTGGGGTTACCGTAAACGAATCAAGACGGTGGTTAAATGTAGGATTTACCAATTTGCAGCCGTCTGAATTTGCAAAATTTGCAGTAGTATTACTTATGTCCAGTGCATTTTGCAGAAACAGTAAAATTTTTGAAAGTGCAAAATGGGTTTATTTTATACCTGTTTTGGTTATGGTTGCTTTGATATACAAGCAACCGAACTTAAGTATGGTGATTTTGCTCGGAATGACATCTTTGATTATTTGGCTCAGTTCGGGCGGTCCTTTAAAACTGGTTATAACACTTGGTGCGGCAGGTTTTGCATTTGCCGTTACAATGGTTACAACAGCATTAAACGGTTTGTCTTTTTTTATAAAACCTTATCAGTTAACGCGTATTACAACTTGGTTAAATCCGGAACAGTATGCATTGACATCTGGCTATCAGATTATACAGGCATTAACAGCTTTTGCAACTGGAAATTTTTGGGGTGTCGGATTTGGTAATTCAAAACAAAAATTATATTGGCTTCCCGAATCTCATACCGACTTTATATTTGCTGTAATAGGAGAAGAATTAGGCTGGTTGGGTTGTATTTTAGTCATAGGATTATTTTGGACACTAATTCACAGAGGGTTAATAATTGCCTCAAGATGTCCTGATATGTACGGAAAATTACTTGCGGTCGGTATAACTTTTTCAATAGGTTTTCAGGCGTTCTTGAATATATCGGTTGCAACATCATTTTTACCTGCAACAGGTGTACCTTTACCGTTTATAAGTTATGGCGGTTCTTCGCTTATGGTGTCATTGTGGATGATTGGTGTTTTGTTAAATATTTCTAAAAAACGAGTAAAAAAAATAAGGGTTAAATCAAATGTCAGATTCTTGTAAGAAAAAATATACTTATTTTATAACAGGCGGCGGAACAGGCGGGCATATATACCCTGCTATTGCAGTTGCGGAAGCATTAAGAAAAGATGAAGCAACTAAAGATATTTATTATATTGGTAATCCTGATAATATGGAATATCAGATAGTTAAAAAAGCTCATTTTAAATTTTTGCCTATAAAAGTTACAGGTATGCCGAGAAAAGTAAGTTTTTCTTTTATAAAATGGGGAATACAGCTTGAACTTGCAAACTGGAAGGCTTTGTATTATCTGTGGAGATTTAAGCCTGACGCAATTTTGGGAACAGGCGGATATGTTTCTGCTCCTGCGCTTTTTGCCTCAAATGTATATAAAACTCCTTATATGATACACGACTGTGACGCTCAACCGGGGATTGTTTCAAAATTTGTTGCTCCTATGGCAAAAGCCGTTTCTGTGGCATTTGAAGATTCTGTTAAAAATATAAAAAACGATAACATTTATGTAAACGGAAACCCGATAAGAGAGTTGTTTTTTACATTAACAAAAGAAGAAGCCAGAAAGAATTTAAAACTGGAAAATAAAACTACTATTTGTATAATGGGCGGTTCGCAGGGGGCTAAATCAATAGATGATGCGGCAATCGGATGTTTGAAACGAATTTTTGAAAAATATGATGTGCAAATAATTTTTCAAACAGGTGCAAAACATTATGATTATACGATTTCAATGTTAAAAGAAAGTTATCCTGATTATGAGTTAAACAAAAATTTAATAGTAAAACCATTTTTTGATGATATGGTAAATGTGTTGAAATCCTCGGATATTGCAGTTTCGAGAGCTGGTTCTTTAAGTTTGTCGGAAATTTGTGCCTGTTCAATTGCGTCAATTTTAATTCCATATCCGTACGCGGCTGCTGATCATCAAAGAAAAAATGCAAAATCTCTTTTGAACAAAAATGCTTGTTTATACTTAGAAGATGATGAAACAAATTCCGAAAATTTGTTTGCAAAAATTGAGGAGTTGCTTTCAAATTCGGAGAAATTATCAACAATTCAACAAAATGCAGGAAATTTAGCTAAACCAAATGCAACAAAAGAAATTGTGGAACAGTTGAAAAAAGTGGCAGCAAATGAAGAATCTTTATAATGAAGCAATAAATTTATTGACTTCTCAGGGAAAATTTTACATAAACTTGGGACTTGAGAGAATTTCTGCAATTTTGGATATAATCGGAAATCCTCAGGATAAACTCAAATGTATTCATGTTGCGGGAACAAACGGAAAAGGTTCTGTATGTTCGGTTATAAGTACGATTTTGTCTGAAGCAGGCTATAAAACAGGACTTTTTACAAGCCCGCATCTTTTTAGGTATACGGAAAGAATTAAAATAAATAATGAAGAAATAAAAGAGGAAGTTTTTGCAAAAAAAATATTCAGAATAAATGAGCTTGCAAAAAATAATGATATTCATTTAACGGAATTTGAAATTCTTACGGCGGTTATGTTTGAATATTTCGCCGAAAATGAAGTTGATTATGCTGTTATTGAAGTTGGTTTGGGTGGAAAATGTGATTCCACAAACGTTATAAAAAATCCGTTGTGTTCTGTTATAACAAGTATTGATTTTGACCATACGGAAAGACTTGGGGATACAATTGAGAAAATAGCTCAAGAAAAATGCGGTATTATAAAACAAAATTGTCTGGTCGTTGCAAGTGAAAAAAATAAGGGCTTTGAAGTAATAAAATCTTGCGCAAAAGAAAATCAATTAGTTCTTGCCAAAAATTTTGAAGATTATGAATTAAATTTAAAAGGCAGTTATCAAAAAGAAAACTTAAATCTTTCTTTGACAACAATTAAGTCAGTTTTTTCGAATATTGATGATAAAATTATTCAAAGTGCCTTAAAACATGTAGTTCATCATGGAAGATTTGAATATTTTGAAGATAAAAAAATCCTTGTTGACGGAGCTCATAATCCAAACGGAATAAAGGTATTGAGAGATAATCTTGATATTTATTTTAAAAATCAAAAATTAAGATTTGTTTTTGGATGCTTAAAAAATAAAGATTACCCACAAATGATAGATAGTTTATTTAAAAGCGGTGATGAAATTTATTTTAACCACTTCAATCATAATAATTCCGCAACTTACGAAGAATTATCATCTGTTTGTAAATATCCGTCAAAAGAATACAAAGGAAAATTATCCGATTTTAACGGTATAACGGTTATTTGCGGTTCGTTATACATGATTAGTGATATTATGAAAGATTTTAATATAAATAATTTATAAAAGTGTGGCATAAAAATCTTTACTATGTATAATATTACTAAAATAGAGGAACATTAGCATGCAAGAAATTTTAGAAAAAAAACAAATAAAAAGTATTGATTTTAACTGTGATTTGGCACAGAGTTTCGGCGTTTATAAAAATGATGCCGAATATGAGCTTTTGGATTATGTAAGCTCTGTTAATATTTCGTGCGGGTTTCATGCCGCAGATCCCGTAGCTATAAAAAATGCACTGACGGAAGCAAAAGGACGAAATATCGTAATAGGTGCTCATATCGGGTTTAATGATATACAAGGCTTTGGTTACAGAGAAACTCAACTGTCGGAAGATGAAATAGAGGCTCTTGTAATATACCAAGTAGGAGCGATAATGTCTTTTGCAAAAACGTTCGGACTTGAAATTGAGCATGTTCGCCCTCATGGTGCTATGTATAAGCAAGCTGCAACAGATTTTACATTTGCATGTTCTGTTGCAAAAGCTGTAAAAAAATGCTCTCCTTGGCTTGTTTATTATGGTGCAGCGGGAGATGTTACTCAAAAAGTCGGCGAACATGTTGATATTACGGTTGCTCAGGAAATATTCCTTGATAAATCTTACAATTCAGACGGTACTGTTGATTTTTCAGCAAAAGATAATTCAAATTTAGAATTTAATATTGAAAGATTAAAACGTTTTCTATCAACAAGTGAGATTGATAACAATATTGGCGGTAAAACAATTGTTAACGCTGATACAATACACTTTGCAAATAAATATGAAAATTCTGTCGAAATTATAAAAACAGCAAAAGAATTAGTTACTCCTGAACCTGTAAATTACATAAAAGTTAAAAATTCGGGTTGGGTATAATTCAATTTTAGAAGGTAACGGAAGATGAAAAAAATTAGAGATACATTAAGAGATCAAATAAAAGAGGCAGGCTGGCTTTTACCGGGATTAGAGGTAAAAAGATGGTTTGCATTGATATTTTTGGGTTCTTTGTTAATTACAATAGGTTTAATGATATTATTTAACCTTAGACCTGTATATTTTATAATGGAATTTATCAGAAAAATAGCTATGACTGTTCCAACAAACATTTTATCAGTTGTAATAACTTTGTTTGGTGCTTTTTTGTTTTTTAAAGGTTGGCAAAAGACAAATTTATCTATGTTAGATTTGCACAACGGTAAAGAGAAAAGCACTCTTTTGGAAACTCTTTACATGAGAAGAAAATTGAATAGAGGTCCTAAAATTGTTGCTGTTGGTGGTGGAACAGGACTTTCAATGTTATTAAAAGGTATTAAAAAAATTACAAATAATATAACTGCAGTTGTAACCGTTGGTGATGATGGCGGAAGTTCAGGAAGATTAAGAGAAGAAATGGGTGTTCTTCCTCCGGGAGATATAAGAAACTGTATTGCCGCACTTGCTGATGATGAGGATTTGGTTACAAAATTATTCCAATATCGTTTTAAATCGGGTGAAGGGCTTGAAGGTCACAGTTTCGGAAACCTGTTTATAACTGCTCTTTGTGCTATTACAGGTAATATGGTAAGTGCAATAAAAGAATCTTCAAATGTATTATCAATAAGGGGCAGAGTATTGCCGTCAACATTGGATGATATGCGTTTGGCAGCTGAATTTGAAGATGGAATGGTTGTTCATGGCGAATCGGAAATTCCTGAAGCTCATAAAAAAATAAAACGTTTATTCATAGAACCTGAAAATTGTAAGGCTCTTGAAACTGTAATTGCGGCTATAAAAGATGCGGATTTAATAATTCTCGGACCGGGAAGTTTGTATACAAGCGTAATTCCGAATTTGTTAATAAAGGAAATTTCAGAAGAAATTGTTAAATCAAACGCGAAAAAAATTTATGTTTGTAACATCATGACGCAACCTGGAGAAAGTGATGAATATTCTGTTTCTGACCACTTAAACGCATTATATAAGCATGCAGGCAGTGATAAGTTGGTTGATGCTGTTCTTGTAAATAACAGTTTACCTGAAAATATGTCTGAAAAGTATGCTCAATGCGGTCAACTTCCTGTTGAACTTGATAAAGATAACGTTAATGTTGATGTTGTTGAAAAGAAATTGATAGAAGAAAATAAAAATGGTCTTGTAAGACACAGTTCTTACAGAGTAGCAAGGGCTGTTTATTATTGGTTTAGAAAATCTCAAAAAAAAGATAAAAAGAAACAAAAATAAGGAGATAGTGTTTTGCATAAATTTATAAAATTTTCATTCAATTCAAGCATAAACTACTTTAAAGCAATGCAATTATGTTTAATCGTTTTGGCGTTGCTGACTATGGTAGATTTTGTACTTTTTTTGATGAAGATAAAATTACCTCCTATGGTTCAATGTGTATTTGATTTTATTTATAATGTTCAAAGTCTTGTTTACAAGCCTGATATGTCAGTAATCCCCGTTGATTTTACCTTGGCAATTGCGGCAATAGAAATGCTTATAATTGCGGGAATTATTGTTTATGTTTTGAATTTTATTATAGAATTTGAACAAGTGTATGATAGAGTTCACAAAGACGGAGTTAAAAGATACGAGAATAAGTTTAATAAAAATTTAGCAAAAGCAGCACAAAAAATTGAAAACAAATCAAAAAGTTTTGCTATGTTATACGATATTGAAATTGAATCTGTTACGGACGGCTTTACGTATGACAATGCAAGTGTTGATAAAGATACAAAAAAAGTTGAATGTGCCGTTATGTTCAGAAATCTGATGTCTCAAACTTTTCGTGCAAAATATCAGCAATTACAAGACGGAAATTTAATGTTTTTTGATAATTTTGATTCTTGCAATAACGTTTTTGAAAAAATATATGAATTTTCTTCAAAAACAAAAGAGAGTTTAAAACAATATAAGTTACGTTTTAGGTTAAAAACAGCTATTTGTATGGCAGATAGCCAAACGGACAAATCCTTATATTTGTTGAAATTGAAAAAATTATTAAATATTTCTGTTCCGAACAAAGTAATGGTTTTGGGCGATTTTAAAGTTAAATATGACAAGGTTGCAGAACAAAAATACAAACTGACCGATCTTGGAGATTATGCTCTGGGTGAAGAAACCATAGAAGTTTATACTTTAGAACCTAATAATCAATAGGTTGTTGTCCCATTGTTATTGTTGCATCAATTTCAATAGCATGTCTTATAACTGCGTGAGACATAAGTAACAGATATGGATTTACCTGATTTACATTTGAAAGATTAACTTTTGCTTTCGGGTTAATTGTATCTTGTTCTATTTGAGGTTTTTGTTCTTTTATGTCAATTATTGTGCGCATTGAGTGTTGTGAACCGTCTTTGAACAAACGTTTAAACAATTCTTTTTTAGGAAATCTTTCTGAGCAGGTTATTGATATATCAACGGAATTTCCTGTTAAAAGACTTACTGTTGCGTGTAAATTGCCGTAATTAACAGTTGTTATAAGAATTTTTATAAATGTATCAGATTCAGGTATATCTTCGTCCTGCTCAATATCCAAATCAAAGCCTACACCGTCTTGTAGCGGAAGCCAAGGTAAATACAACAGCATCAAATTTTTCAGTGTTTGAGTCGGGTCACTGTGAGAATTTGCAGAAACACTTGCGTTAATGATATTTACTGTATCTTGCAGTGGCGTGATATCAGTCATACCTTGAGCTGTTGCCATTGTCATCATAGATATCATTTTATTCATCGCCATTTTGCTGTTTCTTTGCAACATGGCGGAAACATTTGTAAGGTTTACATTCTGATTGAGTTGTGATGCTAAATTTTGTTTAAATTGTGCCAATTCTTCGGTAGTCATGCCTTGATTATTTTGTGAATTCATTGCAATTTGCTCAGGTTCCGCATTAGGTAACGGAGTCTGAGGGCGAATTTGCAACGGCATCATAGGTTGTCTTATTTGTTTTCTGACAGCGTTATGAAGCTCTTGTTGAGGGTTAAACGGCATTTTTTGTTGCACCTGCGGTTGATTTTGCATCACAGGTTGCTGAATTTGCGGTTGTTGTTTAAATTGTGGTTGGTTTTGCACAATTTGTTGCTGTACTTGCGGTTGTGGACGCTGTATTTGAGGTGGTTGTTGCAAAATTTGCGGTTGTGGTCGTTGTGTTTGCGGTTGATTATTGATAATTTGCTGTTGCAATTGTTGTTGAGGTCTAATTTGCGGTTGATTTTGCACCACAGGTTGTTGTACTTGCGGTTGTGGTTGCTGAATTTGTGGTTGATTTTGCACCACAGGTTGTTGTACTTGCGGTTGTGGTTGCTGAATTTGTGGTTGGTTTTGCACCAC
>CAJOPF010000149.1 GCA_905236205.1 Candidatus Gastranaerophilales bacterium
AGCTTATGAAATTGCCGATGAATACAGAAAACGCGGAGTAAAAGTAGTTTTGGGCGGGATACATGTAAACTTAATTCCGGAAGAAGCAAAATTACATGCAGATAGTATTCTGATTGGAGAAGCGGAACTTACATATCCTCAAATGCTGCAAGATGCAAAAAACAGTTGTTTAAAATCGGTATATCGTGCCGAGAGCCGGTATGATTTTAAAGATTATAAGACAGATAAATCTATATACAAAGGAAAACACTATTTCCCGATACATTTTCTTGAAACAAGCAGGGGTTGTATTTTTAAATGTAATTTTTGTTCTCTTGCACCTATGTATAATCAGAAAATTACATACAGGGATATTGATAATGTGATTGAAGAAATAAAAAATACCAAAGAAAAATTTATAGCATTTTCAGATGAAAATTTGGGGAATAATATTGATAGAACAATAGAGTTGGTAAAGAAGTTAAAACATCTTAAAAAAATGTGGATGGGACAATTTTCTCTAAATGCCCTAAAAAATCCGGAATTTGTAAAATTATTAAAAGAAAGTCACTGCTTTTATGTGTTTATCGGCTTTAAAACAATAAACGAAGAAACTCTTAAAGCGATGAACAAAACATCTAATCTTGGAAGTTTAAACAAAGCTTTGGAAAATTGCGTAAAGTATAATCTGCCTATCTTTTGCGGATATATTAACGGATATTCCGAAGAAACGGAAGATGAAGTGTGGAAGGCTTTTGAATATGCTAATTCATTTCAGTTTATTAATTTTATGACCAATAATCTTTTGCCTTTTCCCAATACTCCTGTTTATAATGAATTAAACAGTCAAGACAGATTAATTTCGGAAAAATGGTGGTTGGAAGATGAATTTTTATATAATCACCAACCATTGTTCTATAATAAAAATATTAATCCGGAAAATTTACCGTCAGGAATTAAGCTGACACAAGAATATTTTAAATATAAAAATATTTTTAAAAGATTTGTAAAATCACGATATAATTTAAGTACTCGATTACTGATATTAATTATAAACATTTTCTCAAAGTATTCATTTAAAGCAATAGGAAATTAATAAAAAATTTTTTGAGGAATATTTCTTTGAAGGAGTTTGAAATACATATTAACTGCTAATAAATAACAAAAATCCTTTTTCCCGTATAGTCTATATAGAATATTTTTATTCGAATATGATTCTTTCCATATTTTTGCAAATAATTCCTGTAATCTTTGAGGTTCAATGTTAGCAGGCTTATGTACCACATGCATATAATCATAATAGTCATAATTCAATGTTAAAAGTCGATTATTGTTTTTATATTCCTCAAAAAGAATTGTTCCTGGAATGGGCGTAAAAATAGTATATCTGACAACATCAATTTTTAGCTGATTAACGTAATCCGGTAAGCTTAGTATAATGCATTCAGTATCATTATCCATGCCAACCATAAATCCGCCGGTGATTGCAATGTTTTTATCATGAAAAACCTCGACACAATTTTTATATTTTTCGGTATTATAATTTTTGTAGTTTAATTTTAAATTATTATTTTGTGAAGTTTCAAAACCTATAAAAACTTCAAAACAACCGCTTTTATTGAGTAAATTCATTAATTCATCATCATTATAAATATCATAGGTTACATCAGCATAATATTTGATTTTCAGCGGAATTAAAGCTGTCATAAGCTCTTTTGTGTATTCTTTATCAGCGGTAAAATTAGAATCTAAAAAGAAAAGTTTTTTAAATTTACAAGTTTTTATTTCATCAACAATTTCCCCAATCGGACGTTTAATATAACTTGAGTTTGTAAATCTGTTGACGGAACAATATTTACACTTATTAACACAACCTCTTGTTGCATAGATAGTATTTTTTGCGCCGTACGGTATGTTTTTTATTAAATCTCTGCGCGGCAATATATATTTTGTTTGTTGTTTACAGTCTGCATAATATATTTTTTTTGTTTTTGCTGAACAATAATCTTCCAATAATTCGGGGAAAATATTTTCGCCAAAACCACATATAACGGAATCACAATGTTTACTTACTTCATCAGGACAAAGCGTTGCATGATATCCGCCAATAATCGTATATGCTCCTCTTTTTCTCCAATATTGTGCTAATTCATAAGCTCTGTTTGATGATGAAGCACAACAAGAAATCCCTACAATATCATAATTTAATTTGTCATAATTAACTTTTTGCATGCCCTCATCAATAATTCTGATATCCGCATGATATTTTTCGGGAACCGATGCTGCCAAAGTTGTTAATGAAAGTGGCGCAAATCCGCTATTCAAAGATAAAATATTGGTGTATTTATATATTAAATCTGAAGCAAGTATTAATAGGATTTTCATAATTTTATTATATAATAAAGTAGGCAGGTATTTTATAATGAAAAAGATAATTTTAATTGTTGGAATTTGTTTTTTATGCAGTAAATCTGTTTTTGCAGAAAACACTATTGAACCAATAGAAGTTTTTAATAATTTTGTATACTTATCAAATCAATATGATTTAAAAATGTTGAATTTTTATTCTGCAAATCCGATAATAAAACGAGATGTATTAGGTAAAAAAACGAATACGTTAGTAACGGTTCCGTTTTCCGAACATGTTAAAATACAAAAAATGTATAGCAATCATAAAAAAATGCTTGAAAAAGTAAAAAATAATTATAAAAATCCAACCTTAACAAAAATCGGAAACAACATGTATAAAATAACTGCTTTAAGATGTCCGACCGTAATGGACAGATGTTTTAACAGTTATATTATTATTCAAAAACAAAACGGGGAATACAAAATATTTGAAGAATATTCTCAGGTTCAATCTACATATTTTTTGAAATTCAAGGATAAAAAATGATTTTAACATTCATAATGGCGGCAATGAATGATTGCAAAAAGTATATTAAAACTTGGCAGATGGAGCCTATCGGAATTGCTCAGGCTGCTGCGCTTACGCCTGATGATGTCGAAATAAAATTTTTTGATGATCGAGTAGAAGAAATTGATTATGATACCCAAACGGATTATGTTGCAATAAGTGTTGAAACTTATTCTGCACAAAGGGCGTATGATATAACTCGTGAGTTCCAAAAACGAGGCAAAAAGGTTCTTCTTGCAGGGTTTCACCCGACATTAGTTAGTGAAGAGGCTCAAGAATATGCAGATAGCATTCTTATCGGGCAAGCTGAAAATGTCTGGGCTGAAATAATTGCAGATATGAGGAAAGGAGAATTAAAGAAGGTTTATCATGGAGATAATGATGTTGATTTAAAAGGAATTTTCCCGCGGCGAGATATTTTTAAAGGCAAAAATTACATGCCTGTAACTTTAATAGAAAATGCAAGAGGGTGCAAGTTTAATTGCCAATTTTGTTCTATTGCGGCATTTCATAAATCACATTGTAATTATAGACCAATAGAAGATGTAATTTATGAAGTGGAAAATGCAAAATACAAGACGGTATTTTTTATTGATGATAATATCGGCTCAGATATTGAAAGAGCAAAAGAATTATTCAGAGCCTTAATTCCATATAAAATTAAATGGATAAGCCAAATTGCAACAGCATGTTTAGAAGATGATGAACTTGTTGAACTTATGGAAAAGAGCGGATGTTTAGGAGTTTTAATCGGGTTTGAAAGTTTTAATCCTGCGAATTTAAAGCAAATGAATAAAACTTGGAACACAGGAATTGAAAAATATGAAAGGATTTTAAAAAAACTTACCAAGCATAATATATTTGTGTACGGAACATTTATTTTTGGGTATGACGAAGATACAGAAGAAACTTTTAAAATTACACTTGATTTTGCTATGAGGAATAATTTAATTCTTGCAGCATTTAATCATTTGATGCCATTCCCCGGAACTCCTTTATATGATACTTTAAAAGACAGAATGTTATATGATAAATGGTGGCTTAATGAAAATTGCAGTTTTGCAGATGTCGTTTTTAAACCCAATAATTTACCTCCTGAAAAACTATCCGAACTTTGTTATGTTTATAAAAAGAAATTCTATTCCTTTCCTTCAATGCTAAAACGTGCTTGGGGGTTAAGAAAGTGTTTGCTTTCTCATTGGACAATGATGTTAGATTTCTTTAAATATAACGTAATGAGCGATATTGATACTACAAAACGCAGAGGTTTTGCTATTGGAAAAGAAAAATAAAGCTGAATTTAGCATAATGACCGAAGCTGATAACAGAGAAGTTTCGGATTTAATCAATTCAACATCCGTTAAGGGTGATATTGAAGTTTCTTTTACCAAAGAACCTGATTATCTTAATGCACTAAAAGTATGTGCTGATGATGTTCAGGCAGTAATTGGAAAAGTTAATGACAAAGTTGAAATTTTAGGGACAAGAAGTCTAAAAAAGGTTTATATAAACGGAGAGAAAGAAACTTTAGGATATTTAAGTGATTTAAAAATTTCAAATAACGCAAAAAAAATACACGCACTGTCCGAAGGGTTTAAATATATGAAATCTTTAATGGATGACGGGAAAGCAAAACTCCATATAGCAACAATTATTGAAGATAATAAACAAGGTAAAGTTGCTCTGACTTGGGCAAATAAAAACCCGAATATTCCGAATTTTTATGATTTAGGAATTATGAATACTTATTTTATTTTGCCTATCTTGCCAAAATATGTTTCTAAAAAAGTGCAGATTATTAGAGGTTCTATAGATATTCTTGATGATATTGTAAAATTTTTGAATACGGAAGGACGAAAAAAACAATTCTTTCCTGTCTATACAAAAGAATATTTTTTGAATTTGCCTAATTTTAATATTGAAGATTTTTATGTCGCCATTGAAGATAACGAAATTCTGGGAGTAATGGCAAAGTGGGAGCAAACACCATTTAAACAAGTTATTATAAAAAAATATAATAACAAGTGGAAATGGATAAAGAAACTCACAGGTCAAATTTTGCCGCAAGAAAATGAACCGATTAAACAATTTTATTTGAGTTTTATTGTTATAAAAAATAACGATAATAATATTTTTGATGCACTATTAAATAAAATTTATAATGACAACCGAGATTATAAGTATTTTTCATTAATTTTGCATAACAAAGATAACCTAAATCATTCACTAAAGAAATTTTTTAGTATAAAATATAAAAGCCGACTATACATCACAGAATTTATGAAAAATGAAGAAATAATAAAAATGGTTGACGATAGAATCCCTTATTTGGAGTTAGCCGGATTATGAAACTTAAAAGCAAAGTACTAAATATATTCGAAATTACAGATTCAGATAAACAAAAAATGTTTAATCTTATGACTCAAGTTTATAATGGTGAAAATTGGGATAAATTTTTATCTGATATGAATCAAAAAAACTATGCATTGATTTTATATGATGAGAATTCTGATATTGCAGGTTTTACAACAATTCAGGTATTTGAATTTGAAGGAAAAATAATTGTTTATTCAGGTGATACTGTTATTGAAGAAAATTCAAGAGGAGATATTGAGCTTATGCGTGCGTGGTGGAGATTTTCATACAAAATACAACAAGAAAATCCTGACAAAAAAGTCTTATGGCTTTTGATTTCAAAGGGTTGGAGAACTTATAAGTTCTTCCCTATGTTTTTAAAAGAGATTTATCCGACATATAAGTATGAAACTCCGTCTGGTATTCAGGATTTTATAGACAGGTTGTCATTGTTTAAATTTGGTAAATGCTATCAAAACGGGCTTGTTATTCCAAAATATCCCGATATGTTAAAATCAGGTCAAAATGATATACCTGACAAGAGATTAGAAGATAAAGATGTTAAATTTTTCTTAGACAAAAATCCTGAATTTTATAAAGGGAACGAACTTGTTTGTCTTGCGGAACTTTCTGTATCTAATTTGACTAAAGCAGGGTTAAGACTTTTGCACGGAGTAACAAGTGGGGATAAATAATTTTAAATATTTTATTGCAAATATACTTTTTATTTTATGTTGTTTTCCTGCATGGATTAAATTTCACATTTATATAAAAAATACCGAAAACCCACAAAAAAGAAAGTTAAAACAGATTATTAAACAAAATAAAAATTGCAAATACGGGAAAAAATATAATTTTGCGAATATAAAAACGTACGAAGATTTGAAAACTCAAGTCCCCATTGTTGACTATGAAGATGTAGAACAGTATGTAAAGGGTAAAAATTCTTTAACATCAAACAAAATAAAATTATATGAACCGACATCAGGTTCTTCGGGTTTCCAAAAATTAATTCCCTATACGGAAGAGTTAAGAAAAGAATTTCAAAACGGTATAAAAGTCTGGCTTTTTGATTTGTATTTGCATAACCCGAAATTGCTGTTTTACAAATCTTATTGGTCAATAAGTCCCAAAACCAAAACAGAAAATAGTGGAATCGGCTTTGAAAAAGACGAAGAATATTTTTCTGAATTAGAACAAATTTTTCTTAATACAATAATGGTACAACCCGATTTAAACGGTAATTTTTGCAAAAATACAAGAGAAAAACTAATTCAAGAAAAGGAGAATATCGGACTGATTTCAATATGGTCGCCAACATTTTTGTCCTCTATTTTAAATAATGAAGTTATAGGATTTAAAAATCTGAAAATAATCAGTTGTTGGGCAGATGCTTCTTCAAAAACTTATGCTGATAAGTTGGCAAAAAAATATCCTCAAGTAAGGATTCAACCCAAAGGACTTTTGGCAACTGAAGGGATAACATCATTCCCATTGTGGAATAAAGGGTGCGTGGTTTCATATTTATCTCATTTTTATGAATTTATGTACGAAAACGGCAGTACATATTTATTAAATGAATTGAAACAAGGTAAAATTTATACTGTAATTTTAACAACTTCAGGCGGATTATATAGGTACAACACGCATGATTTAATCAAAATTACCGGCTTTTATAAAAATTTGCCGGTTATAGAATTCCTTGGCAGGGATAACAATGTTTCTGACTTTTTTGGAGAGAAAATATCCGAAAATTTTGCAAATAAAGTATTTACTCAAATTTTTCCTAGCGGATATGACTTTGCTGTTCTTTCTTTCAAAAACAATCATTACATCTTATTCACCGAACAACAATGTGAAGCAAAAGTTTTGGAAGAATTTTTACAAAAAAACTATCATTATAAAAATTGTATAGAACTCGGGCAATTAAAACCTTGCCAAGTTTGTTTGGTACAAAACGGTTTAGAAAAATATAATGATTATTATATTAAAAAAGGTATTAAGCAAGGCGATATTAAGGTAAAATCACTTGATAACAATATTTGTGATATATTTGATGTATGAAAATTTTTTATCGTATCTTAATGTTAATCTTTAACTATATACCGTTCTTTTTATTATGCGGAGTAGTAACGTCTATATGGAAATTTCATAATAATATTTTGTTAATGCTCGGTACAGTTGCATTGATAATTTATGTTATACCACCTTTGATTACAAGAGTTGCTCTTATAGTTTGTCCGTTAAAAAATACGGAGTATGAACTGTTTTCCAAAGAATATTATGTTTGGTGGCTAACATTTTGTTCGCAAATTATATATTTAAGATTACCGTTTTTGGAAGAATTTTTACGGATAATTCCAGGCTTATACAGTATGTGGTTAAGAGTATTTTGGGGTGCAAAAATTGGCAAATTTACTTTTTGGGCGCCCGGAACAAGAATATTAGAACGTAATTTTTTAGAGATTGGAGATAATGTGATTTTTGCAGCAGATACACGAATTAATGCACATGTACAAACAGATAAAAAATTGCAGATAGCGCCTATAATTATTGAAAATAATGTGGTTGTCGGAGCTTATTCTTTATTGACATGCGGAACAGTTCTAAAATCCAATCAAGCAACAAAAGCATTTCTGATATCACCACCATTTTCTGTTTGGAAAGATGGGGTAAGAATTAAAAATGCTGATTGATATTCACACTCATCTTGTAAATCCTAATTTTGATTTGAAAAATTGCAAAAAAAACTTCGCAATAAATCTTTTTATAAAAAAGGTTAATTATACAAATTTTGAGAATTATATTAAAAATTTTTTAGAACAAATACATCTGTCAAGACTTGATAAAGTTGTACTTGTTCCGATTAACAATAGTGAAGTTTGTGCAAATAACGAGCAAGTTTTAAATATTTGTAAACAATATCCTGAATTTTTATATTCGGTCAATCTTAACCCGCACAGCGAAAACTTTGAAAATGAAATAAAAGAAGCTAAAAACAACAATGCAGTATTAGTCAAGATTTTACCGTCATTTCAAAATACGGATTTATCCGATAAAAACTGTATCCCGTTTTTTGAATTATTGAAAGAATACAAATTGCCTTTACTTGTCCATACGGGTAAAGAATATACATTAAAAACAAAAAATCAAAAACTTAATAATCCCTCGTTTTTGGAAACTGCCGCTAAAATAGGGGTTACGATAATTTGTGCTCACTGCGGAACAAGAATTTTTTTACATGAGAGAAGTTATTTTAATGAATGGGCAAATTTAGCATTAAAATATGAAAATGTATATGGTGATTTAAGTGCAATGATTACACCTGTTCAAATTTGGGATTTAAAAAAGATTTTAAAAAATAATGATTTAAAAAATAAAGTTCTTTTCGGAACTGATTATCCTGGATTTCCTTGTGATTTTTCTGTTAAATCATCAGGAAATCCTTTCATTGATACTTATAATTTTTTAGAAAAAATAGGATTTGATGATAGAATATATAAGAATACAAAGGAAATTTTAAATTTATGAAAAATTTATTAAAAAACGCATATAATCTGCCTTGGCGCTATAATGACGCTCCGCATGCCATACTTGATATAATAAGAGGGTGTAATATCAAGTGCAATGCTTGTTATAACAGTGCAGAATGTAAAATAAAAACTTTTGATGAAGTTGTTGAGGAATATAAAAAAATAATTTCAATTAGAAAAATCTCATCTATTGCACTTATTGGAGGAGAACCTTTGCTTAACCCTGATTTAATTAAAATAGTTAAATTTTTAAAGCAGGAAGGACTCTCTGTTGAACTATTTTCAAACGGACTTTTGCTTGATGAAGATAAAGTCAAAGAATTGGCGCAAGCGGGAGTCGATTTAGTATTTTTGCACATAGATACAGGACAAAACAGAAAAGATTTACCTCAAGATTATACTGTAGCCGATGTAGACAGATTAAGGACGCAAAAAGCCAAAATGTTATATGACTACGGTATTGAAGTTGCTATGAGTATAACCGTAAAAAAAGACGATTTCGGTGAAAATTTAGATAATTATTTGAACTATTTTAAAGAATCGAAATTTATAAATTATTTTTTGATTACGCTTTACCGTGATATCACAAGTTACGGGAAATTAAACGGCATTTTAAATCAAGATGTTAAAGGGGAAGAAAAGAAATCAATAAATACCGATGAACCATCAATGCAAGAAATTATGGAATATATGAATAAACAGAACCTTGAGCCATATACATATTTAACAGGGCATTATAATAAAGAGTTGCCCAGATGGGTTTGCTATCAATATGCCGCAAGTTATAAATATGATACCTTAAAACATACCCAAAACATAAGAAATTCAAAGTTTGAAAGATTTTATTTAAAGAGAATAAAAGAAAAAACAGGAGTATATCCGTTTTTTACAAAGCAAGACTGCATAATCAATAGTATTTATATGCTAATGAACGCCTTGTGTGGCGGATATTTATGGGGAAATATTTCATATTTGTTTAAAAGTTGGGATAAATGGAAAAAAATAAAACGTATATTAATCCAAGAACCGGCGTCTGTTAACTCTGACGGGAATCTTGAATTTTGTGAAAGTTGTCCTGATATTACGGTAAGGAACGGGAAAATAGTTCCGGTTTGCGTTTGCGACAATTTTGATTAGAAAAATTTAATATAAAAAAATTTAGCAAGTGGAAACGATATTTTATTTGTAATTTGTATTAGGAAAAAATATACTTTGTTTATGGGAAAACAAATTTGCTGATAAAACAGTCGATTGTCTTGGATTTCTTCCATGCACGCAGAGTTTCGCTTTTATACCTTTCGGCATAGTCAGCTCAATCTGCTCGCTATCCGGTCGTTGCCCTACAGAAATCCGCTTTGCAACTTGTGTGGATAAAACCGGGAAACGATATAATATCGAACTTGATAATATAAGAGGGTTTGAGGATGATTTTTACAAAGCGAACAGTTGAGGCGAAGCCGAAACTTCTGAGCCTGTATCTGTAATGGAGCGAAGCGAAATGAAAGTGAAAAATAAATTGACTAAAGAAACGTTAGATATTCCGTATTCTGAATTTCGGAAAAAGTTTGCCAAAGAAATTCAGCGGATTTTCGGTAGGGCGATGTTGAGCGATAGCGAGCAAGCCCGTAAGGTGCCGGTCGGACGTTTTAC
>CAJOPF010000150.1 GCA_905236205.1 Candidatus Gastranaerophilales bacterium
AGTGATAATAAACAAGATTTTTATACTCTCTCTCTTAATATCCTCGTGTTTATTTAATGTTTGCCAATAGACTTTGGCAAACTTTTTTTTTGCCAAGCAGAGGCATGAACGAAGTGAAAGTCAAATTTCGCACGGCTGCGATGAGCAGGCGGAGAAAATTTGCGGTGCCGTTTATTGCGAGGGCGTATTTAGATAAAAGCTCCGACAAGTTTTTTCTTTTACACAGCAAAATTTAATATCATTGTAAACATTTGTAACAATACCCTAAAGTTTTAAACTAAACCTGCCGATATAGTAAATGTGAAAAGAAAAGGTGGTGTTTATGCTAACAGTTACATCAAAAGTTGAATTGAATACAATGCGTAAGCAAAAAAGTCAGCTTGAATTCGAACAAATTCTGATAAGCAACAATATAAAAATGTATACAGAATTCATGGATGCAATGCAGGTTCAAACAGGTTTAAAAGACAGTGATTTGAAATCTGCTGATTTCCCTGAGTATCAGCAATATGCAGCTTTGGAAGATGCTGCTGAAGAACGTCAGGAAATGATTAAGAATGAGTTGGCGTTGCTGAAAGAAGATATTGATAGCTTCCAACAATATCATCAACAAGGTATTAAGAATGATATGTCATTCTGGTGCTTTGGAGGATAAGCTAAGTAAGTATTTTAAAAGGCGGATTTGCTTTTGCAAATCCGCCTTTTTGTTTTAATTATTTCTTTTGTTGTTGCTCAAACAGCTCTACTGTATTTTCCAGAAGGCTTGCTATTGTCATCGGTCCTACGCCTTTTGGTACAGGAGTTATATAGCTTGCTACTTCTTTAACATTTTCAAAATCAACATCTCCTGTTGTTTTACCGTTTTCGTCTTTAAAAATACCAACATCAATGACAACGGCATCAGGTTTAACCATGTCTTTAAAAATTATTTTCTTTCCAACGGCAGATATTAGTATATCAGCTTGTTTAGTTATTTCTTTTAAATTTTGTGTTTTAGAGTGACATATTGTTACGGTTGCATTTTTTCTCAGCAGCAACATTGAAAGAGGTTTTCCTACAATGTTTGAACGCCCCACGATAACGGCATGTTTTCCTTCAATTTGAATGTTATACTCTTTTAGCAGTCTGATAATACCCTTTGGTGTACATGGCATTGCCTTAGGGGCAAATCCGTTAATCAAGTCTCCGGAAT
Organism: Candidatus Gastranaerophilales bacterium; assembly: GCA_905236205.1. Taxonomy (GTDB): domain Bacteria; phylum Cyanobacteriota; class Vampirovibrionia; order Gastranaerophilales; family Gastranaerophilaceae; genus UBA6984. The sequence goes on from CAJOPF010000150.1 coordinate 1,193, forward strand.
TTTCTGCGGTGAAGCCATCAACATCTTTTTGCGGAATTATGGTTTTAATTATATTTTCTGTGTTGATATTCTTTGGTAACGGTAGTTGTACTAAAATCGCATTTACATTATCGTTGTCATTAAGCTTTTTTATTTCATTTATTAACTCTTGTTCGGTTATTGTTTCATGAAATTTTATAATTGAAGATTTAATACCCACATCCTCGGCTTTTTTCTTTTTTAAATTTACATAAATGTTGCTTGCTTCATTATTGCCGACTTGTATAACTGCAAGATGAGGCTTTATTTCCATTTTGGAAACTTTTTGTTTTAAATTTTCCGTTATTTTTTCTGCAATTTCTTTTCCGTTTATAATTGTTGTCATTATTATATCCTTTTTTGCGGTAAATTAAGCCTGAAATAGAATTGTTTTATTGCATCCTGAGCAATAGCCGACTCTCTTTCTATAGAGTGTCTTTGAAGTTCTTTATCTGTCGGAATTACACCAAGAATATCAAGTTCATATTTTTTTAGCATTTCGAAAATATATGTCATTTCATTATTTTCAACTTTGTTTAAAACTACTCCTAATTGACCTCCTGCGGCATATTTAGCTGAAAATTCTTCAATACGCTTAGCCAAGTGAATGGATTCTTCAATAGGGTTTGTTACAATAACTGTTGTATCTATATCAACGTCTACAAGTTGATTAAGGTATTTTAAATCAAATTCACAGTCAAAAATTACTATATCGTACTGGTTTATGAATTTTTTTACTGCATCATTCATTTGCTTTGTTATAGGGCATCTGCAGTCTTTTGATGCAACAAACCATGAAACAATTATATCAACATTTTCTTCAACTGTTACAACGATATCTTCCAAAGCCCACTCAATGTATTCCTGTTTAGTCATGTCTTCTGGAATACCTGTTTTATATTCGTGTTTTCCGCTTCTTATACCGTATATTGTATTTCTTATGTCTTTGCCAAAGCTGTGTCCCAATTCTGCTGCCAAATCATTATCAAACAATAAAATAGATTTATCAGGAAAATATTCTTGAAAAATTCTCAAGAATGCTTTAGTAACAGTTGTTTTTCCACTTCCGCTTTTGCCTGTTATTGCTAATGTTGTTGTCAAATTTTATCCTTTCAATTTATCTGATAGTTCGCGAGTTATTTTTATAGCTTTCTCTGCTAATTGTACACTTAACGAGCCGCATCCGCAAGAGGTGCTTACAAGAGAATTATTATCTATTAAATCAGGATTTATTCCTGCCTTAACAAGATATGATTTTGCTATATTTAACTTTTGTTCAATTTCTTTTGTACTGGTTTCTTTGAGTGCATTCTTATCAAGTGTCGGTACTATTCCCCAAACTATTTTGCCACCGTTTTCAAGAAAAACATTCAATTCTTTTGCATAGTTTTCCATTTTTTCTGCAAAAACAAATGCATCAAAATTTATCATATCCATGCCGATTTTTGTTAATAAACTCCAATTGCAGTCTCCGCAACAGTGAACAGCACTTATTGCTCCATTATTTTGAATGGTATCAGAAACTTGTTTTATAATATCAATTGCAATTTCGTTATCTTTTATTGTTTCAGTTTTTGATAGTGTCGGTTCATCTATAAAAATAATAGGAGTGGTATCTTTGCAAGCTTTATTTATTTGTTTTATTTGCCAAAGAGCTTTCAAGGAAAGAGTTTTTGTTATAATTGTGCGATAGGTTTCGTTATTATAAGCAATATCTCCATTTTTATCTTTTAGGCTCAAAGCAAGTGTATATGGACCTGTAATTTGTGATTTTGCATATTTAGGTTTAGTATCTTTTATTATTTCAATAAAACCTTTAAAGGCTTTTGAAAAATTATCAGATAATCCGTAATCGTCAATATTGCATTTGTTTGTAAAGGCTTCGTTAAGCTTAAGAATTTCATTTGAAAAATTAGACATATCCTTATCAAAATAAGCTTTATTTTGATTTATTATTATCCCAGGCATGTTTTCCAGATATTGTAATAACATGTCCTCATTTTTTGATAATTTTGGTAATTGAGGGCAAAAAGGAATATCATAATAAAATTGTCTTACTATATTTATCGCTTCTTCAGTGCTTTTATGCGGAAGTGAGCCTACAGCAAGACAATTATTTTTCAAATCTTCGTATTTTTGCAACATTACTTATGCTTCTGTTGTTTCCTCAACAACTTCTTCTATTTCTTCTTTAAGAACTTCTGAAGCTGTTACGTTTATTGTTAATTCAGTTTTAACCTTTGAAGTTAATTTAATTAACATTGTATACGTACCTATTTTATTGATAGGAGCATTTAATGAAACAGTTTTTCTGTCAATTTCGATACCTGCTTTTGCTTGTAATTCTTCGCAAAGTTTTTTAGTTGTAATTGTACCGAACAATTTACCGCTTTCACCTGCTTTTGCAGATAATTCCAATGTACCGAATTTTTCAATTTGTTCTGCCTTTGCTAGTGCTTCTTGGTGTAATTTTTCTTGTTTAGCGTGAATTCTTGCCAAGTTTTGTTCTCTGTTTTTTAATGCGCCAGGTGTTGCAAGTTCTGCAAAATTTTGAGGCAATAAATAATTTCTTGCATAACCGTCTTTAACTTGAACTAAATCGCCTTGTTCACCAAGGTTTTGAACATCTTTTTTTAATATTACTTGCATTTCTTTCTCCTTTTATATTTCTTTGTGTTTACATCGTAATAAAAACATAAAAAAAAGTCGAGAAAATTTTTTATTTGTTAACATCTTTTACATCTATAATCGCAACATTTTCTATATGATATGTATGGCAAAACATATCAAAAGGCTGTATGCTGTCTATTTTTGCACCCTGTTTTATTAAATATTTTAAATCTCTGGCTAATGTTGCGGGGTTGCAGCTGACGTATATTATTTTATCTTTTGTTAAATTTATAATACTGTCTAAGGTTTTTTCGGTCGAGCCTTTTCTTGGAGGATCTATTATTGTTATGTTAAATTTTCTGTTTTCATTGCTAAAGAATTTTTCTGCGTCCATATTATGAATTTCGATATTTGAAATATTGTTGTCAATTATTGTTTGTTTTGCCCATTCAACCGCTTCGGTACATTCTTCAACGCTGATTACTTTTTCGCAAATATCGGATAAAACTATTCCAAATGTTGTTACGCCTGCGTAGGCATCAAATACTGTTGGGTTTACAAAGTTGTTATTTATGTAATCTTTTACGTATTTAAAAATATTTTCCGCACTTTTGGGGTTCACTTGAAAAAATGAATTTGCACCAAAGCTGAAAACTTTATCAAGAAGTTTTTCTTCAATGTGTCCCTTACCTGCGATTATTTTGGTATTGTCTGTCATAATTAAATTTGTTTTGTTGGGGTTAAAATTTACACAAACTCCTGAAATTTCATCAAAATTGTCAAATATTTCTTGAGATAGTTTCGTAATTTTTTCATTGACTTTTTTTGCGTTAATAACCAGAGTTACAAGGCAATTTTGATTGAATTTTGAGTATCTTATTACGACGTGTCTTAAATCCCCCGAATGATTTTTTTCGTCGTAACCTGTAACACCTGTTTCAACTGCTTTTTCTCTCACAAACTCTATAATTTTATCGCATATTGCAGGTTGTATCGGGCAATATTTTATATTAACTATTTCGTGTGATTTTGGTTTGAAATATCCTGCAAGAATTCTTTTTGAAACTTTTGTCTGCGATACAGGATATTGAACTTTACAGCGATATTCTTTTATCTCCGGACTTTCGACAGGGCGTGGAATTTCAATGTCAATACCGCCAATAGAGTGCATTACATCTTTTACAATTTCTTGCTTTATCTTTAGCTGGTAATCATAATCTATAAATTGTAATTGGCACGCTCCGCAGACTTTTTGCATCGGGCAAAAAGGTTCAACTCTGTATTTTGAAGGGGTAACGATTTCTTTTATTTCAGCATTTGCATATTTTTTATTGATTTTATTTATTTTTATTAAAAGATCGTCTTCGGGACAGGCATTTTCTATAAATACGACTTGACCGTTAATTTTGGCTATTCCTAAACCTAAATTTGACAGTTTTTCAACTTTTACGCTAAACTCATCTCCGATATTCATTAGTAAGTAAATCCGTCATCTTTCATACGTTTTACAACTTCTTGTAATTCAGTACGTGAACATACGATAGATACTCTCACATATCCTTGTCCATACTTACCGAAGGCATTCCCAGGAACCATTACAATACCTGATTTTTTAAGTAAATCATCACAAAATTCTTCTGACGTTTTATATCTTGGCGGAATTTTTATCCACTGATAAAATGTTGCTGTCGGAATATGGTCTATTTCCCAGCCTAATTCATTTTTAAAGGCATTTACAAAATAGTCTGATTTATTTTTAATTTCTTTGTTTGCCCATAAAATATAATCATCGCCTTCTTTAGAATTTATAATATCAGAGCTGGCTTTTTGAAGACCTTTAAAAATTCCTGAATCAATTGTAGATTTTAATTTTGCAAATTGGCTTACAACCTCTTTGTTACCGCAAACCCAGCCAATTCTCCAACCTGTGATTGAATACGGTTTTGAAAAACTGTGAAATTCTACGGAAATATCCTTTGCACCTTCAATTTCGAGTATACTGTGAGGTTTGTCTTTTTCGTCAAAGTATATATCAACATAGGCAGCATCAGAAATCAATAATATTTCGTATTTTTTGCAAAAATCAACTATTGTTTTTAAATATTCCTTTGTGCAGGTTGCGCCAAGAGGATTATTCGGGTAATTTATAATTAGTGCCTTTATTTTATCTTTGTTATATCCGTCTTTTTCTAGTTGATTTAAGATTTCTTCCATATTCGGCATATAATTATTTTCAGCTGTCAACGGTACGGAATATCCTAAGCCGCCGCAGACTTTTACCATTTCTTTATATGATGCATAAGAAGGGTCAGGTATTAAAATTATATCTTTATTGTTCTCTTGTTGTTCGGGTGTTATTATCCCTCTTATTAAATTTGCAATACCTTCTTTAGAACCTAATAAAGAACATATTTCTGCTGTATCAATTTCAACATCAAAACGATTTTTCATTCTTGTTTTTATTGCGTTGAGCAGATATTTTTCACCCTTTGGGGTAGAATAAGTATGAATACCGTCTTCCTCAAGATATTTTTTTAGGTTATTTATAAGCAATTCAGGCGGGGGTGTTGTTGGAGCACCCATAGCCAAAGAAATAGGTTTTCTGTTTCTTTTTGTTAATTCTTCAGTTAAATTCGCAGTTTTTTCTTTTATTTTAAACATTATATATGTGTCAATGTTTGCCGCAAACTCATTGAAAAATTGTTTCATAGTTCATCCTTTATATGCATGGTTTTAACTCAAAAATTATAGCATAAATTAGCAAAATAGGATAATATTAAATTATGGGTACAATAAGAGAACGTTTAGAGCAGCTTGAAGCCGCTAATTTAAGTAAATATGCAACAAAGAGTTATGAAACAAAGGGCAGAAAAAGACCTGTTGAAGAATGTACTATACGTACAAATTTTCAGCGTGACAGAGACAGAATTATTCATTCAAAATCTTTCAGAAGATTAAAACATAAAACACAAGTCTTTCTTGCTCCGTTTGATGACCATTTCAGAACTCGGCTTACTCACACTCTTGAAGTTTCTCAAATTGCACGTACAATTTCAAGAGCATTGGCTTTGAATGAAGATTTAACAGAGGCTATATCGCTCGGTCATGATTTAGGACATACTCCATTCGGACATTGTGGAGAAGGTGTTTTAAATCAGTTGGTTAAAGGCGGTTTTAGGCATAATGAGCAGAGTGTCAGAGTTGTTGAAGTTATTGAAGACTTAAATTTGTGCCAAGAAACTATTGACGGTATTTATACACATTCCTGGGGGTTAGAACCTACAACTTGCGAAGCTCAAGTTGTTCAATTTGCTGATAAAATTGCTTATATTAACCATGATATTGATGATTCGGTGAGGGCAGGCATTATTGCGGAAGAAGATTTACCTTCTGAGTGTAAAGAATATTTTACCTCTGATAAAAACAAACGATTAAGTAAAATGATAAACGACATAATTACCAATTCTGTTGATTCTCCAAAAATTTCTATGAGCAGTGAGTGTTGGCACTATACTACTCTGTTGAGAGAATGGATGTTTAAGAATGTTTATGTTGATTCTCCTGCAAAGCTTGAAGAAAAGAAAACTGCCCGTATTGTTTGTGAATTATATAAATATTATACAGAATTTTTAGAAAACCAAGTTGATAAAGAAAATATTGAACGTATTGTTATAGATTATATTTCTGGTATGACAGACCAATATGCAATAGAAAAATTTAAAGAATTATTTATTCCAAATCCTATTCAGGCTCTTAATAAAGATGATGCAATCTTCAGATTGATTAAAAGATATAATTAAAAAAAATATGCTGATTTTTTATCAGCATATTTTTTTATAACTATTATTTTTTGTTATTTATTTTCAGGAGGGTTAGTATTGTATTCTGCTAAACCTACCTGATTTCTGCCATGTTCTTTAGCGTAATATAAACCTTGGTCAGCAATTTCAATTATTTGTTGAGGTGTTTCACCGTCTTCAGGGAATGTTGAAACTCCCACGCTTATTGTAACGTGAACTGTTTGAGTTGCACTAAGTTTAAAAATTCTTTCTGCAACTGCATTACATACGTTATGAGCTTTTATAAGAGCTTCTTCTTTTCCTGTATTTGTAAGAATTATACTCATTTCCTCACCACCGTATCTGCAAACAATATCTGTTGAACGGGAGTTAGTCTTTAAAGTTTGTGCAACTTGTCTTAAAACTGCATCACCTGCTTGGTGACCGTATGTGTCGTTAAAGCTTTTGAAGTGGTCAATATCGACAATAATCATAGAAAATTCACTGTCATATCTTTGACATTGTGCAATTTGTCTTTTCATTTGGTCTTGGAAATATCTGTGGTTGTATAATTCTGTCAGACCGTCTGTTGTTGCCAGTTTATATTGATGTTCAAAGTCTCTTGATTTAATTACGTATTTCACAACATAGGCGATTACGAAAATCGTCATAATTGCAAGTACAGGAACTACTATATTTATCCATAAATTTCCGAACATCATTACAAAATATGTTAAAAGCGTGTATCCAAGTGCCGTAAGAACAGCTGTTGAAATCGCTATTGCAGTTGAATTGGTTCTTAATACCACAGCTCCGACAAAAGCCATAAGTAATAAAGTTATTATAGTATTTGTTGCAGGAGATGCTTTTTTAATGAAATTATTATCTATGAAATTGTTCATAAATGTTGCGTATATTTCAACCCCAGGATAAGTTTCTCCCGCACCTGTTATAGGAACGCTCTTAACGTCTGCCATACTTGTTGCAGTTGTGCCTACAAATATGATTTTATCTTTAAAGTCATATTGTTCTTTGATTTTTTCTCCGTTCATAAGCATAACAAGCTTGTATAACGGAATATGTTCATAAGTTTGCCCTTGTGACGGACCGTACCAATTTAAAATCAGACCGCCGTCTTTGTTCATTGGAATTTTTTTATTGCTTACTTTGATTGTAGCATTTTTATCAATTGTAATTTCGTGGTATGACTTTTTATCCAATTTTGATTGGTAATTTAAGGCTGTTAAAAATGCCAAATTAGGATAGTAATCATTTTGATACTTTACTGTGGCAGGAAATTCTCTTACAATACCGTCTGAAGAACGAACGATATTAAGAATACCTATTTTAGTATTGCTGTTGATTATTTGCGACAAAATAGGTCTGCAATTTGTGAATGTTAAATTTTGAAAATCAACGTCAGAGTTATTATTTACCGTTAATTTTAATCTTGCAGGTAAATTAACAGGTTCTCTTACCTCGTATGACATATCGTCAAAATTCATACCCGTAAGAATGTTATCATATTGGTTCATTACTTTTGCAAGTTTATCATCAGCTCCGTTATTGCTCTTCATTGATGAAACAAACATCAAATCAAATGAAATCGAAGCAGGATTTTGTTGTTCCAAGAAGTGAATTAAGTCTGCATATACAGTTCTTGGAAGTGGCCATTCACCGTATTTGTTTGTAAGATATTCATAACTTGCATCGTCTATTGTTACTAATACAATGTCCTTATTAGGCTTTTTAACTTTGTTATTTACAAGTAAAACTTGTCTTGAGTCAAAAGTTTTATTTTCGGTATTTGTAATAAAATCGTTGAAATTTATTGTTTTTACAAGTAACAAAACTATTGTTAACACGACTAAAACCGCAACCAAAGCAATAACAGCGTGTAGCGGTTTAATATTTTTTAAATATTTGTTTATCATATTTCCCCTCAATTTATACTATGCTTTTATTAGTATAATTGAGTTGAATATTTTTTGCAAGAAACAATTTTTTCTTCATTTTTTTTGCTAATAATGCATTGTTAAGCTTCAATACATCGGTAGTATGTGATAATTCGTCCGGTTTTTGCAAGTAATTGATTAAACATTCTTCGTGGATATTCATTTACGGATGCCTCTCTCTTGTTCTTATATTGTGCATGATTATCATGTTTAAAACATCAACCAAAAGGTGAATAAAAAGGATATAGACCATCATACAAATGCATGATTTTTATATTTAATTATTTTTACAAAAGACTTGCTTTATAAATTTTACCGTTATATTATGTTCTTACAGTTAGAAGAATGTGAGGTAAATTATGAAACAAGGTATACATCCTGATTATAAAAAATGTACAATCAAATGTGTATGCGGTAATGAAATTGAAACAGGTTCAATTGATGATAATATCACAGTTGAAATTTGTTCTGCTTGCCACCCTTTCTACACAGGTCAACAAAAAATTCTTGACTCTGAAGGTAGGGTTGAAAGATTTAATAAACGTTACGGTACTAAAAAGTAGTTTGAATTTTAAGAAAATTTTACAATTATATCCCTTGTGAAAACATGGGATATAATTTTTTGTAAATTGGAGGATAAATGAACGACAACAAACCTCAGGTTAAATTGATTTCTAAGCCTGAAAATATGCTAAAAACAGTGTATACTGCTTGCAGAACTTGTTACAGTGCGGATACACCTTTAAATATTTATGAAAAAGACGTTGATGATGAAAAAATGCTGAACTTAATTAAACGTGTAATAGGTTCGGGACATTATTCAACAATAGAACACATCCAAGTCAGCTTTGCAATTTCAAATATTTCAAGAGCTTGTACTCATCAATTAGTAAGACACAGACATATGTCATTTTCTCAAAAATCACAAAGATATGTGCAGGAAAAAGGACAGTTTGATTATTTAATTCCGCATACAATAGAGAAAAACGCAGAATTAAAAGAAAAGTTTGAAAATTTTATGAATGAAATTTTTCAAAAATATTTGGAATTTATTGAAGCAGGTATTCCCGCCGAAGATGCAAGAGCTGTTCTTCCGAATGCTTGTTCAACTTCAATGGTTGTAAGTACAAATCTTAGAGAGCTTATTCATGTTGCTAATTTAAGATTATGCACAAGGGCACAGTATGAAATCAGAATGTTGATAAAAGGAATGTGTGATGCATTAACGGAACATGAACCTTGGTTAAAGGAATATCTTGTTCCAAAATGCGAGCGTTTGGGCTTTTGTGATGAGGATAAATCATGCGGAAGAAAACCAATGCTGCCAAAGATATCTGAGTAAGTTTATGAAAAATATAAAATCAATATATTGTGATTTTGACGGAACTATTACAAAAAAAGATACAGTAAATACTTTTTTTGAAACTTATGCTTCGGAAAAATGGCTTGAATATGAAGAATTGTGGATTGCAGGCAAGATAACATCAAGAGAAAATGCTATTGCTCAGGTTTCGTTGATAAATTCTATTTCTGAAAAACAATTAAACGATTATGTAGAAAGCATTGAAATTGACGATTATTTCTTAGATTTTCTTGCTTTTACAAAAAGGGAAAAGATAAAATTCACTATATTAAGTGACGGTTTTGATTTGTTTATTGAAAAAACACTAAAAAAATACGGTTTGCAAAATATTCCTTATTTTGCAAATCATCTGATTTATGAAAACAATAAATTTAAAATTGATTTTCCTTATCATAATCTAAAATGTGATATAGGTGCGGGTATGTGCAAATGTAACAAAGTTTCGGAAGAAAATTTTTGTTATATCGGTGACGGTACAAGTGATTTATGCGTTGCAAAAAAGGCTGATTTGTTGTTTGCAACAAAAAAGCTGAAAAGATATTGTGAACAAAATTCAATACCGCACTTTGCGTTTTCTTCTTTTAAAGATGTAGTTGATATTTTAACCGAAAATAATGAATTACACGATTTTTAAAAATACTATCAAAATAATTATATGTTACAAACGTAACATATAATTAAAATTTTAGTATCATTTTTAATTTTTTGTTGTATTATAGAAATATAAATGTAAATTACACACTAAATAGGTTTTGTAACAATGAGCGTTTTAGAAAAAATAAGAACTAATTTAGAATTGATAGAAAATAAATTACCCGAAAATAATGAAAATTTAAAAAACGCAGATTTGACTGATGAAGAGTTGCTTGCAATAGACAAAGAATATTGCACATACGGTGACAAAATTCACAGTGAACCTGTTCCAAAAATTTTTAGAGATTGTAACGGTATTTACATGTATGATTCTGAAAATACTCCGTATTTAGATTTGCAAATGTGGTTTGCAGCATGTAATTTAGGCTATAAAAACAGAAGAATAAGAGATGCCGTTGTTAATCAAATAGATACTTTGCCTCAAATTTCATCTAATTTTTTATATGATTATAAAGTTTTGCTTTCCGAAAAAATCGCAAAAGCAAATATTGAGAGATTTAATGAAAAAGGCAGAGTTCACTTTAATGTAGGTGGTTCGCAAGCAACTGAAGATGCATTGAAGTTAATCAGAAATTATACACACAAGAGCAGAATGTTTTCTTTCTTCGGTGGTTTTCATGGCAGAACATTAGGTGCAAGTTGTTTAACAGCTGGTTACAGATACAGACAACCTTTTGGACATTTTGGTGACGAGGCTCATTTCGTTCCGTATCCTTATTGTTACAGATGCCCATACGGAAAACATTGTGATTCTTGTAATTATTACTGTGTTCAGCAGTTAAGACGTGAATTTGAAGATAATTGTTCAGGTTTATATGACCATTCTACAAAAGAATCTTCAATTGGTGCATTTTTCGTTGAACCTGTTCAAGGTTCAGGCGGTTATATTGTTCCGCCAAAAGGCTATTTTAAAGAATTGAAAAAAGTTTTGGACGACTTTGGTGTATTGCTCGTTGATGATGAAATTCAAATGGGATTTTATCGTACAGGTAAATTGTGGGCAATTGAACATTATGATGTTACACCTGACGTTATAACTTTTGGTAAATCTTTGACTAACGGTTTAAATCCGCTTGGCGGTATGTGGGCAAAAGAAGAACTAATAAATCCTGAAGTTTGGCCAGCTGGTAGAACTCACTCAACGTTCTGTAATAATCCTATCGGTATGAGAGCTGGTTATGAAGTTATGAGTACGTTTGAGGAAGGAGATTTTGAAACTCAAGTTGCAAATAAAGGTAAATATTTCTTGGACGGTCTTAAAACTTTAGAAAAGAAACATAAACGTATCGGTATGGTAGACGGTTTAGGTCTTGCCTTAAGAATTGAATGTGTTACGGAAGACGGTTATACTCCTGACTCTAAATTAAGCCATGATATTTTAGCAGAAGGCTATAAGGGTGATTTAATGTATCAAGGCAAAAAATGCGGTTTGATATTGAATAAAGGAAGTCATTATAATAATTCATTAACTCTTGTGCCTGCTGTTACGATTACATACGATGAAATCGATATGGCAATTGAACTTATAGACCAATTATTTACGAGGTTGTCATAGTGGCGGAAAGTATTGACTTTGAGCTGCTGCACGATGATATCACAGATGTAAATAAAAAAAATGCCGTTTTATTGTTTCATGGTCTTACGGGTAGCCCTTTTGAAATGAAAAAATACGGAGCTTTTTTATTTCAGAAGGGGTATGATGTTTTTTGTTATTCTTTTCCAGGTCATGGCGAGCGTATACATGAAATAGAAACTGTTACATGGACAGATTGGTGTGATTTTGCTCAAAAAAAATATGATTTGTTAAGACCTGATTATAATCATTTCTTTGTGTCGGGATTATGCTTGGGGGCTTCAATGGCGGTATATTTGGGCGAACATAACAAAGATATAACAGGCATTGTTGCACTTTCAACCACATTATTTTTAGACGGATTTTGTATTCCTTGGACAGCCTCACTTTTGCCTGTTGCGTTAAATACGATAGTCAGATATTATTATACGTTTCCTGAAGATGATTGTTATGGCGTAAAGAACGAGAGAACGAGAAAAAGTCTTGCAAAAGTAATGTCAAAAGTTGATATAGGTATGGATAATTATCCGTTAAATGCAGTGCAGGGTTTGTTGAAACTTTCAAAAGATGTAAGAAAAAATTTGAAAAAAGTGACATCTCCTATTTTATGTATTCATTCTAAGTACGACAATTTGGCAAGTACAAAAGGAGCCAAAATAGTTATAAACGGTGTGTCATCCAAAATAAAAAAATATGTTGAACTTAATGACAGTTATCATATGGTTTTGTATGATAATGAAAAAAGCTTGGTAATGAATACAGTAGAAGGTTTTTTGTCTGATTTATCGACTTTTCAGATAAAAGTTGAAGAAATGTGTGTTCTATGAGTTTAGTTATATATTTATCTTTAATTATCAATATTTTAGCAATTGTATCTTTGTTAATATGCATGTTGTACGGATTAAAAAAAGACGTTAATCCAAAAACGAAGGCCTTTTTTGGGGTGAGTTTTGCAATAATTTTCCATTTGTATTTGTTAAGTATGGCTGTAAGTTTTATTTATGGTTTGTTTATTCACAGATATATGTCGTGCTTATTACTAATCTTTATTATTTTGCCTTTTGTTATCGGTTCTTTCTCGACGTACGAAAAAAAGCTGAAGTATAGCGTATTTCAGCAAATAGCATATTGTTTCAGCTTTCTCGTTCTCGTAAAAATATTTTTATTATAACCGTCTAATCATACATTTCTACCCTACGTTCGCAGGGTTAGTGTTTAAAATGTAATATTGTGTACGGTTCCGTCTGCAAATTTAATATTAAATTTGAGAGGTTTTGGGTCGTCTTTGTATTTTAAAACTAAAATTCTCATTTCTGCAAGTGGTTTTAGTTCATAATTTTCAGGCAAAGCGTTTGAAAATCTTTTTGATTCAGCTGTAATTTTAGCCAGTCTTACCCAGTTCGGAACGCTTAATAATGCTGATGCTCCTGCTGTACAAATTAGTACAGGCGGTAATGTACCTACTGTATCAATCATATCAAGTCTGTCTAAATCAACAAATGATTCGGTAGTAACATCTTTAAGTGCAGCAAGTCTTTCACTGGTAGCAGTAACAGATGCAGTTGAATTATTTTTATTGATTAAAAGATATTCATAAGCGTGCACATATTTGTTTTCTTTTTGTTTTAGGCGATATTCATTTTGTACAATGGAAATTTTTGCCTTTGTATCATAATAGTTTGTTGAATCTACGCAATCCAAATTGATAGGCTCAGTATCGGGAGTGTATGGGAATACTGATGTTTTTTTATTATCTTTTGCCATATTGTTATTTAATTTTTTCATACCTGTTTTTAGAGGTTTAACTAAATCAGGGGATATATAAAAGTTACCCAATTCATTTTTTCTCGCTAATGTAAAGAAATCAAATTTATATTCTTTTAAAGCATCTTGATCTTCTAATTTAGCGAATTTGTAACCGCCCATTGTTAAGAAG
>CAJOPF010000151.1 GCA_905236205.1 Candidatus Gastranaerophilales bacterium
CGCCGCAGGGGTGGATTTCGTTGAAAAAAGCACTGCTTCCGCCGTGCTTTTGTTGGCGGAGCAATAGTAACGCAAGACGAATTCTATGATGTTTTCTTTGTTACTTTATAAGTAACTGGATTAAAAGTATAGTTTGCAACCAGTTCATCGTAAGTGATTATTTCTATTTCACCAATATTTGTATCCTGGTCGTAGTTATAAACTCTATAAATAAGGGCATTGTCTTGATAGATTTCTATAAACGCACATTCGTTTTCAGACATATAAAATGGGGTATTTAGGTCACCTTTAGTAGTTTTTACCTCAATATAGCGCAGAGCAAAATCATCATCATTTCGAGATAAAATATCATATCCAGCACCATCGCCATATATCCGAGAAAAGTGGATCACTTCTTCAGAAATGTCAAATGCAACCGAAAGATCTCTTAATCTATTACGCTCCCATTCTAATGCAAAAACTTCACCTGCATCTCCCAAAGCAGAATGTTCATTGTTTAAGGTTCTGAAATCGACTTTTCTTGCAGTAAATTTTTTGCGTTTTTCTTTGCGTTCTTTAATCTTTTCAGGGGAAATGATATCACTTGTTGCGCTTTTGGCGTCTTTTTCTTTTGCATAAAAAACAGCAGGTTTTTTAGTCTTATCAATGATATACCCATACCGAGTTGAAATACCATCAGGTGTGTGAGCAACTACATTTCTGACAATTTGAGAAAACTTGTCATCGCGTCTGCCTGACAATAACGTCAAATCATTAGAATCTAACGTAAGTATTTCTCGCAACATTTTATTTAGTTGGGTAACAGTTAATTTCCCATTCTCTTCAACTAAACCTTTTATGTAAGGATGTAGCGTGCTCTCTGAAATTGACATACAAAGAGTCCTCCATTTTTTAATAATTCGTGATAACTAAATGTTCTGCATCTTTATTGTTTCTGTTTTGGAAACTTACAAAATATTTTTTATCAAATTTGCCAATTCGTATTGGTCTTCCATTTTTATCACGGTCACCATCTTTATACAAGCCTAAAATATAATCAGTTTTTTTTATGATAAGCATAAAATAACAATCGCATTTTGTTTTCAAGTATTCTGCGAGCCGGTCTTGGTCTTGTCTATCAAAAGCATTATTTGCATATGTGCTGAATTCAGTATCATATGGTGGATCAAGGAACATAAAATCGTTTAGGTTTGGTTTATATTCTTGTAAAAACGCCTCAAAATCTAAACAACCCATTTGAGTTTTCTGCAAATGTGATATCAATTCATTGTTTGTAAAATACTCAATTTTTTTTGCTAAAGTTTTTCTATTATAGGAAATGCCCCCATACGGAACATTAAAGTGACCGTTAGCATTATACCTAAACATAGAAGAATAGCAGAATTCCCTAATATAGAAATATATTGCAGTAAAAAATGGTTTGCTCAATTTTAATTCAGTTGCATTATTATACAAATAGCGAAAATGCATATAAAATGCTGACTTAAAAGCACATTCGATATTTTGAATAAAATCCTCTTTTGATAAATCTCCTTTTTGGCTTTCTATTTCTACCATTCGAACAATTTTATTCTTAAAACTTTTAATTAGTTCATTTACAAAATTTTGTATTCCAACGTTAAAATCGGTAGAGAGCAACCCATTGAATTCATCTGCGTTATGTAGAACAAAAGCAGAGATTTCATCATACAACTTTTGCCTTTCTGGGATACCTTTTTTATACGAACAGTACATATTTGAAATTTCTTCAGCGTGATTGAAAACCACTTCAGAAATTATTTGCCAGTTATGCTCTATCTGATCCAACGCATAAAGGAATTCGGTATTTTGAGTTTTAACCATATTATAAAGTTCAATTAACTCAAAAGATTTATCGTTGATAAAATACTTATCTGCCGTTAGTGCAAAATATACGGCACCGCCACCCACAAAAGGTTCATAGTAGTTTTCTGCCTTTGACGGAAGATTTGGCAAAATATGACAAAGTTCTTTATCTTTGCCGCCCGGGTATTTTAGAAGCGGTGATAATTTTTGAGTTTTAGGAACTATCGACATATATACCTCTTATGAAATCTATCAGTATGTTGGAACTAATCAGCACACATTATAATGTATCCTATCAAAAATTTCAATCCCTTGCGACACCATAAAGCAATTATTATAGAAATATAGACAAATGGCACTATGGCGTATGCTTGGCATATACAAGCGC
The DNA here is from genome assembly GCA_905236205.1 of Candidatus Gastranaerophilales bacterium. Taxonomy (GTDB): domain Bacteria; phylum Cyanobacteriota; class Vampirovibrionia; order Gastranaerophilales; family Gastranaerophilaceae; genus UBA6984. Next base: position 2,213 of record CAJOPF010000151.1, read on the forward strand.
GGAGCTATCACCCCACAAAATCGTTCGCTCCGCTCACAGTGAAATGAAATCCACCCACCGTCGAGGCGCATATCGCTGGCCGCAGGTAAATATCGCACGCGAAGCGTAAATCGCCAATCTACGCAGTGGATTGATATCGTTGAAAAAACCTCGTCTTTCGACGAGGTTTTTTGCTGGTGGAGATGA
>CAJOPF010000152.1 GCA_905236205.1 Candidatus Gastranaerophilales bacterium
ACTGCAAATGTTTTGATGAAGAAGTGATACCATCATCCTTAAGCAAAAATGCTATCGAATATCTTAGAAATAAATTGAAATTTGATGGTGTAATTATTTCTGATGATATGGTTATGAAGGGTGTTCAACAATTTGGTTCAGTGAAAGCTTGTGAAATGGCAATCCTTGCCGGAGTAAATATGTTTATTTTTCGTGATGCGAATGATGAAGTCATTAATGTAATAGAAGAATTATCCAAAATAGCCGAAAAAAACGAAGATTTGAAAAATAAGATAATAGAATCCAATAAAAAAATTGAAAAATTAAAAAGTATGTACCTGTAACGAATATAAAATTTCTTTACTTTCGCTCTTTTTTGTAGTATTTTTCCATGTTAGAGGGGGCAAAACCTCATAATATAATAAAGAAGGAGAACTCAAAATGAGTGAAAGAAAATTAGTAGGAACAAATGAAATGTTCAAAAAAGCATTAGCAGGCGGATACGCTATCGGTGCTTACAACGTAAACAACATGGAAATTTTGCAAGGTATTGCAGAAGCAGCTGAAGAAACTCGTTCACCAATTATTTTACAAGTTTCTGCAGGTGCAAGAAAATATGCAAACCAAACATACTTGATTAAATTGGTAGAAGCAGCATTAGCTACAACAACAGTACCTATCGCATTACACTTAGACCACGGTGCTGATTTTGAAATTTGTAAAGCTTGTATTGACGGTGGTTTCTCATCAGTTATGATTGACGGTTCAAGATTCCCATTTGAAGAAAACGTTAAAGTAACAAAACAAGTTGTTGAATACGCTCACGAAAGAGGAGTTTCAGTTGAGGCTGAACTTGGTAAATTGGCAGGTGTAGAAGATGACGTTAATGTTTCTGCTAAAGACGCTAAATATACAAACGTTAAAGAAGCAGTTGAATTTGTTAAACAAACAGGATGTGATTCATTAGCAATTGCTATTGGTACTTCTCATGGTGCTTACAAATTTAAAGGCGAAGCAAAATTAGACTTTGAAAGATTAAAAGAAATCAAAGATGCTTTAAAAGAAGCAGGATTTGGCGATTACCCAATCGTATTACATGGTTCATCATCAGTTCCGAAAGAATTTGTAGAAAAATGTAATAAATTCGGTGGAAACTTACCTGATGCACAAGGTGTTCCTGAAGACATGTTAAATTACGCATCAAAACACGGTGTTGCTAAAATCAACATTGATACAGACTTACGTTTAGCAATGACTTCAACAATCAGAGAATTCTTTATTGAACATCCTGAAAAATTTGACCCACGTGAATACATGGGACCTGGCAGAACCGCTGTTAAAGAAATGGTTATGCACAAAATGAAAGATGTATTAGGAACAGCAGGACACGCTGACGACTAATATTCCATAAAATAAATCCAAAAATCGGATTGCAAAAATTTGCAATCCGATTTTTTATTTTAGCATTTTTATATCAAGTAAAATTTTTGATGTATCTTTTATTAAACTGATACTCCATTTCAAAATCAATGCGCCGCCGACAAATCCCATTATAGGATCCAAGAAAAATAATCCTAAATATTTTCCAGCCAAAAGAGCGGCAATAGCAAATATTGAAGTCAAGGCATCAGTTAAAATATGAAGATATGCCGCTTTGAAATTATAATCTTCATGCTCATGTTCATGTTCGTGTTTATGCCCTTTTTCCATTATAATTACGCAGATTAAATTTACTATAAGCCCGATAACAGCAACCAAAATAGCCTCATTAAAAGAAATCTTCAGAGGATGAAATAATCTGTCAAAAGATTCGTAAACAATCCAAAAAGCTGTTACAAGTAGAAATAATGAACTCGTATAACCTGCAAATGCGGATATTTTTTCAGAAACCAAATCACAATTTTTACAATCCTGAATTTTTCTTATAAAAAAATATGCCAAAAAGGTTATTGTAAGTGCTAAAGCGTGTGTTCCCATGTGGCATCCGTCAGCCAGCAAAGCCATTGAATGACTGATTATACCGAAAATAATTTCGGCAACCATTGTTATTAGTGTAAATATAATAACAACAAAAGTTTTCTTTTCATTTTCGTTGTTTATATATTCGTGATGATGTTTATGAGTCATAATAACCTTTTTATCTTAAATATGCTTACATTTTTCTTGCAACAAGAAGTCCTGCAGGTAAATCAAGTATTTCTGTTTGATAATTCTTGTTACCTTGAATTGCATCCACAAAAGTTTTAACTTTTTCAGCGTGAGATGTAATATTATCCGCAGTAATTATTGCACCTGATTTCATGTGTTTATCTATAATATGAAAATAATCAATATATTGAGCTTTATTTGCATCAATAAACGCAAAATCAATAATTTCTTCTTCAGGTATTTCTTCAAGCGTTTCAATAGCAGAACCTTGTTTTATTTCAATAATATCTGAGACTCCGCAGGTTTTAAAATTTTCCTGTGCCAAGACTATTCTTTTTTCATAAAATTCAATTGTAGTAAGATGTCCGCCTGTTTCTTTTAAAGCTTTTGCAAGCCAAATACCAGAATAGCCGTTAGATGTACCAACTTCAACAACATTTTGGGCATTAACCATTTTTACGAGCATGTTTAAAAAATTGCCTGTGGCTCTTGATATATTCCAAAAATCGTGCTGTGTTTCTTCAAGTCTTTTTAAAACTATTTCTGTTGTTGAGTCCATCATTTGTTTATTTTCTTAATCCTGTTTGTTACAACTGTTTTGCCTATAGGAATGTCAAAAGGCAACGTCTTTATAATTTGTTTTTTATCTAAATTAAGTACAAAATACTTGCCTGCTTTTGCTCCTGTTATTAAAGCAAGATTTGTATTGTCCAATCTGTATATATTTGTGGCAAAGTTATTTGTATTCAGATTTATCGTCGCAGTAATTTTATCATTTCTTGTATTTAAAATTTGTAAAATACTGTTTGTTGCACTTAAAATGTATAAATTATCACCATACAAAAGCATATCAACGGGTTTTGAATCAACTTTAACTTCATCAACTTCGGTTAATGTTGCATAGTCTATTATTGCAACTCTGTCTTTTGTTCTGCTTGCAAGATAAACTTTATTTGCAGCATAATTTATAGATGAAATGTTAGGGAAAATACCTATTTCTCTTATAAGATAATCATTGTCCAATTCAACTGACCATACGTCATCCGTATTTTTGTCAACATATATAAGTTTCGTTCCGTCATTTGATACGTGCAATTTTGTACATCTTCCGTTTACTTTTATTTTTTGTTTCATGGTCATAGTCGGTAAATCGACTATGTAAATAGAAGACGTTGATGGTACGGTTATATAAGCTCTTTTGTTAACTTTGTCAATAACAATTTCTTCAGGCTGAGCAGAGAAATTAAACGTTTTGATAACCGCTTCATCAGCCAGAGATATTACATTTAATTCATATAAATCGTATGTTGTAAGTAACAAAAAGTTATTATATGCCTTTATATCAACAGGAACAGCAGGCATAGAAAGCGCATACTCCGGTTTTGATTTTTCCGAAGGAATTACATGAATGTTTTTGGATTTACAAGTAATTACATAAAAAATCTTGTCTTTTAATTGAGGAACCGTTGCAACTAAATCGTTTTTAACAACGGTTTTTGAAACAGTTTCATCAACAAATTCCGATTCAACTTTCAATCCCTTGTCTCTGCTTGTTGCTATTCTCAAACCGCCAATAATAGTTTTTATATTTACAGGAACAGACAATCCTCTCGGAACAAGCATGTCTTGCGGTAACAAACCTGTCCTTACCTCAATAAACGGAACTTCTTGATATAAAACAGTTTTTTTACCATCTTCCGATTCTAAAACTTTAAGTAAAACGAAATCGTTGCTAAAAACAACAATATCAGGTAAGTCTTTTAATTTTTTATTTTCAGGCTCCGTTTTTTTAATTGTAAGATTTTCTGCAGATTTTATTTGAGCAGGAAATAATGGCAAATAAATTGTATCTCCGATAGTTATCAATCCGTCAAATCTTATTTCAGCGTTCGGGAAAATTTTTTTTATGTATCCCGTAACATTATCAGGTAAATTTGCCGCAGATACGGAAAGTATATTCAAAAATAATATTAAAACCAATAATAATATCTTACGCATTATCTGAATGCTCCTTTTACTTTTTCGGTTAATGTTTCCTGATGCTTTTTACCTGTATTTATTTCGTACAAACGTTTATACAACTCTTTTTCTTCTGCAGAAATTTTTTCGGGAGTCTTAACCGTAACAACAATAATATGGTCACCTCTATGGGATTGTTTTTGAATATGAGGAACACCTGCACCTTTTATTTTAAGCATATTACCGCTTTGGATTCCTGCATGAACCTGAACTTTTTTATCTCCTTCAAGAGTTCTGATTTCAACAACATCACCCAAAACAGCTTGTGCAGGAGTAATATCAAGAGTTGTAATAATATTTAAACCGTCTCTGTTGAAATAATCAGAAGGTTTTACGTGCAAAACCACATATAAATCACCCGCAGGTCCACCGTTTATGCCGCAATCGCCTTCTCCCGACAAACGCATTTTTGACATACTGTCAACACCTGCAGGAATTTTAATTTCCAATTTTTTCTCTTTCTCAATTCTTCCATGCCCGTTGCAATTGTGGCAAGGTGAACCTATTTTTCTGCCTGTACCTCTACAATCAGGGCAAGAAGTTATTTGAGCGAATTGTCCTAACACAGTCTGGGTAACATGTTGAATTTTACCGCTTCCGCCGCAAGTTTTACAAATAATAGGTTCTGTTCCGGGTTCTGCTCCCGTACCATGACATTCTTCACAAACTTCCAAATGGTCAATTTTTACATCTTTCTTACAACCAAAAACAGCTTCTTCAAATTCCAACTCTACGTCTAAACGTAAATCTTCACCTTGTCTTGGCGCATTTGGATCCTGTTGTCTTGGAGAACCAAAACCAAAATCACCGAAAAATGATGAAAATATTTCGCTTAAATCACCAAAACCGCCCGCAAAAGGACCTTGTGTATCAAAACCTGCATTTTTCAAACCGTCTTCGCCAAAACGGTCATAAGTTGCACGCTTCTCATCATCCATTAAAGTTTCGTATGCTTTGCCTATTTCTTTAAATTTTTCTTCGGCATCAGGTTCTTTATTTACATCAGGGTGATATTTACGCGCCATTTTTCTGAAAGCACTTTTTATTTCATCTTTGGAAGCGTTTTTATCAACACCTAATATTTCATAATAATCTGCCATTTTTCAGCTATTCCTTTTTAATTATTCGGCTGCAGCAACGTTTACAAGCGAAGCTCTTAAGACCTTATCACCAATTTTATAACCCTTTTGTAATTCAGCGATAATAGTACCTTCCTCATATTCACTTGTAGGTGTTTGCATTACTGCTTCGTGAAAATTAGGATTAAATTCTTGACCGTCTGTTTCAATAGTTTCTAATCCCAATTTTGTCAACGTATCTTTCATTTGGTTGCAAACAAGATTAAAACTGTCTTTAACCTGTTTACAATCTTCTATATTTTCAATTGCTTTTTGAGCTCTGTCAAAATTATCAAGCACTTCAATTAACTTTTTCAATGTTTCTTCTGCGCCGTATTTTAACAAATTTTCTCTTTCTTGAGCTTGACGTTTTCTGTAATTATCAAAATCAGCCGCAAGTCTTATATATTGATTATTTAGCTGTTCATATTTTTCTTTAAATTCATCCGATTGAACAGTTTCTTCGTTTTGAACATCTGTTTCCGCTTTTTCGTCCGCACTGTCTAATTTCATGTCATTGTTGAACGGATTGGATGTTTCTTGTAATTCATCTTTGTTTTTCTTTTTAGACATAATATCACCTATCTATAATATTATAACATCATTTTAATTATACGTTATCAATTTATATAAACAAGTTATATTTATTTTTTTTTAATTATTGTATTAAAATATTAAATTTTCGTTAATTATTCTTGTTTTCAGTTGATTTTGGTGTATAAATATTATACAAGTTCAAACATAAATAACATAGGGAAATAAAAAGTAGGAGGCTAAAAATGAAAATCAGACCAATAGGCGACAGAATTGTAATCAAAGTTATTGAAGACACTGCTCAAACAGAAGGCGGAATTTTTATTCCTGACAGTGCAAAAGAAAAACCTCAAAAAGGTGAAGTTGTAGCAGTTGGCGAAGGCAAAACTTTGGACAGCGGAGAAAAAGCTCCTGTAAGCGTAAAAGTTGGTGAAATCGTTATTTACGAAAAATATGCAGGCAGAGATATTAAAATTGACGGTGCATTATTAAAAATCTTATCAACATCAGATGTTTTAGGTGTGTTGGAAAACTAACACAACTAATGGTTGTCTGTTCACGACTTACCATTCACAATTCACGAAAAAGTTATTACATTATTTTATAAAGGGAAAGAAAAAT
>CAJOPF010000153.1 GCA_905236205.1 Candidatus Gastranaerophilales bacterium
GGAAGAATTAGCTGAACTTGCTAATTTAAGTATTATTACTATTAGTGCAATTGAACGTGGCGCAACAACACCATCTATCGAAACAGCCAATGATTTAGCAAATGCATTAGGTATTAAGTTGCCTGATTTAATTGATGTTGATAAAATAGAATTTTAGGTGGAATATGAATTATCCGAATTTAGAAAAATTGATTGAGGTTATAAGAGTATTGCGTTCTGAAAACGGTTGTCCTTGGGACAGAGAACAAACGCACACTTCGCTTCGTCCTAATATGATTGAAGAAGCGTATGAAGCTGTTGATGCCATAGATGAAAAAAGTCCCGCTCATTTAAGAGAGGAGCTTGGAGATGTGCTTTTACAGGTTCTTTTACATTCTCAAATTGCAAGTGAAGCGGGTGAATTTACAATAGAAGATGTTGCCAAAGAATTAAAAGATAAACTTATACACAGACATCCTCACGTTTTTGGTGATACAAAAGTGAGCAGTGCAGATGATGTTGTTGTTAATTGGGATAAGTTAAAACAGGAAGAAAAAAAAGAACGAAAATCTCAAATGGACGGCATTTCAAAGGCACAGTCCGCTTTGATGTCTGCTCAAAAAATTTCAAAAAGAGCTGTTAAAGTCGGATTTGAGTGGGATAAAGTCGAAACCTTGTGGGAGTGTGTTAATTCAGAGTTAAAAGAATTCAAAGAGGCTTGCAAAGAAAATGATTTAGCCCACATGGAAGATGAAATGGGTGATATTCTTTTTGCGGTCGTAAATCTTGCAAGATGGCACAAATTGGATGCAGAACAATGTTTAATAACGGCAAATAACAAATTTATGAAACGGTTTAGAAAAATGGAAGAACTGGCAGAAAAGCCGTTAACGGAATATTCATTTGAAGAATTTGATTTGCTTTGGAAAAAAGCAAAAAAAGAATTACTGCATAAATAAAATTGTTTTAATTTTGTTTATAGAAAAATTACGAAGACGGAGGAGATTTTATGATAGAATGTTTATCTAATCCTGATTGGATTAAGCCGCAGATAGATTTTTTAATTTATTTGCAAAATATAAGAGTAAATTGTTCGGATATTTATGATAAATTTTTCTTATCAATAACCGTAATCGGAGAATTTTGGCTTCCGACGCTGATATGCGCAATTGTTTATTGGTGTATAGATTTTAAAGCAGGAATATATCTGTTTTCGCTTGAAGGTTTTAATAAACTTTTTGCTTATCTGTTTAAAATGCTGGCATGTGTTTACAGACCTTGGATATTAGACAGCAGAATTCATCCTTCACCCCTTGCAATTCCTTATGCAACGGGATATTCATTTCCAAGCGGACATTCGGCAATGAGTTCTTCTGTACTTGGCGGTTGTGCTTATTTATTAAAACATAAAGTATGGAGTATAGTTTTAATTTGCTTAGTTCTTCTTGTAGGTTTTTCAAGATTATGGCTTGGAGTACATTCGCCTCAAGACGTTATTTTTGGATTATTACTGGGCTTTTCTTTGGTTTTTATATTGCCTTTTGTAATAGAGTGGGCTGAAAAAGACAAAAACAGATATATTTTATTAACTGTTCTGACAGATATTTTAGTATTTATTGCTTTGATTTATATATATTTTTATAATACATACAGAATGGATTATGTTGCAGGACAGCTTCTTGTTAATCCGCAGCATTTGAAAGATGATGCATTGATAACATTTGCATACTCACTCGGACTTATAAACGGATGTTTTTTATGTGCAAAAGTTTCACCTTTTAATCCTAAAGAAATGTCTTTGAAACAACGTATTATAATAGGCGCAGTCGGATCGGCCGGTGTGATTATCTTAATTAAATTTGCGTTTAAATATGTGCTATTAAGCGATTTACAACCGTATTATGCTTCATTTTTGGCGTTTTTAATAGGTTTAACAATAACTTTAATCTATCCTGTTATTTTTACGAAATTAAGTCGTAAATCAAAAATGTTGTAAATGTTTTCGATATAAAAAATTAGATTGAAAAATAGTATTATTTATTACCAAAATAAGATACATTCTTTTCCAAAAATCGGAGTTTTTTAACAGTCGGATAATTTGAGTTTATGTATTTATATCTTGGACAATTTATGTCGTGATCGTTTATTATGCCACAGGCTTGAAGATGTGAATAAATAGTTATAGAGCCTAAAAATTTAAACCCTCTTTTTTTAAGGTCTTTGCTTATTGTGTCAGATAATCCGTTACTTACTGGAATATAACCTAAATTATGTTTATCATATAAAATTGTTTTGTTGTTGGAAAAAGCCCAAAGATAGTTGCAAAAACTTCCAAATTCTTTTCTTATTTGTTGGAAACCTTTTGCATTGTTGATTATTGCTTCAATTTTTCTTGCTGATTTAATCATTCCGTCTGTATTCATTATTCTTTCAATATCGTTTTTATTGTATTTTGCGATTAAATCATATTCAAAGTTATCAAAGCATTTTCTAAAGATTTCACGCTTATTTATCATCATATTCCAATTAAGTCCGCATTGCATAACTTCCATCATTAAGTATTCAAATTGCATACGGTCATCAAAAACAGGAATACCCCATTCTTCATTGTGGTATTTTATATTTAATTCTGATGTATTTTCCCAATCACAATACGACATAATTTAATTCTTAATAGAATTCTTTAGCTGATTTTAACATAAATATATATTCTACTATAAAAAATAACTTTATGCTAGTATATAAATACAGTAGAAAAGGAGAAGTTTATGATGAAAAGATTATTTATTATGACTTTCGCAGTAATGTTTCTTTTAGCAGGTAATGTTGAAGCAAAAGTTATTTCAAACGAAAAAATTGACCAAACAAAAGTTGAAACAGCAAGCAAAATTATTGCAAGTCTTCAAAAAGATATGAAATCTTTTACCGCAAAAGGTTCAGGCCCATTTGTTGCAGCTATATATGATTCAAAAGGAAATCTTGTAGTAAAAGTTGCTAATTCTGTTGTAAATGAACAATGTTCAAACAATCACGCTGAAATGAATGCAATAAAAGCAGCAGAAAAGAAATTAGGAACTTTTGACTTAGCACCATATAATTTAAAATTATATGTAACTGCAGAACCTTGCATGATGTGTCTTGGTGGTATTATGTGGTCAGGTATTAAAGAAGTTTATTACAGCGTTCCATCAAAAAGAGTTGAAGATATCACAGGTTTTGATGAAGGTTTTAAACCGCACTGGTTTAAGGAATTCAAAAAAAGAGGTATTATCGTTTACGGTAACATAGAAACTGAACTTGGCGAACAAGAGTTGCAAGACTATGTTGATAACGGTAAGAAAATATATAAACCTACAAGATAGATTTTATATATTTAAGTAAAATTTAAGGCCGCATATGCGGTCTTTTTTATTTTCTACAAATATGACGGTTTTGTGCTAATATCATTTTATCAAAACTAAACAGGGGTATAAAAATGAAAAAAAGTATATTTTATATATTTATTCTGATATTATTTATTTCTTCAAGTTCTGCTTTTGCACTGGATTGGAATTATTTTGGCAAAGATAAGGATATTAAAATTTCTAACGGTAAATATTCTTTGATTATACCAAATGACACAAAAGGAACATTTGTAGTCAAAAAGAAAGACAACGGTATTTTTATATATGACAAAATTTCCAAAAAAGCGGGGTTTGGCGGTTTTGCTTTCGGCGTAAAACTTTATAAAAACCCTTCGGAACACGCTATGATGCCGGGGGGACAAAAAATAGGCGAATTGACGGACAAAAACGGTATTTTATACGATATGGTTCTTATTCAACCGACAGATGTTCAATATGATTATACAAAGTCTGTTCCGTCGTATTATCATCGCCTTTATGTTATTGGAAACAGTGATAAATACATTATAGAAGGTAAAAACAAAAGCATTTACAATAAAGAACAAGGTATGAAAGGTCAGGATTTATACAAAGAAATTCTGAAAAAACATGTCAAAGCGGTTAAAGAAAAATGGGATTCCGTAAAACTTGAAGAAGAAGATATGAGTTATATGTATAACGTTTTGTCTAAAACTGATAAAAATGTTTTAAATAAAATCGGATATGCTTATGATGATATCAATGGTGACGGTATAGAGGAACTTCTTATCGGAGAAATTGCAACAGGTAATTGGAAAGGTGTTATTTATGATATTTACACAATGGTTGACAGAAAACCTGTTCATGTCATAAGCGGAGGTGCAAGAGACAGATATTTTGTTTGTGATGAGGCTTTTTTGTGCAACGAATATTCTTCAGGCGCTAACGAAAGCGGATGGCTTGTGTATATTCTTGTAGAAAATTCAACAGAATTGTTTCCGCAGGTAGGCTTTAAATATGACGGCTACAAAAACAGTAAAAATCCTTGGTTTATATCTTATGATTTTAAAAATGACAAATGGGAAAATGTATCTGAAAAATTTTTTAACGAGAGAAAAAAGGTTTTTGAACAATACAAAAGATTTGATTATATTCCTTTAGGTAGTTTAAATAAAAAACGGGATTTCGCAACGCAAAATCCCGAAAATTGATAAGTCTGTATCTTATTATTCAATAGTTAATTTTGTACTATTGTTTTTCTTTTCAGCCATTTTCTTTAAAGTGATTTTTAAAACACCGTCTTTAAATTCACATTTAGAATTTTTAACGTCTATTTCTTTTTCAAATTCAATATTTTTTTGGAAGCTTCCGTATGCTATGTTAGAGTAGTGTAAAGTTTCGTCTTCTTTACGTTCTTCCATTTTGTTTTCAGCGGAAATTGATAACATATTATCTTCGATTTCGATGTTAATGTTTTCCTTTTTTACCCCCGGTAATTGAACATTAACCAAGTATTCTTTTTCATTTTCTTTAACTTCACTCATTGGTTGAAAGAAAGAATTTTCTGAACGATCAATGACAGCGTCCAAAAGATTTTCCAAATTGCTTCTTACACTTGAAATGTAACTTTCAGGATTTTTTTCAATAACATTAAATCTCATAATAATACCTCCTATATTTTCTTTTTGTTAACTTACTTATTACACTATTGTTATAACTCTTTTTTTTGAAAAAATAGGATTTTTTAACAATTTATTAACTTTTTGCTATAATCGGCTTATGGAAACAGATTTAACGGTTAAGCTGGAACAAATAAAGAAAAAATGTTTAAATTGCCAAAAGTGTGATTTATGTAAAACACGTACAAATATTGTTTTTTCTGATGGAGTTCCGAATAACAAGCTTATGCTTATAGGCGAAGCTCCGGGGTATTGGGAAGATAAAAAAGGCATACCGTTTGTTGGCAGAGCTGGTCAATTACTGGATAAAATATTTGAGTGTGTGGGATTTAGCAGAAATAAAGATGTTTATATATGTAATACAGTGAAATGCCGTCCGCCTGAAAACAGAAATCCTTTGCCAGACGAAAAAGAGGCTTGTAGAGAGTATTTAGATGAGCAAATTAAAATTTTAAATCCAAAAATAATTCTGTTATGCGGTGGTGTGGCAGTACAATCAATATTAGGTGATGTGGGCGGAATAACCAAAGTCAGAGGTAAATGGTTTAACGGCTCGGAATACGGACTTGAAAATACAAAAATTATGCCGATTTTTCACCCTGCATACTTATTGCGAAACGACTCAAGAGAAAAAGGAAGTCCGAAATGGCTTATGTGGCAAGATATAAAGGAAATTAAAAAAGAATACGACAAACTTTAATAATAAAACTTGAAAAAATTTGTTTATTTGTTAGAATAAATTTACAAAATAAATAAGCGCGTGTAGCCCAGCTGGCTCGTTGAATCTTTTACGATTTGACGGGAATGGGATTAAAAGTTCAACATAAGTGAAATTAACGCTCTATCC
>CAJOPF010000154.1 GCA_905236205.1 Candidatus Gastranaerophilales bacterium
GCAATAACTCCTCAGCTTTCATCTTCAAGATTAGCTTCTAAATCAACTATTACGAGTATTGCAAAGAAAACAAATTCCATTATTGCTATCAACGGAACTTATTTTAAACCGCAAACGGGAGTTCCTTTAGGTACACTTATGATAGATAAAAAATTATACACAGGTCCGATTTACAATCGTGTTGCGATGGGTATTTTTGACAACGGTTTTGATATGGCAAGAATTGAGTTAAATGCAAATTTAAAAACATCAAAAGGTGATATAAAAGTGGATAATGTAAATCAACCGAGAATGTTATCAACTTACGTTATTGCTTATACTCCAGAATGGGGTGCATTTGCTCCTGCAAGTCCAAAATACGGTATTCAAATGGCAATAGAAGAAGGCAAAATAACATCAATATCAACTCAAGCTCTTCCTATTCCTCAAAACGGATATGTAATTGTAGGACCGAAAGATAAATTAGAACCTATATTTAAAGCTAAAAAAGTAAATCTTGATATAAAAACAATTCCAAACTGGGACAATGTAAATCACATAATAAGCGGTGGTCCTTATTTGGTTAAAAACGGCAACATTTTTATTGATATGACAGAACAAAAACTTGGTGCAATAGGCGGTAAAAATCCAAGAACAGCAATAGGTTACACAGCTGAAGGAAACTTGATAATGGTTGCAGTTGACGGCAGAGAAGGTGCATCAGTCGGAATGACGTTAAGAGAGCTTGCGGGCTTTATGCAATCAATAGGCTGTGTAAATGCTATGAATCTCGACGGAGGCGGTTCTACCGTAATGTATGTTAACGGAAAGGTTGTTAATATGCCTGCAGTAAGAGGTGGTATTGCCTTATCAAATGCTTTAACAGTTGAATTAAAATCATAATCATCAGACAACATATCTTCTTTATTTTCTACGGATGAAATTTTACAAAAATTTCATCCTTTTTCTTTAGTCCTTTTTAACAATATTTTTAAGATTAAATACCGCATAACAGGTTAATAGAAAAACTTTAAAACCAAAGTTAATATTAGTTCGGGGTAAGTTTATATGAAAAAAATATTTATAACATTTTTATTTATTTTAATATTTTCAAACACATCATTTGCTCAAAGCAAAATATCCGGTGATTTAAGCAGAATTGAGAACAATTTGTTCGGAATAGAATATTCAAAACAGACAGACAATGAACGTCTTTCAAGAATTGAAGAAAGAGTTTACGGTGAAGCAAAATCAGGCAGTATAAAATCAAGACTGGCAGCATTATCTGATGATATTGCCGCAAACCTTATCGGTCAGGAAATTAAACCAAAACGAGATACCTTTGATGAGGAAGAAGATAATTTTGAAAAACAAAAAATGGCACATTCAAACGATTATGAGTATAAAGAGCCTGATAATCCAAAAATTGATTATCCCGTTATAAATGAAATAGAAGAACAAATTTTCGGTAAATCTTATAAAAATTTAGATATAAATACAAGAATTTCAAAATTAGAGAAAGAGATATTTAAAAAAAATTATGAAGATGCTCTTTCGGAAAGGGTAGAAAGACTCAAAAACAAAGTTTCCTACAACGAAAAAAAAGAAAATGACGCAGAAAAAAATTACTTCTACGATGAGCAAAATAATTATTTCTCACCTGACACACTTGCACAAAACAACTCGGATACATACTACCATTCACAAAAAGGCGATTATGTTGACAAAACAATAGCCGACAGAGATTTTCGTTCAAAACTAAACAAATTAGAAAAAAACATTTTTAAGCAAAGTTTTTCAAACGACACTATTGATAACAGATTAAGTCGTCTTGAAAGCGCTGTTTTTAATTCAAATTTTGCCAACGACAAAGAAATAACACGCTTAAAAAGAATTTCAAGTGCGGTTAATGCACAAAAAAGCGCCAAAAAATATGATTCAAACAGTTTTCAGCAAAAAATGGCAACGGCTATGCAAATAGGAATGTTCGTTTTAATGGTAGTTGCAATGATTTTATAACTTAAAATAAATTCATAATTCATATTTACGTCCAAAGTTCAATAAAATCAACTTTTTAGACCATAGTATAATCTGAAAAAGGTTATATAATGTAAAAAAGTTGATTTTTGCATGAAAATCATTAAAATTGAATAAGGGAGTAAGACTATGATAAAGAAACTGTTTTTAACACTCGCAATATTCATGATAACAACACCTGTTACATTTGCAGCGGGTGATAACATAACACCTGAGGTTGCAAGAGGTATTCAAAAATATAAATCAGGCAACTATGTCGGCTGTGCTCAAGAACTTACAAACTTTTTCTTAAAAAACCGTGCAAACTGGCAAAATCAAATTGCTAACTATTATGCGGGCATGGCGTATGTTCAAATCGGTTATCCCGAAAAAGCAAAATTCTTTTACAACAAAGCTCGCAACATAAATCCTAATAACACTTTAGGTCAATATGCGCAAAAAGGAATTGTTTGTATTGAGGATCCCGCTAATTGCTATATCAACGTAAAAGAAGAAGAAGAGAAAAAACCTGAAGTTATACTCAGCGATTTGGATAAATTCATCAATGCGCCTTACGGTAACGGACTTTCAGCTGACTTAAATAAAGAACTTGAAAGAAAAAGAGTTGAAAGATTAAGGAAAGAAATGAACTCTGATGAAGAATTGAATAAATTTGAATTTAAAAATTTCAGAAATTTTTCAACAAAACCAAATAAATCAAGTTACAATTTAAACGGATTAAAAATTGCTGAAAATGTGAAAAATTTTTATACCTCAAATTCGGTTGATACAATAAAATTGGCATCTTCATCAAATCCAACAGATGCAGAAATTGTAGAAGCCTTGAGAGTTTTAAATGCAGCAGGATTGACTAATATTGCAAAACAGGCAGAAACAAATGCGCAAGAGCAAAATAATAAAGTTGATATGCAAAAAGAATCTGTATCAGAAGTAAAAAGCGAATATAAACCTGATTTAACAAAAGAAGAATATCAACAACAAATTCAAAGAGAAATGATGCAAGCACAAATGGCAGCGATGTCTCAACCAAATATTGGTGCATTATTCGGTGAAAAAAATAATAATCAAAATGATATGATGAACAGTAACATGATGAACATGTTGCCGTTTATGATGGCTCAACAAGCAGCTCAAAATGCAAACGGAGGAAATCAGCAAATGATTTCACCTGAGATGATGCAAACAATGATGTTTAATTCAATGATGCCTAATATGAATTTTGGTTTAAACGGTAGTAATTAGCAGAGGAAGGATATGAAAATTCAAACAACCCGATTTGGCGAAATTGAAGGAGATGAAAAACTAATCTTCAACTTCAAAATGCCTATTTTAGGATACAACGAAGAAGACCAATTTGTATTGGTCGAATCAAAAGAAGCATCTTTATTCAAATGGCTTCAGTCAACACATACACCTGATTTAGCATTTTTAACAACTTCTCCCGGATTTTTTGGTATAGATTATGTTTTTGAACTTCCTGATGAAGCGGAAAGTATTTTGGATGTAAAAACAGCAGAAGATTTGGTAGTGTTAAATATTGCAAAAGTACCGAATAATAATCCGAGAGGTACTACGGTTAATCTTTTGGCTCCGATAGTTTTCAATATCAAAAACAATACGGCGGGACAGGTAATTATTTCAGGCTCAGGCTTCAGTGTTGCTCAACCTTTGTTTGAAAACCAGCCTCAACAAGATGAGGGGGAACCTGCAGAATGTTAATTTTATCAAGAAAAAACGGTCAAAAAATAATTATAAACGACGAAATTGAAATTACAATTTTGGATTCAAAAAATGATAATTGTAAAATTGCGATAAATGCGCCTAAAGATGTAAAAATATATCGTGAAGAAGTTTATCAGCAAATTCAGGATGCCAATAAGCAATCAGATAATGTTTCACTTGAAGCGTTGGGTAATTTGTCAGGTTTAATGCCGTCAAACAAGGCTCAAAAGAAAGTTGTAATTAAGAAAAAAAACGATAACAATGAATTATAAAGAGGCAAAAGATTACCTTGTAATTGCTCAATTTGATAAGTGTGAAGATTTTTTCAAAGAAAACGACTATCAGCTTGAATACGGTTATTGTAAAATGCTTAAAGGTGATGTTAACGAAGCAAGAAAGATTTTTACACCGATAAGAGACCGAGACATGCGTGCTGATTGGGCGTATTTGTTTATTCAATTTATGAACAATTACATTCAATTTATGCCGTCATATTTGCAAATAAGAAATTTTCTAGAAATAGATATTGCTTTGTTATTAAAAGCAGGGCTTTCGCAAGCTGTCGAAAACGTTATAAATGCCTGTGATATATTTTATGAAATAAATCAGGAAAGTTATAAATTTATCAGTCGCGTAATGCTAAATTATGATTATCCTTCCATAGCTAAAATATTTATGGACAGGGGTGTTCAGAAATGCTATAACGATCCTGAATTACATTTTTTATACGGTAATTACCATTTAAAAAATAATAACAAAATACTTGCAAAGCACGAATTTGAAGTTAGTTTGGAAGTTTTGCCCGATTACTACCCTGCAAAAATGATGCTTGAAAAACTATAAATAGTGAGTCGTGAATTGTGAGTGGTGAATTGAATTTCTACTCACAATTCACGACTCACTATTTATAGTTTTTCA
>CAJOPF010000155.1 GCA_905236205.1 Candidatus Gastranaerophilales bacterium
AAGATAGGTAAGGATAAGGTAAGTAATAAATTTTAGTTAGTGTGAATTTTAACCTCTCATAAAAATGAGAGGTTTTTATTTTGTAATAAAATACATAATTTTTCTAAATTAAAATTAAATGTCCTGCTCGGACGGAGGAAACTTTTGGTGGCAAAAGTTTATCGGATTATTCTGGTGGTTGTGAGAGTAACGTCTCACAACCACCTTACGGGTTTCACTTACGTTCACCCTACCGAAAATCCTCTTCACAAAAGCCACGACCTGATTTCCATTCATAAATTTTCACTAAATTCAACCCGAGCAAGCAAACTCACTACGTTCAAACAATGCTTGCTTTATTGTTGTTTCATTAAGTGAAAATTATTCATTCCAATATGGTCGGGATAATAAAAAATCACCCTTTGTGGTTGAAGAAATGTGGTAGTACTAAATTAACTAACAATACCACAAATACTCACAACTCACTATTCACTACTCACTACTCACTACTCACTACCCACAATTCACGTTGTCTGTGTGGCATGACAAATACATAGTGCGGTATGAAGGAATTTAAACTAATGCTTTTGATTTTTCAACACATTCAATTAAAGTATCAGCAACGGTTTGTTGTTCTTCTTTTGTTAATTCAGGGAACATTGGTAAAGAAATTACAACTTCCGTATTTTTTTCGGTAATTGGTAAGGAACCTTTGCCCATTCCTAAGTATTCATGAACTTTTTGCATGTGCAACGGAATAGGATAATATAACATTGCGCCTATACCTTTTTCTTGAAGCATTTTGTGAATATTGTCTCTGTTAGGAATTTTAACTGTATATTGGTGATATACGCAATATGTATCGTCTAATTCTTTTGGAGTTACAATATCAGGACATTTTGCAAATAATTCATTATATCTGTATGCATTTTCGCGTCTTTTTTTATTCCATTCGTTAATATGTTTTAATTTAACTCTTAAGATAGCAGCTTGAACTTCATCAAGTCTTGAGTTAACACCTATTTCATCATGATGATAACGAATTGCACCGCCATGGTTTCTTAATGCGATAACTCTGTCTTTAATAACATCTGAATTTGTTGTTAATAAGCCGCCGTCGCCCATAGCACCAAGATTTTTTGTAGGATAGAAGCTGAAACATCCTATATCACCAAATGAACCTACCATTTTACCTTTATATAAAGCACCTATTGCTTGGCATGCATCTTCAATTACATATAAATTATGACGTTTTGCAATATCCAAAATCATATCCATATCAGCAGGCTGACCGTATAGGTGAACAGGTATAATAGCTTTTGTTTTTGGTGTAATAGCATTTTCAATTTTAGCAGGATCAATATTAAATGTATCTGCGTTTATATCAACAAAAACAGGTTTTGCTCCAACGATACCTATTGCTTCTGCAGTTGCAACAAATGTGAATGCTGTTGAAATAACTTCATCTCCGGCACCTATATCTAAAGCTCTTAATGCTAAATGTAGAGCATCTGTACCTGAATTTAAACATACAGTGTGTTTTACACCTATAAAATCTGCCGATTCTTGTTCAAGTGCTTTATTATGTTTGCCTAAAATGTATTGACCTGAGCGAAGAACTTCAAGTACTTCTTTTTCAACTTCTTCACCGATTGTAGCGTATTGTCTTTTTGAATCTAAAATAGGTATCATGTTTATCTCCTTTACTGTGTCCTTATTTTTAGTTTAACACAATATTAGAGTACCTTTATATAAACTTAATAATATCTAATTTTTGAAAAATTTTTGTAATTTTTTATAAAATTTTGTACATCAGGTGTTTTTATCACTGTTTCAAAATCTCTTAATGAGACTAATTTATGAACACAAGCAATAAATACGGCATTTGCTCTATTTTTAGCATTTAATTTTTGAAAAATAGTTTCTATTTGTTTTTTTATTGTTGATAAAGTAACTTTAAAAATAAATGCTATCTGATTATTTTCAAACCCTGCCGCTATGAGAATAATTACTTCAAGCTCTCTTCTGCTCAAAATTTTATTTTCATTTTCTAAAATTAAATTTTTTGGCAAAATTTCGTAATTTCTCATAGAAAATATTCTATGATAACTCTTGTTTCTTTTGTATTGGACATTTGACCATTTTTTTATATAATTTTTCATATGAAGAAATTCTTTTTAAAATCAATGGGCTGCAAATCAAATCAGTTTGAAGGTGCTATAATACGAGAACATCTTATAAACGCAGATTTTTTGCAGACTGAAAAAATTAAAGAAGCAGATATATATATTTTAAATTCCTGCTCGGTTACGCAAAAATCTGATAATGAAGCCATGTATATTCTGCGTAATGCAAAGCACATAAACCCTTCAATAAAAACGCTGATTACAGGCTGTATAGCACAAACAGAAAAAGAAAAATTACTTGAAAATGATTTTATAGATTATGTTTTAGGAAATAATGAAAAATTTGATATCGTAGAATTTTTATCAAAAGAACAAAAAATAAAAGTTAACGATATTATGAATTTGGAAAAATTCAATGAAGCGGTATTAGTTGATACAACAAAAACAAGAGCAAGTTTAAAAATACAAGACGGTTGTGATAATCGTTGTTCATACTGTATTATTCCTTTTGCAAGAGGCAAATCCCGCTCTGCTGACAGTAAATTTATTATTGAACAAATAAATTCTTTTGAAAAAAATGGTTTTAAAGAAGTTGTTTTTACGGGAATTCATATCGGACAATGGGGAAAAGAAAACGGACAAACAATTTTAGATTTATTGAAAGAGGTTGAAAATAATACAAATATTAGATACAGGTTAGGTTCATTAAATCCGCTTGAAATTACAGATGAATTATTGGATTTTTTGTCCAAATCAAATCAATTTTGTCCGCATTTTCATCTTTCGCTACAATCGGCATGCAACCGAACTTTAGAACGTATGAACAGATTTTATAAAGTTGAAGATTATTTGAAACAAATCGAAAAAATCAATTCAATGTTTAATTTGCCGTTTTTAGGAAGCGATATTATTGCAGGATTTGTAGGTGAAACAGAAGAAGATTTTGAAATTACCGTAAAAAATCTTAAAAAATCAGGACTAAGTGCAATTCATACTTTTCCTTATTCGATAAGAAAAGGAACAAAAGCTGAAACTATGGACGGACACTTATCAGACAATGTAAAAGAGGAAAGAACCAATGTTATAAAGCAAATTTCAGCACAAAAAACAAGAGAATTTTTAAATAAAAATCTTGGAACAATTCATAATGCTATTATCGAAAAACATACCGATAAAAAAACAGGTCTGTTAAAATGTATGACCGAAAATTATATAACCGTTTTATTAAATTCCAAAAATGAAAAATTAATTAATACCATGCAGCAAATTAAAATTGTTGAAATTAAAAATAATAAAGCATATGGTGAAATTGTTTAGATACAATTTATTTACAAGTTGTTTTAGTTTCCCAATTCAAAGTGCTTGCACATTTTTTGTAATCCATATTTTCATTCATTATTACCCAAGCTGTAGGGTAAGTATTACTGCTGAATGCTCCAGAAAATTTTGAATAATTACTTCCAAGGCATACTGAAAAAATACCATCGTTCTCAGCTATGGCAAAATTATGTAAATCATAACCTTGACGATTCTTACCTTTATTTGGACCGTCTATATCAACTTTTATAGAAACAGAACTACCTCCACTAATATATATTGACGTACCATCTGCTAATATCGCAGTATAACCGTCACCCCATTCTTCAGCTGTATTGCTGTTCAATTGAGTTCCATCAAGTTTTAATTCAGGAGCTGATGAAAAACAATATTGATGTGATGCTCTTGGTATATAACAATCTTTTGACAACTTCATAAATTCAAGAATCCTTCCCCCAAGACGATCTGGCGATGCAGGACAAATTCCACCACTCCATCCACACCAACCTGTAATAGGACCATAAATAACTTGTGCTCTGTCAAATGCATCTGTTAAATTTTGATATATTTTCTTAACTTTTGCTACTTGTTCTTTATCACCAGTTGAACTGTTTAAGTTCGGAAGTGTAAGAGCTGAAACAATTCCGATTATACCCATTACAATTAAGGTTTCTGCGAGAGTAAATGCAAGAAAATTTAATTTATTTTGTTTATTATAACTCTTGAATAAAAATGCCATAATTACCTCTTTTGCTATTTAAAATAGAATAACTCTATTTAAACATATAATTTATCTATCGTCAATATGTTTAATTCTATTTAAAAGTATATTAGATTTTATTTATGAATATAAAAATTCTTTTTGGTAAAAAAGTTAAAGAATACAGAACAAAATTATTGTTAACACAAGAAGAACTTGCAGAAAAAATAGGTATTTCTGCAAAAAGTTTAAGTCAAATTGAACTTGGAAATAATTTTGTTTCTGCAGAAACACTTGAAGCAATATGCAAAGCTCTTAATACAAATCCAAAAAATCTATTTAATTTTGCGGAACGTGAACCTGCGAAAAATTTGGAGTATATTAAAAATAAACTTGAAAATAATGATTATTTGTTAGAAAAAATTTCACAGATTATAAATATAATTGAATAACACATATTCCACAATAATTTATCTTTATCAACTTGCCATAAATACTCATTTGTTCTAAAATAACGTGTATGAAATTACATAATACATATACGGATAAAGTTGAAGAATTTAAGCCTATTGACGGTAATAAAGTAAAAATGTATGTTTGCGGTCCTACTGTTTATGATTACGCACACTTAGGACATGCAAGATGCTATATTACTTGGGATGTTTTATACAGATATTTAAAATTTAAAGGTTATGACGTTACATATTGTCGTAACGTTACTGATGTTGACGATAAAATTCTTAAAAAAGCGGAAAATGAGGGTAAAACACCTGAAGAAGTTTCAACTTTTTGGTATAAATCTTTTACAAAAAGTATGGAAGCTTTAAATAATCTGAAACCTGATATTGAACCTTTTGCCACAAAAACTTTGGGTGAAATGATTTCAATAGTAAAAGATTTAATTAAAAACGGATATGCTTACGAAGCTGGCGGAGACGTATATTTTAGAGTTAAAAACTTTAAAAATTACGGTATGCTTTCAAAACAACCGATAGACCAGCTTGAAAGCGGCGCAAGAGTTGAAGTGGGAGATTTAAAAGAAGATCCTCTTGATTTTGCACTTTGGAAAAAAGATGAAAAATTTGGATATAACTCTCCTTGGGGTGTTGGAAGACCCGGTTGGCACATTGAATGTTCCGCAATGAGCAGAAAACATTTAGGCAAAACTATTGATATTCACGCAGGCGGAGCTGATTTAATATTTCCGCATCACGAAAACGAAATTGCACAATCGGAATGTGCAAACGGTTGCAAATTTGTAAATTATTGGCTTCACAATGGTTTTGTAACTATTAACAAAGAAAAAATGTCAAAATCATTGGGTAATTTTTTAACCATAGATAAAGTTCTTGAAAAATATGATTCAAATACAATTAGATTATTTATTTTGACAAATCATTACAGAATGCCAGTAGAGTTTTCGGATGTTGCATTAACTTCAGCACAAGCCGGAGCTAAAAGGCTTATGAATGTTAAGCAAACACCAATAAATGAAAACCTTGAT
>CAJOPF010000156.1 GCA_905236205.1 Candidatus Gastranaerophilales bacterium
CATAAGTCACGATGCCTATCCTGCCAAACTATGGGAAACAATCATGGACTGCATAAAAGGTTAAACTATGGTACGAGTATATATTCATGGACGGCCACAAGGACAAGACATCTGGTGCAAATCTCCAGTAATAGATGATGAGTTCTACCTCAATCCTTTTCTTGATTCAAAGATAGGGGAGGATATGAACGCTGTCCTCCAAGTGGATATGTGGCATCAAAATGCCTATTATTCCTACATTCATCGTCGCAATGTGGTAGAAAAAGGCAATCGCCCCAACGCCTATTTTGCAATAACAGTGTGCTTTGAAAAACAATACTGCACACATGTGGCAACTCTTTATGAATTGTTAGATACTATCTATAAACAACTCTGTTTGAATAACATTATTGAGAAGTCTGGTGACCAGGAACATTTTCTTGTGGCACAATTCCAAGAAAAAGAAAGTGTACTTGTACAGATAACAAATGTTATTCAGCAGAATATTGAGAAGTATATCTCTAATGGTTTGGAAACAATAGAAAGCAAACAAGATACTATCTCAACGCAGATTAAATCATATTCAACCGTTGATGTAGATAGTCCACAGTTTATAACTGATTGTCTTGCACACCGTATATTGGTATCTCCGTCTATCATGACTAAAGATCGTTTGCCACAAGAATTGCAACAAAAGATAGTTGCGATAGAGGCACAAAAGGCGGAGGCACTGAAAGAGAAAAACCATTGGCAATCTGACGCAGAGCATTTACGCGAAGAGAATACAGCATTAACACGCAAGCAGAAAGAATTGCAAGAGCAAATTACCGAACTGCAAAAACAAATTGAATCCATAAAGGATGACGTTCGCAGCGAATATAAAGAACAAATCAACACTTTGCAAAACTCGAAAGAAAAATTACAGAAGCAAAATGACAATTTGCAATGCAAGCTAAATAAACTGCTTCATGGAGACCCCCATTCACGGGATTATCCCGACAACCCACAAGGCGAAGATTTTACTTACATCCAAGAACAATTACACAAAATCAAAACAGATATCCGCCGTATGGCGGGGAGATTTCGCTACAGTAATACTGCAATCACGCTGGTTGCGGCTCTGTTTAATACTGCTTTGCTCATTACTATTGTTGTTCTTTCTTGTATTGGGATGCCAAAAAGTCATAATACTGATAATGGCGAAACTAGTAGCCTGACTAAAGATATAGTATCAGTAAAAGAGTCAGTTTTCCCTGTTGAAACTTTACCAGATTATTCAAATGCTAAAATAGATATCCCCAACCTCAACACTCAAAATTTTGAAATAGGAAAACCTTATATACTTACTCTTAAGGGGGGGGCAAACCAAGATTATAAATGGAGAGTTGAAGGTGATGACACAGTTTTAGAAGGTAATATGGTAGTAGTAAATAAAGCAGGAGAAATTACTATTAGTTGTATTGATTCACACAATTATATTGTTAAACAACGAAAAATTACAGCACAATGAAAATCTTGAAAATATGCAGAATGTTTTTCTGTCTTATGTTAAGTTTTTTGTGTCTTGTTGCTTGTGATACAAAACCACAACAAGCACCTATTACTCTTAAAAGGCATAGCAACGCTATTAAAATACCATTTGAAGATAGGAATAATAATCAGATATGGATTCCCGTTAAAATGAATGGTGTGTCTATGGATATGCTATATGATACGGGATTTAACGGAACTGTTAGTATGTCTCTCTTGGAACTGCAAACATTGGCTAAACAAGGGCAATTTTCAGCAGATGATATTATTGGTACAAGTTATTCTAGTATTGCAGATGGTAGTATCGTTGGAAACGGAGTTATTCAACTACATTCCTTAAAAATCGCAGACTTTGAAATAAAAAATGTAATAGCCTTGGTTTCTCTTAATCAAGAAGCACCTGTATTGATTGGAAGAGAAGTGTTTAGCCAAATAGCACGCAAGGTGGAGGTTGATGATGCCACAAAAACACTGAATATAACCCCATGGTGATATGAATGTAGATGTCTATTTGTTTGGTGATTTAGGTAATGGTTATACACAATATATTGATGATGATACTCGCACGATTTTTAAATCTGTTGCAGCCAAGTCGAATGCCAATAGCCAACTGATAATACAACGAGACGAGACCTTAATGTACTATATCTATGTTAGAAGGCTTCAAGATTCGGAGTCTTCTAACATAAGATATCTGGGTATTTGCTATGCTCTTAATAACAGGTTTATAAAAGACATAGACGGCTTGTTCACTATTTTTGAAGGTGCAATAACAACAATTACGTCAAGAGGCAATCTGTTAGAATATTCCAACGAAGGAAAAATAATTGCAAATATCGGCAAAATTTTCAATATAAAAGCGGAATTCGCGCATATTTCAGCATATTTAAAGAATGAACTAGATTCTTTTATGGCCGGGAAAGATGACACTTTACCTCCGCTTAATTATTCTATTAATTCACAAGAAATACGGACATTCAAGTATAACGATGAGCGCAATGAAATATTGAATGCTATTACCATATGTCCTACAGTTTATATTTTTAAAGATAATGATTATGATAATGAAGAATCTAAAAGTTATGCTAGTAAATTATTTCGTTTAAACAAAAAAATACTACAACTACAAGACACTATCGTACAGCAAGATAATACAATTTCAGATCTTAAAAAATCAAAAAACAAATATAAGTGGGTTATATGCTTGTTA
>CAJOPF010000157.1 GCA_905236205.1 Candidatus Gastranaerophilales bacterium
AAACAAGAGCAGATAAAGCTAAGAATGTATGTGGTAAAGTATTAGGTACGATTTGTACATTAGGCTTAGGCTGGTTAGGTCAATAATTTAATAATTTCATAAAAAAATGGCTCTTATAAAGAGCCGTTTTTTTATTCAAAATCTTTTTTAAATAATCCGTGAATATTACATAAAGCTCTTGCCCAAAGAGAATTTTCGCATGTACATTTTATATTTAATTCAGGTTCATCAGATAATTCTAAAAATTTAGTTTTTACGTATTTTTCATCTTTTGAAACAGCTTGTATGAAATTTATATGATGTTCTTCGGTCATGGGATGCATTGTTGAGCCAATACGTATTTTATAGCCGTCAATTACTTTTTCTGTTACGGGAAGATGCTTGTCGTTGAGTTCCTTTGTATCCGTATAATTAGTTTCAATTTTTTCCATGGGCTTGCCGCAACAAACCAATTCTCCTTGACCTTCAGATAAAACTTCTACCAAGTTCGTGCATATATTACATCTGTATAGTTCTAATTTTTTTGTCATAATAACTCCTTTCTTTTGCGAAAGTATATTGTGAAGATATAAAATTATCATTGGTTAGTTTACCTATTTGTGCTAACATATCAGTCATGGAAAAGTTAAAAGAACATTATACTCAGTTAGTGAAAACGTACAGAGAAGTCTTTGTTGCAGTGCTTAATGCCATGCAGGGCGAAATCAATGTATTAAATCATGACAAAGAAAAAATAAAAAATTATCTTGACAATGATGTAGAAGAACATATTAAGCTGCAAAGGAATTTGGTTCTTGAGCGGAGAAAAAATTTTGAATGCGGAAAATGCGGCGCTTGCTGTCGTCTTGCGATAAGTGTGTTCTCTCCTGCAGTTTTATTAGAAAAAGCTTCAAGAGGTGATAAATTTGCAAAAGAATTTATATCCACATTTTCACCTTATGAAAATGTAGAAGAAGCAGAAAAAATATTTCCTTTGTATATTCAGTTATTGAAGGAGTCAGGAGAAACTGTTTACTACTATTACTGTAAAAAAGTGACGGAAGATAATCTTTGTTCCGTATACGATAACAGACCTTCAATATGCAGGGACTATCCGGATAATCCTATACAAATGCTTCATCCTACCTGTTCGTTTATAGGCTGGCATGAAAGTATTCAGAAAATTGTTTTGACTATTAAAGCTATGACGGAAATCAGAGAACATTTCAGAAAAGAATTGGAAAAAGGAAATTTATAATCTATGAAAAAAGTTGTTCTTTCGGGAATGAATATTTCGGATATTGAAGAAATGATGACAGCTCTAAAAGAGTCAAAATTTAGAGCAAAACAAATTCACAACTGGATTTATTTGAAATCAGTTTCTACAATTGACGAAATGACTAATTTGTCGTTATCCTTCAGAGAACAATTAAATCAAATTGCACAGGTAACACAAACTAAAATAAAGAGAAAACAGGTTAGTCAGGACGGAACTATAAAATATCTTGTTGAGTTTGAGGACGGTGAATGTGTTGAAACTGTACTGATGCGTTTTGATAACAGGGCTAATCTGACTGCATGTGTAAGCTCGCAAGTCGGTTGTGCCGTAAATTGCTCGTTTTGTGCAACAGGAAAAGGCGGTTTTAAAAGAAATCTGACAGCTTCGGAAATCGTCGAGCAGGTTCTTACAATACAGCGTGATACAGGTTTGAAAGTTACAAATGTCGTCTTTATGGGGCAGGGTGAACCTTTATTAAATTTAGAAAATGTTATTGCTGCAATAAATATTTTAAATACGGATTGTCAAATAGGTGCAAGAAGAATTACGGTATCCACAAGCGGAATTGCTCCTAAAATTGCCGAGTTTGCAAAGGCAAACAGTCAATCAACGCTGGCATGGTCTTTGCATGCTCCGATAAATTCAATAAGGGATAAAATTATGCCAATCAATAAAAAATATCCTATTGAACTTATGAAAAAAGCTTTATCCGAATATTTTGAAATTGCGGGACGCAGGGTAACAATTGAGTATCTGTTAATAAAAGATTTGACGGATACTTTGGAGTGTGCAAAAGCACTTTCGGAATTATTGAACGGAATGAAGTGTAATGTAAATCTTATTCCGTACAATCCTGTTTCGGAAAACAGTTACCAAAAACCGTCAAATAATGCTATAATGAAATTCAAATATTTGCTGGAACATTCTGGGAAAAAGGTTACCGTACGTCTTGAAAGAGGAGCGGATATTGATGCGGCGTGCGGTCAGTTAAGGGGGAAAGTTGAACAATAATCCTGTTTTAGATGCAAATCTTGCTTGTATATCAAAATATAATCCTGAGCTAAAATATAAACTAATGAGGATAAATAGTCTTGAAAATGATATTTCTTTCTCTGAAACTGTTTTAAAAGAAGCGAATTTATTGTATAACGGATTTCCTTTACATAATAATTACGGTGCAGAAGCAGAGGCTAAAGAGATTTTTTCAAAATTAGAAAACAATTCTTTGCAAATGCATGTAATATATGGTTTCGGTTTGGGGTATTTAGTAAAACACTTTGCAGAAAATTCGCTCGGTAAAGTATTTGTCTATGAACCAAATATTGAAATACTTGCAGCAGTTTTGGAAGTGGTAGATTTTACGGAAGATTTTTCAAAAAATAACGTTTTTATATTTAATGATTTTGATGTCTTGAAGAAAGTATATATAGCAAATTGTCCGTATAATGCTAATACTTCAATTATATTTCTGCCGTCATATAAGAAATTATTTGGAGAAGAATTGACTCTTTTTGCAAATAAATTCAATTTGGTTATGGGTTCTGTTGTTATTAATAATAATTACCTAAAACACCAATTATCACCTGCAGTTAAAATGTTATGTAAAAATTTGGATTCGCTTATAAAAGAACCGTATTTAGGGTTATACAAAGATTTATATAAAGGTGATGAAACAGCGGTAATTGTTTCTGCGGGACCAACTTTAGACAGAGATGTTGAAATTTTAAAAAAATACAGAGACAGAGCCATAATTTTTTCTGTTGGGCAAGCTCTGAAAACTTTAATGAATAACGGTATCACTCCTGATTTTGTAGGTCTTGTTGAAGCAAATAATCAAATGTCGCAAATAGAAGGTCTTGATGTTTCGGATATTGACTTAATAATTGAGCCTATTGCATACAGTGAACTGCACAAAACGGATTTTAAACACATTATTTCGTACCCGTCGCACACTTCTGTTCCTAATTTAATATGGACTAATTTTGCAAATATTGATGCCTCTGATTATGTTTCAAGCGGTACTGTTTCATATACTGTTTTATATTCTGCAAAAATATTGGGATTTAAAAATATAGTTTTGGTCGGACAGGATTTGGCTTATGTTAACGGAAAGTGTTACTCAAAAGATGCCCGTTACACAGGTTTAAGGTATGAATACGATAATGAGGCAGGTCGTGTAAAGGTTTGCGTAGACGATTTTGAAACTTTTGCAAATTCATTCTTTGATAAAAATTCAACTTTAACCACTGAGCAAAAGTTTAATCTTGCAAAAATGCGACTAGACAGTATAAATCGAAATCTGTATTTTGTAAAAGGTATTGAAGGACAAATGGTTCCAACAACAAACGATTATGCATCTTTTGTTGAACAAATTGCAGATTTTGCAAAAAAATTTAAAAATGATTTGAATTTATATAATACTTCTTTATGCGGGGCAAAAATAGAAGGTTTTGAGGATATCTCCTTGGAAGATGCTCTTAAAAACAGGAATATTGCAACGCGTAAAGAATTAAAAACGGACTTTTCTTATAACGTGCCGA
This sequence comes from Candidatus Gastranaerophilales bacterium, assembly GCA_905236205.1. Classification (GTDB taxonomy): domain Bacteria; phylum Cyanobacteriota; class Vampirovibrionia; order Gastranaerophilales; family Gastranaerophilaceae; genus UBA6984. The sequence continues at coordinate 3,799 of CAJOPF010000157.1, forward strand.
ATATATTGAATAATATAAACCATGAAATTGAGGTTGTTTCAAATATATTGAAATTACTAAAAACGGCAAATACTCTTATTGAAAGATGTGAAAACATTTTAAAAGGGAACAATATTTTAAGTATACCTTTTATGGAAATTTTTAAACAGATATTTGTTATATATCTTGATTTGTCGGATACATACTGTAAAAACGGAAAAATATTCTCATTTTTGCATAAAGCATACAGTTTGGAATTGGATAATTGTATGAAAACTTGTAACAACTCAAATCCTGAGTCTATAAAAGCTGTGTATGAAAAATTAAAAGCTTATATAAGTATGGTGTCGGCAGATTTGAACGAAATACAATCTGTCTTAAAATCGAAAGTGACGGTTATTGATGAAATGCTTAATTCAAAGGGTTAGTAAAGCTTCTGTCAGCATAGACGGAAGTCTTTTTTCAAAAATTGGTAAAGGTATATTGCTGTTGTTAGGTGTTGAAAAAGGTGATACCTCGGAAAAAGCCATGTATTTGGCGGAAAAAATTATTAAATTGAGAATTTTTGAAGATTCTGACGGAAAAATGAATTTGTCTTTGAAAGATGTTGATGGCGAAATGCTCATTGTTTCTCAATTTACTCTTTGCGGAGATTGTAAAAAAGGAACTCGTCCGAGTTTTGATAATGCAGAAAAGCCGGAAATAGCAAATAAACTGTATGAAGAATTTGTAAATATTGTTAAGAACTCAGAAATCGGCGTGGGTACTGGAAAATTTGGCGCAAAAATGGATGTCGAACTTATAAATGACGGTCCTGTAACATTTCTATTGGAAAAATAATTTTTTTTTGATATAATAGCAGTATAAATTTAAGTGTAAATATTATATTTTTTTAGTTAAATTGGTCCGTTACATTACTTTGAGAGGATTTTAGAATTATTTTATTGATAAGAGGCATGTCGTATGTATGTAAATAAGTGTATCAAATGCGGTACGGAATTTGAAACAAAAAACCCTAAAAGAGTTATCTGCCCTAATTGTTTATACCCTGATAAAAGCATGATGCCGTCAGGTGGTGGTTCTGATAATCATGAAAATCATAATCACGAAGAAAAAGAACAAAACAACGAGCAGCAAGAAAATCAACAAAGTTACAACTCTGATAACGGAGGATACGGCCAGGGTGGTTATTCTGCAGGTGGTTACAGCTCAGGTGGCTATTCATCAGGCGGATATGACAGACCGCAAAGAGGTGGTTACAGCCAAGGCGGTTATTCATCAGGCGGGTATGACAGACCACAAAGAGGCGGTTATAACCAAGGCGGTTATTCATCAGGCGGATACGACAGACCGCAAAGAAACAATTATAGTCAAGGCGGGGGGTATCAATCCCGTGGCGGATATAATCAAAACAGAGGTCAAGGCGGTTATTCATCAGGCGGATACGACAGACCGCAAAGAAACAATTACGGCCAAGGCGGTGGCTATCAATCACGCGGCGGATATAATCAAAACAGAAGTCAAGGCGGCGGCTATAATTCAGGTCGCCCTCAAGGACAAAGAAGACCTAATAACTTTCAGCAAAGACGACCTGGCGGTGGCGGCAGACCTCAAAGACCGCAAAGACCTCAACAACAAAAACAATTACTTATCAGTAAGGAGCAATTAGAACAAATTGAAGTATTGTATAAAGCTATGCTTCCTTTACCAAATCCTGATGCTCATGAAGTAATCGGTGAAAAAATCGGTTTGGAACCAAAAAAAGTGTTCTTTGGTATAAATTTGGTAAGACAAAAAATGATGTTGCCAAAATTGCCGTTTCCAAAGAGAAAATTGGCAATTTCTCCTGACCAATTGCTTGCAATAAGAAGTTTATATGAACCTTTATTACCGTTACCTCCGATTGGTTGTCACAAAATTATTGCAATTCAGTTAAAAATTGATGAATGGCGTGTTCACGTCGGTATTGGCTTAATAAGAGCTCAAATGGGGCTGGACAGATGGAATTCTGACAGGGAAGATGCTCCTGAAGAATTTAAGAAAAAAGATTACGCTTCTGCTGAAGAAAAAGAGTCAAAAGCAAAGAAAGCTACTAAGAGCAAAAAGGCTAAATCTGAAGATGAAGATGTCTTGGAAAATGCAGAAGACGTAAAACCTGAAAAGAAAACCAGAGGCAGAAAAACTAAGAAAGCTGATGACGAAGAATAAAGATTATATTTCTATCGGAAAAATTTTGAATTTTCACGGTGTTCGTGGTGAGGCTAAAGTCGGATATTCAAAAAATCAAGCTGATTTTTTGAAGCAATTGACGGATGTTTTTATCTGCTTTGAAAAAGAATACAAACCGTTTAAAATTAACTCTGTTAAATTTAACAACAAATTTGCGATAATAAAATTTGACGGAATTGATACAATAAATGATATTTTGATTTATAAAAACTGTTTAATTTACGTACCGCAAGAGACTTTTGAAGAAGCTTTAGATGAAGGTGAATATCTTGTGGATGATTTAATCGGTTTGGATGTCTATTCTAATGATAAAAAGGTCGGTGTTGTTGTCGGCGTAACTTCTAACGGCGCAAATGATTTATTATCCGTAAAAACGCTGTCAAAAAAGATTTCATTAGTACCTTTTGTTGATGCAATAGTTCCTGATGTTGACTTAAAAAACAAAAAAATTATAATCAATGAAATTCAGGGGTTGTTGGAATGATTCAATTTGATGTTTTGACGTTGTTTCCTGAATTAGTAAAAACGTATTGTGATTTTAGTATTTTAAAGCGTGCTTGTGAGTCGGATTTAATATCGGTAAATACCATAAATCCAAGAGATTATACTTTAGATAAACATAAAAAAGTTGACGATACTCCATATGGGGGCGGAGCGGGAATGGTTTTGATGGCTCAGCCTTATGTTGATGCGTATGAAAGTATAAAGAAAACCGATAACACTTGCACTTTAATGATGACACCGCAGGGCGAACCTTTATCAAACGATATTGTGAAGGAATTAGCTCAATTTAATCAAATAATAATACTGTGCGGGCATTACGAAGGGTATGACGAGAGAATAAGAAATATAATAAAACCAAGAGAAATTTCATTAGGAGATTTTGTTTTAACGGGCGGAGAGTTGCCTGCTTTATGTTTGATAGACAGTGTGAGCAGAAAAATAGACGGCGTTTTAGGTAAAATTGAATCGGCTGACGAAGACAGTTTTGAAAATGGCTTGTTGGAATATCCTCACTATACAAAGCCAAGAACTTACAGAGGTTTGAATGTTCCTGAAGTTCTTTTAAACGGAAATCATAAGGAAATAGAAGAATTTAGACATAATCAGATGCTTGAACGAACAAAATTAAAACGTCCGGATTTATATAAAAAATATACCGATAAACAGTAAAAATCACTAATTATCAGTGTAATCCGCATATTTTGGATTAACGGCAACCCATTCAAAAGGTTTATTGTCGGGATGTTTTGGTACTTGTTTAACGTATGTTCCGCCGTATCTTCCTCTTGAAAACTCCAAATAACCTTTGTTTGCAAGATTTGAATAAGCTTTTCTTATTGTGTTCGGGCTTACATCCATAAGATTTGCCATTTCCATTATGGATGGAAGTTTTGAATGTAGCGAATATTTTTCAATAATCATATTTATTATTGCGTCTTGTATTCTGTTATAGTGGTATCTTGCTGTAAATTGAGATTTAGCAAAAATAGCGGATTCAGGTTTTGGTTGAAGTCCTGATATATTTGGTATCTTTACGACCGAAGTTCCGTATCTTCCCCTTTTAGGAAGAATAATACCTTCTTTTGTTAAAATCTCCAATGCACTATGTATCGTTGTAATACTAACCTTTAATTTTTCCGCAAGTTTTGCGTGAACAGGAAGTTTATCCCCTATCTTTAAGTTATTGTTAATATATCGTCTTAAATCCTGTGCAACGTCATTGATTAAGGATTTGTTATCCGCATCAAGTTTTGTATCAAAGGATGTGCTTTGAAGTATCCAACATTGGTCTTTGTTGTCAGTCTTTTTCACTATTCCTGCGATAACCAAATTTTCCATAGCAACACCGGTTGTATTTACAGGTATGTTTATATACTGTGAAATAGCTCTTACTGATGGTAATTGTTCTCCGATTTTAAACTTGTTTTTTTTGATAAAAGTTTTTATCAATTCAATAGCAAGGTCGCGTTTTGATGATGATTTTCTGAGAGTACTATTTGTGTTATTTATGTCTGCAATCATTGTGCCTATGCATTGTTTTGAATAAAGCAGACCTTTATTTTCCAAAATTCTGTATATATTTTGTACCGTTCCCGTACTTATGTCCAATAAGTCTGCCATAAGACGTTTTGATGGCATTAAGTCATTTGCATGAATACTTTTATTAAAATTATCTTTTATCCATTTTTGAATGCAATTTACCAAAAAATCGGTTTTTGAACCGTCAAAATTATCTGTTATAAAATCCGCAAATTCGCTTATAGGTATCTGATTAAGCTTGGTTTTATCAAGTTTTACATAATTCTTCATTCTTCTATTGTACCATATTTATAATAAAACAATCAATTGTTTAAATTTTGTTAAAAGTTTAATAAATATCAAAAATAATTGATTTTTGGATGTGTTTGATTTAGGATTTTGTTAATCAAGGAGTGCCGGGTTGGAATTAAAAAACTTACCGGCGAGTACATATAAATTAAGGAGAATGCAAATGGCATCTAAGAATTTTTTATTCACTTCGGAATCTGTAACGGAAGGTCATCCTGACAAAGTTTGTGACCAAATCTCAGACGCAATTTTGGATGAATTTTTGACAAAAGACAATAAATCACGTGTAGCTGCGGAAACTACCGTAACAACAGGTATGGCTCTTGTTTGCGGTGAAATTACATCAGATTGTTATGTTGATATTCCGCAAGTAGTTAGAAATACGATTAAAAATATCGGATACGTTGGTGAAAACGGCGGTGGTTTTGATTACAAAACTTGTGCTGTTTTAACAAGTATTGATGAACAATCAACAGATATTGCAGGCGGTGTAAATAAAGCTCTTGAGTCAAGAGACAATAATTCTGATACTTCTATAAATGAAACTGAAGATATCGGTGCCGGCGACCAAGGTATTATGTTTGGTTATGCTTGTAACGAAACTCCTGAATTGATGCCTTTACCAATCAGTTTGGCTCATAAATTATCTTACAGATTATCAAGAGTAAGAAAAAAAGGTATTGTTGATTATTTAAGACCTGACGGTAAATCACAAGTTACTGTTGAGTATGTTGACGGCAAACCTTCAAGAATACATACAATACTTATTTCAACTCAACATGACCCTGTTATAGGTACAGAAAGTGATAACCAAAAAGTTCAAAATATAATCGAAAAAGATTTAAAAGAACACGTAATCAATTATGTATTCAAAAACGAAGCAATAAAACCTGATGAAAACACAATTATCTTAATCAATCCGTCAGGACGTTTCGTAATCGGCGGACCTCAAGGTGATGCTGGTTTAACAGGAAGAAAAATTATTGTTGATACATACGGCGGTTATTCTCGTCATGGTGGCGGTGCTTTCTCAGGAAAGGATCCGACGAAAGTTGACCGTTCTGCAGCTTATGCGGCAAGATATGTTGCTAAAAATATCGTAAAAGCCGGCTTGGCTGAAAAATGTGAAATCGAATTGGCTTATGCTATTGGTGTTGCAGAACCTATTTCTGTTCTTGTTGATACTTTTGGTACAGGTAAAATTTCTGATGAAGATTTATCAGAATTAGTTAACAAAAACTTTGATTTAAGACCTGTTGGTATAATCAATAAGTTCGATTTAAGAAATCTTCCTGCTAAAAACGGCGGTAAATTCTATCAAAAACTTGCTGCTTACGGTCATATGGGCAGAACAGATTTAGAAGTTCCTTGGGAAGAAACTGATAAAGCTGAAACATTAAAAACTCAAGCAGAAGCATATTCTGCATTAGTTTAATAAAATACAAGAGGGGCGGTATCAGCCCCTCGTTTTTTGGAAGTAAAATGGGCGAAGAAAATAAATTGACAAAACGAATATTGTTTGTTGGTATTCCTGATATGGCATATATTTGTCTTGACGGACTTTTGAGCGCAGGTGCTAACATTGTTGGAGTTATGGGACCTAAAAAAACTCATAATACTTTCAGTAGTTTCAAAAATTTTGTAGTTTCAAGAGGGTTGAATTTTATTGAATGGGATAGCTTAAAAGACGAAAATTTTCTCAATTATCTGAAAACTTTAGACTTGGATGCTGCGGTTGTTGCTTCTTTTAATTACAAGATACCAAAAGTTCTTCTTGATATTCCAAAAGCAGGTTTTATAAATATTCATCCGTCGCTTTTGCCAAAATACAGAGGCGGAAATCCGTATTCAACAGTGATTATAAATGGAGAAAAAGAAACGGGTGTTACTCTTCATTTTATGGACGAAGGCTTTGATACGGGTGATATAATAACTCAAAAGAAAGTTCCTGTTGCGCCTTTAGAGACAATGGGTACTTTATTTAACCGTTTGAATTTATTAGGTATGCAGATGCTTGTAGGGGTTCTTAATGACTTTGAAAAAGGTGATTTGCCCCGCTATAAGCAACCTGCGGGGGATTTTGTATCAGGTATGAGCTTAAAAGATGATGATTTGTATATTGATTACAAAAAATCCGCAATTGAAGTAGACAGATTTATAAGAGGGTTAAATCCTTTTTTAATCGCATCAACAACTTTTAGAGGAAATATGATTAAAATATTTATGGCAAATGTTGTTGATAAAGATTCTTCAAAGTATCCTGCAGGTTCAATTTCAAGAGTTGAAAACGACAAATTTTATATTGCGACGGGTAAAGGTTTTATTTGTCCTACCGCAATTCAGTTTGGAAGCTTTTTTGTAGGTAATGCGCAAGATTTTATTAGGATATTAAATCCGCAGGTGGGAGAGGTTTTCGGATAATGGATGAATTAAAATTTTTAACAGCGGGTATGCCGTTAAGAACTGACAAAAAGAGAGGCTATTCGGATGCTTTCAAGGTCTTGGATGAAATGAATCTTGACGGTATAGAGGTTGAATTTGTTCAGGGCGTAAGAATGAGCGAAAATTCAAGAAAACTTGTAAAAGATGCTTCTGACAAGTTCACATTTACGGCTCATGGACCTTATTACATAAACTTGAACGCTCGTGAACAGGAAAAAATCGATGCAAGTATCACGCGTATTATTGACACCGCAACTGTTGCGAATGAGTTTGGCGGGTATAGCATAACTTACCACGCTGCTTTTTATTTGGGAAACGACAAAGATGTTGTTTTTAAAAGAGTAGTTGAGCAAACAGCCAAAATAGTTGAAATTTTGGAAAAAGAAAATAATAAAATATGGATAAGACCTGAAACTACCGGCAAAGGAACACAATGGGGCGATGTTGATGAAATTGTAAGACTGTCTAAAGAGTTTAAACAAGTTCTGCCATGTGTAGATTTTGCACATGTCCACGCACGTAGCGGAGGCGGTTTTAATACATACGAAGACTTTTGTTCAATATTAGAAAAAATTGGTACAGAGTTGGGTGAAACTGCGTTAAGCAACTTCCACGCTCACCTTGCAGGAATTGAATATACTGATAAAGGTGAAAAAAATCATTTGCCGCTTGAAGAATCTGATATGAATTACAAAGATTTGCTAAAAGCCATGAAAAAATTTGACGTAAAGGGTGTTGTTGTTTGCGAAAGCCCTAACATTGAAGATGACTGTAAATTAATAAAGGAGTATTATAAATCATTATGATAAACGAAAAATCACCATATTATTATAATAAAGAAGTTTTTGTGAGATATAGTGAAATGGATTATCACAAAATGTTGAAGCCTTCAGCGTTTTTGAATTTCCTACAAGATGTTGCAACTGTTGCAGCTGACAAGGCGCATTTTGGATATGATGAAGTTTATCCAAAGAATTTAGGTTGGTTTTTATTAAAATACCATATGGAATTTAGTAATTATCCTCAAAACGTTGAACATTTGCTTATAAAAACAGAGGCAAGAGGATATAACAAGTTATTTGCTCATCGTGATTTTGATATTTATAACAATGAAAATAAAGAATTAATCGGTAGAGTAATAAGCTATTGGACATTGGTTAATCTTGTTGATAAATCAATGCATTCTCCGGCTGATGTGTTTCCTGACAGATTTCCAAAAGTTGAAAAGCGGGATGATGATTTGAACTTTTTAAAAGTTCATCCGTTGGAAAGAGTGGATTACAGCCAAGAATTCAGCGTGCGTTACGATGATATTGATGTGAATAAACACGTCAACAATATGAATTATATTGTTTGGGCTTTTGAGGCTTTACCAAAAGAGTTTAGAGATATGTATAAACCAAAAATAATAGATATGGTTTATAAAAAAGAAATTCAATACGGAAATACAGTTTTGTCAGAAGTCCAAATTGATGATAACATTGTCAAAATCTCTGTAAAACATAAAAATACTTTAGAAGAATTATGTGTTCTTGAGGTAGAGTTTGAGAAAAATTAAACAGATGTAATTTCTCGTTTATATGTTTAATTAAAATAATATTGACAAAAAAATAAAAAAAGTATGATAATAAAGCAAAAAGGAGTAAAAACATTATGAACATTGAATTACAGCACGGGGGGGGGGTAAAACCTTTTTGTAGCAAGGCTTTTAGCCTTGTTGATAAAATTGCTAAGATACTTTTTAAAGACTTTAGGTTACTAAGGCAGTATGGCACTAAGAACTTAAAATCTCTTAGTGCCTTAGTGCCGGATGTCTTACTGCCTTTAAAAAAAATGGCACAAAAAACGTTAGCGTTTACACTTGCTGAAACCTTGATTGTAATGGGTGTAATCGGTATTGTTTCCGCATTAACATTGCCAAATTTAAACAGTTCAACAGGTGATAAAGAAAAAGTCGCAAAAGTTAAGAAGATTTATCAAAATCTAACGGATGCTTTTGATAGAGCTCAAGCTGTCTATGGTCCTTTTGATCAGTGGTTTGTTAATGATACGACAGAAGCACAAAAATCAAAACGTGCAGGTGAGCGTATTACAGAGTTTATGAAAGTGTCAAAAGATTGCGGTCTAGAACAAAACAAAGGTTGTTTTACAAGTGGTTGGCCTAAAGCATTGAATGGTGATGATATGATCGATATTGATAATAATAGTTCATTTTACAAAATAATCACTGCAGATGGTACTTCTGTTGCCTTTTATACAATGGGAACGGTTATTGCCGTACACGTAGATATAGATGGACCAAACAAAGGTCCTTATACTTCGGGAAAGGATGTGTTTGAGTTTGCCAACCGTGATGCAGGTGGTAATCGTGTAAATGCTATATATCCATATGGAATTGATTTTACGTTTGCTGATCTTCTTGGTAATCTTAAATCAGATGGTTATTGCGCAGCTACTTGGATAATAAACTATGATAATATGGATTATTTAAAATGTCCTGATAAATTGAGTGAAACAGTTACAACTTGTAAATAAATTTTTTATAAAATTTCCATGTAAATTTATGTAACAAAATGCTTAATATTTTTCTGAAAACTAGCAAAATTCATGCTTTTCGATACTTTATATGTATGTAGGTTATAATAAATTTGTGTGGAAATAATGACTGTTAATTCTATTAATTTAGCGCAAACGTTATTGACGCCAAGTGGTGCGCCATCAGGTAAAGCAAATGTATCGTTCAGGGGTGAGACTCCGGATTTGGATGCTTTACGTGCTAAACAGGATGAATTTAGAAGAATGTCTGAACAAGCCGGAGAAAAAGGTGGTGTGTTAGGCAAGTTAGGTGGCTTTGCTTCAAAAGCAATCGGTGTTGTAATTGCTTTTACTGCAACTAAAATTTGTTTGGGTAAAGCTGCTGATATGATAACAGGTACTTTAGGCAAATATGCTGATAGAGCTGTTGAAAAAGCTACAGAAGTTGCTACTTCGAAAGCGGCTGGTAAAACAGCTGAAGAAGCCGCTAAAATTATGGCACATTCTGATAAGTTAGCTAAGATAGTTGATACTATTAAGAAATCTAAAGTTGACAAAATCGCCGTTAATATCATTGCAGGCGGTGCTGCATGCGGTGTTGCGATGAAAGACTTTGGTTTAGTAAATAAACAAGTTTCAGATAGTACTGAAAATTTGGTAGATCATGCTATTGACAATGTAAACGGAAACCCTTATAATGGTTACGGTAGTCCAAGTGGCGAGTATGATGTCGCAGATGATGAATTTTAAAAAGTAGAACTTTAGGAGGTTGTTCAAATGATGATAAGTCCGGTTTCAAGAGTTTCATTCAAGGGTATTGAAATTACTTCTGACAAAGCTATGGACGCAATTGAAAAAACGCAAAATGCTTTAGCAACTGTTTCAAATTTAAAAGATGGTGCTGATGTATTTACAAAGAATATGAAAACTGATTCTGAAGCATATTCTGATGCTGTTACTTCAAATTTAGCAAAAGCTGCTGAAGACAATAAGGCTTTAAAACCAATTGCAGATGCTGCTAATTCAAAAGCAGGTAAAAAATTAGCAAACATATTCGGTGGCTTTACAGCTTTTTGTACTAACTTAGCCGGTGCTGCAACTACAGTTTCTACAATATCTAAATAAGATTTGTAAATGAGATAAGAGTATTAAAAATAAAACAGGCGTTATCGTCTGTTTTATTTTTTGTGCTAAAATAATTGTTATGAGCGTTTTTTGTTTAAAAAATATATCTCAGGAAAATATTATTAACGAACTCAAAGATATAGGCTTTGATAGCTCTTATATTGAGCATGTAAGTTGTAAATATAAATATAGAAATATAAAAATCTTTCAACTTTCTTTGCCTCAGGCAAATATTTTAAAGCAAACAGCATTGTCTGTTGGCGCTGATTGTGCTGTTCATAAAGATGTTCTTACGGCCGGAGTTGAAAAAACTGATTGCATATTGGGCGGCAGTTATTCGCAATTAAAACAAATTGCTAATAAACTTTTATCTCAACAATTTAAAATGCCTATTTTATCAGAAAAATTAATAGATTTGTTGAAAATGGATGAATATAATACGGATACAAAAATTGTTGGTATATTAAATCTTACAAAAAATTCTTTTTCCGACGGCGGAAAATATTTTTTATATGATGATGCGATAAGACATTTGCATCAGTTAATTGAGGACGGTGCCGATATAATTGATATAGGAGCGGAAAGTACAAAACCCTATTCTGAGCCTGTCTCAGCCAAAGAACAGACAGAAAAAATTGAACCGCTTTTGAAATATATTCAAAGGCATAGTATTGATATACCAATTAGTATTGATACCCGTTCTGCTGATGTTGCAAAAATGTCGCTGGATTACGGAGTTTCTATTATAAATGATGTTTCAGGTTTTGATTATGATGAAAATATGATGAAGGTTGTTGCAGATGGCGGTGTGAAGATTATTATACAGCATTCTTCGGGTGTTCCTGAAACAATGCAGAATAATACTTGTTATAAAAATCTTGTTGATGATATTTATAAAAATTTGTTTGAAAAAATTGAAACGGCAAAAAATAATGGTATTAAATTTGAAAATATTATAGCGGATGTAGGTATCGGGTTTGGAAAAACGCGTGAGCAAAATTTTGAACTTATAAAAAGAATATGTGAGTTTAAGTCTTTAGGTTGTCCGTTAATGCTTGGTTTATCAAGAAAAAGTTTATTAAATATGCCTGATTCTTCAAATGAAGAAAAAGACATATATACGCTTGCATTAAATTCGTTAGTAATAGAAAAAAATATAGATTTTATCAGGGTTCATAATGTAAAACTGCATAAAAAACTTATTGAGATGATGAAAGTATATCAGGAGGTTTAGGTGGAAGTTTTGGCAATTGTTCCTGCAAGAGGCGGTTCAAAAGGTATTCCAAATAAAAATATTAAGGATTTGGCAGGTCATCCTTTAATATATTATTCTGTGAAAGCTGGGCAGGAGTCTAAATATGTTACGAGAACTATTTTGTCAACAGAGGATGAAAGAGTAAAAAAAGTTGCCGTTGAAGAATGTGATTGTGAAGTTATAGACAGACCGAAAGAACTTGCTCAGGATGAAACAAAAACAATACCTGTTCTTATCCAAGTTTGTGATGAACTTAAGGTGCGGGAAAAATATGAACCGGATGTGGTTGTTCTTTTGCAGCCAACTACACCCTTAAGAGATGCAAAACAACTTGATGAAGCTTTTGAATTGTTTTTAAATAACGACTGTGATTCGGTATTTGCCGCAAAAAACATAGGTACTACTCATTCAATGTGGCGTAAATATCCTGATACTAAAACTTTTGAGTGCCTTTTTGATTACAGACAAAGACCAAGAAGGCAGGAAGAGCATTTACATTACCCTTTGTATAAGGAAACAGGTTCAATTTATATTATAAAAACCGAAATAATGAGAGAAGTTTATGATTTTATCGGGTATAAACCGTTAATTTATGAATCAGATTCAATTGACATTGATACTCCTGAAGATTTTGATGAAATTGCTAAAATAATGGAAACGAAACGATGAACGAAATTTTATTTTTTCTGACACTTGCTGTAAATTTTTGTTGTGTTATTTTTTCTTATAAAATTTTTGGAAGAATCGGAATTTTTTGTTGGATTGCAATTTCAACAATAATTGCAAATATTGAAGTTTTAAAATGTGTGGATATTTTTGGTATGGCGCTTACTTTAGGTAATGTTACGTACGGTTCAATATTTTTGGCAACAGATATTCTGAATGAAAAGTACGGAATAAAAGAAGCAAGAAAAAGTATTTATATCGGATTTTTTGCGTTGTTAGCTTTTACACTAATTACCCAAATAGATTTGTGTTACATCCCAAATTCTTCCGATTTTGCTCACGAAGCTATGAAAACATTATTTACAATAACTCCAAGAGTGTGTTTTGGCAGTATGTTCGCATATTTTGTTTCAAATATGCTTGATGTTTATTTGTATGGATTTATAAAAAAAAATTTGCCTTCAGATAAATTTTTGTGGCTGAGAAACAATGCTGCAACAATAACAAGCCAGTTAGTTGATACTCTTATATTTACTTGCATAGCTTTTGTCGGAGTTTTTTCAAAGGAAATTGTAATTCAGTTGTGTATAACAACATATCTTCTTAAAATCTTAATCGCAATTTTGGATACACCCTTTTTATATATCGCTAAAAAAATAAATCCGAATGAAAAACAAATTTAGTTTTATATATTTTATTATAAATTGACAAACTATTCATATTTTTTGTGCTATCATGATAGTGATTTATGATGAATACAAGGAGAAACGGATATGCCAAGGACTAAATCAACATTAAAATCTAAAACACAGACTAAAGCTCAAGCTGTTGAAAAACTTGAAAAAGCTTATAATTCTACAAATTTGGTAAACAATGTGGAATCATTGGATTTACTGATAAAAAGAGTAAAAAAAGCACAAAAATTATACTCAACTTTTTCTCAAGAACAGGTTGATAAAATTTTTAAAGCAGCTGCAACTGCCGCTAATAAAGTGAGAATTCAACTTGCTAAAATGGCTGTGGCAGATACAGGTATGGGCATTGTTGAAGATAAAATTATAAAAAATCATTTTGCTGCGGAATATATTTTTAACAAACATAAAAATGCAAAAACCTGCGGTATTATAAGAGAAGACAAAACAAACGGAATTAAAATTGTAGCAGAACCTTTAGGTATTTTGGCAGGTATTATTCCTACAACAAATCCTACATCAACTGCAATTTTTAAATCCTTGATAGCCCTTAAGACAAGAAACGGCATAATTTTTTCTCCGCACCCTAGAGCTACAAAATCAACAATT
>CAJOPF010000158.1 GCA_905236205.1 Candidatus Gastranaerophilales bacterium
ATTTACTTATTACAAAGAATTCTACCATTACCAAAAGACAAAATAGTAAATACAAATTACCTAACAACGAAAATATCTTTAAAGATAAAAATTCTTCAAGTTTCATAAGTATAGTCTAACATAAAGAAAGGAAATTAATATGAGTAATGATGATAATTTTATGAACAAAATGAACCCTGCCAAAAATTATAGTAGCGAAATATATGCAAAAACTAAAAAATATCAAAAAATATATGGCTTTGAGATAGGAACAGGTGAACACGATACTTGGAATAACGAAGCCGATGCTTTTAAACATACATTTATGCAAGCAGATTTGGCTTTGAAGTATGGAATTACCGGAAGTAAATTAGCTGGTGATTGGCATGAATTAGATGGTAGGTTACATAATCAGTCAAAAGATGAAGAAAACATGGATAAATGGAATAACGCCCAAGGACGAGAAATTGCAAAAAAAATAATTAATGAATATAATCCGACACTTATTAAAATGTATAAAAATAGTGGAAGATTAGACGACCTTATAGCCAAAAAGGTTATGGAGCGAATGAGAGCAGGAAAACTTATTACGCATCCGTCAGATAAACGTAAATATACAGGTTTTGCTGCGAACATAGATGATGAAGCTTATATTCCGGAGGGAAAAATATTTACAGCCGAGGAAATCGGCAAATTATCGACAGACGATTTCCAAAAATTTGAAAAATATATAGATAAACAGTTAAAAGATTATGGAGTGCCATACGAAAATCAAGCAAAAGATTTGGTATCAAACGGGGAATTGATATGGGTTGATGATTATACACGCAATGACGGGACTCCCGTCAAAGGTTATTACAGAAGAAAATAAAGAAAGGTAAGAACATGAAAACAATTAAAAAAAATGAAAAAGCAGACAAAATGCAGGAATTAACAGCATTGATTACCCAAAAATATGATGATATGGAAGATTCAAGGCGAGGTCAATTAAGTGACATTCGTCTTATTAAGAATGCAATTTATTCTAACAATATTCCTTCTGTAAACGAATGGAATACTCAAATTCAGTTGCCTGACATTTACGAATTGGCACAAACCTTAAAGGCTCACATAAGTGAAAATCTTTATTCGCATCCTGATTCAATGTTTGATGTGTCAGGAAACACTCCGCAAACTCAAATGCTTGCAAATCGTCAAAAAGCGATGCTGGTTAACACCTTTGAACAAATGAAGCTTGAAGAAGAAATGGAAAAAATGGTAGACAGTATTGTTGAAACAGGTGAAGCAACGCTGTTTGTGGGGTGGTCAACACAAACAAAAACTGTAAGACGACCGCAAACAATCGAGGAACAACTCGTTAATCCTACTGAAACAGGTTTTGTAATAGAGGAAAAAGTCGTTTACGACAATGCGAAGGTTAAATTTATCAGACCTGAAGATTTTGTGTTTGACAAAAACGGGCTTGACAACTGGGACAGCTGTGCAAAAATTTACAGAACGTATTCTTCAATTCACGATATTGCAGCGGATAAAGCAAATAATTTGCTGACGGAAGAAAAACTCGAAAACCTAAAATCAATAATTTCAAATAAAAAAAATAAAAATTCTGACGCTGACAGAGCTGTCGACGGAAACAAGGCAGAAATTCTTGAATATTGGGGTGATGTAGAAACGCTTGACGGAAAAATATTAAAAAATCAGTTAATTGTGGTTGCAGGCAGATGCGAAATTATAAGAATGGAAGATAATCCGTTTGTAATAAACCCTTTTATATACGCGAACGTTATTAAAAATCCCGACACTCAAAGAGGTATATCTCCGTTAAAAGTTGCATTGATTTTGAATAATATTTCATCAACAATTTTGAACAAACAATTAGATGCACTTTCATTGATGATGAACCCGCCATATTTAGCACCAAAAGGCTGTTTTAAGGGTGAGCAAATTGTTCGCCCGGGTAAAATTATCGAATACGATTCAGCTCTAATGCCTCAAGCACCTGTTCCTTTGAATTTTGATAACGCTTTGCACGGCTGGGATTTCTTGAATTACTTTAAAACAACAACCGAAAGTGCAACGGGCATATTTAAAAATATGGCAGGTAATTTGCAAAATGAAGCAAGAACGGCGACAGAATTAACTTATTCTGTTTCAGGTCAAACAGCAAGACTAAACATGATGTTGGATGCGATTAACCGTAAACTGATAATTCCAATGGTCGAAAAAACCGCTGAAATTATTGCTAATTTCAAGCTTGGCAGAGAATTAATATGTATAAACGAACATGGTAAACCAATGTTTTTGGAAGTCGATGATACTGTTAGAAATGCAAATTATATTTACCGCTATGGTGACAGAAAAGCAACGCTTGAACGTAAAACTCGTTCAAAAGAATTATTTGACGTAGTTAAATCGTTTGCGGAAGTACCTGCCGTAAGCGAGCGAATAAATTGGATAGAGTGCTTTAAATTTGCACTTGAGCAGTACGGAATAGAAAACGCAAACAATTTTTTAGTTCAAAATGAAATTCAAGTTCCACTTACGTAATTCTTTCGTTTGTAATATATTAAGCGGGCGGATTGAAAATTCGCCCGCTTTAATTAGAAAAAAGAAAGGAAAAATTATGACAAAATTAACTAACAAATTGATGAATTTAGTACAAGATGAAAGTAGTAATAAGTTTTTTGACATTTTAACAGAAATTAAAAACAAACTTTTAAAAATATACAATAGTGATATTGTAAAACCAAAAGATAAAAATTTGATTTTGAAAAAATATCTAATTTAACGGATGAGTCTAAGCAAGTATATCAAATCTTTTTAGAACATAAACATGAAATGGAAGAAGCAAGAGATGGTATGGATAAATATTATCATTCCAAAGCAAATTGTGAGGCAACACAAAGAGGAGGTGCTGGTGAAGAAATTGCAAAAGCCATAAGTATCCTAAGAGAAATTGAAGAAGGCACAAGAAAAGTTATTTTTGAAGGTGAAAATGTAATTGAACAAATTAAAGATGCAAATAAAGATATGGATGCAAATAAATTTGGCAGAGAACAAGCCAAATTATATCCTGGTGATGCTTGTAAAATTTTAATAGATGTTTTACGTCCAAATGGTTTGCCTGAAGAATATTAGAAGTTATAATAATAATATGAAAAAAAATTTTATGTATATACTTTTTATAATAATATTTTTAACAGTAATATTTAGACCAATAGAAAAAACAAAAAGTTTTGAAATAGATTCTTGTCTTGATAGAGGCTATTGTTGGGATTATATTCGCAACAAATGTGAAAAAAGTAATCAGGGATTATGCATAAAAGACAGTCAAGAATGTACAGAAAGAAAAGGTCGCTGGGAAAAAGAAAAACAGTATTGTATATTTAATGATTATAATGTTAATACACCCAAATAGAACAAAAGTAATACAAAGCCAAAAAATAATATTGAAATTATGTTAGATAATATTATCACCCAATCTTTTTTATATTTGTTTTTTGTACTGATTTTTATAATAAATGTAATAATTTGCGTAATAAATAATATAGGTACAATAATAATATAACTAAAAACCGAATATTATAGTATTATAGTAGCAGAC
>CAJOPF010000159.1 GCA_905236205.1 Candidatus Gastranaerophilales bacterium
GGTTTTTTAATGAAAAAATATAAGTCTTTTTTATTTATAGCCATCCTAATTCCTTTTATACTGTTGAATAAGTATAATTATTTCTTTTCAGTTTTTTCATCAGGTTTGTATTGCTTAGTTTTTAAAGGTTGACCTGATTTATAAATATCTTGAATACCTTTCATAACAACAACATCATCATAATCGAGTCCGCTTTCGACAATCCAGTGGTTTTCATAGTTGTCATTTACAACAATATTTTTCTTAACAGCTTTTCCATCTTTTACTGTCCATACATAATATCCCGTTCCGACATCAGTTTTTGTGGCAGATTGAGGAATTAACATAACTTTTTTAGACTTATTAACTCTTATAGTAACATTTGCATAATCGCCTGGAACAAGTAATTCATCAGGATTTTCAAAAATTGCTCTTAATGTAACCGTTCCTGTATTTTCATCAACTTTGTTATCCACAAATTCAATTTTACCTTCTTTTTCGTAAGTTGAACCGTCTGCAAGTTTCAACAATATAGAAGCTGTACTGTCGTCATTTGGATTTTCTTTATAGTATCGTTTTAAGTCTATAAAATCTCCGCTCTTTAACGGAAAAATTACCCTCATTGGATTTGTACTGTATATTTGAGCGATAACACCTGATGAAGGCGATACATAGTTTCCTACGGAGAAGTTTGTTTTACCAATTCTTCCGTCCATTGGAGAAGTAATATTTGTGTAACTTAAATTAAGGCTTGCCTTTGCCAATTCTGCTTTTGCCCCGTCCAAAGCTGCTCGGTATTTGTTTCTGTCAGTCAAAGCATTATCATAATATTCACGACTTACCAAATCTTGTTTATAAAGTTCTGTTGCCCTTTTTAAATCTACTTCCGAATTTTTATAAACTGCTGCGTTTTCATTTACGGTTGCTCTTGCGTTATTTGCGGCAAGAATATATTCATCCTGTTCAATCAAATAAAGTTTTTGACCTTTTTTTACCATATCACCTTCTGTAAAATATTTTTGTTCTAACCAGCCTGAAACTCTTGCGATTATATCTACTGACAAGTTAGCTTCAATACGACCTGTAGCCTGAAATTCAGGATAAATTTCTTTTGCCGTAGGTTTTGCAACTTCTACGGTTCTTGGTTGCTGCATCATAAATGAACCATACAAACCTATTACTAAATTTTTTACTTGGTTAAATATTATTGGTACTAAAATTACGCATAGTATGATTATAACCATTTTGGTCTGTTTTGACTTCAAATCTATTTTCATATTCTTCTTCCTAACTTAAATTATTACAAATATTTTACAATAAATGTTTTTTACTGAATACTAAGTCTTATACACAAAATAACATGTATTTTAAAATATTTCATGGTGTCGAAGGGTGACTTGTCTTGATTTCTTCCTCGCTCGCAGAGTGTCATTTTCGGTACTCCGTACCTGTCAACTCAATCTGCTCGTTATCCGGTCTTTACCGTACAGAAATCCGCTGAACCCCTAAAAAGGAATTAAAGCCCTACCCATTCACATGATAAAAGGGATATTGACAAAAGTCAATATCCCTTTTATATGTCGACGGGGGGACTTGTCTTGGATTATTGGCAGTTCGTAAACTTACATTCGTTACATTTCTCTTACGAGAAATTGCCACTCATTACAGTTTTCTCACTGGGACGGCGTTACGTTTCGCTTACGCTCAACTTCAGCCTTGCCAAAATCCGCTGAACCCCAAAAAGGTGATTAAAGCCCGCCCCATACAAAATAAAACAGGCGATAACAAAAGTTATCGCCTGTTTTATTTGTCGACGGGGGGACTTGAACCCCCACGACTCACGCCACATGCACCTCAAGCATGCATGTCTACCATTCCATCACATCGACTTGCTACAATTATTCTAGCATAAAAATCTGAGGCGTAAATAATATTTACGCCCCGAATTTTTATTAGTTTCTAAAATTTGTACTCAGGTATTTCAAATTTTTCGTTATTTGCATCTACATTCACAAATTCCAAGTAATAATCCATTGCTTTATCTTTTGTTGAATTATACATTTCATCTGTTATGTATTTTTTATGCATTTCTGTTCTTTCGCCTGAGTAATTACCCATAGCTGTCGCAAATTTACCTATTTCATCAAAATTCAAGCCCGCACCGTAAGCCTTTGTTTTTGCATCAGTTCCTGACGGTCTTATTTCAATATATTTATCTTCAAATTCAAGGTAAGTTCCGTCACCTACAAATTTTACAGCTTTCAGATTATCAAAATTCAATTCTTTAAACGCATCTTTCAAAACATCTTTTGCGTTTTCAAATGTCATTTTGCCTGAGCGGATTGCAATCGCTAATGATAGGTAGAATAAATCGTTTTTGGTTCTTAATTTTTCACCCTCAACTTTTGCCGCTTTCAATTTGTCAATATCAGGTTCAGATTCATTGTAGTAAGAAATATCGACACGAGTATCAAATTGACCGTTAATATTGTTTTCTTTGAAGACTTCAAGCAAGTATTCAGACATTGTTTTGTTTTCTTCTTCTAATTTTGCAGATAATGCTGATGCAACCAAAATAGCTTCTGTTGCTGATTTTTCTCTCATAGCAATAGCTTCTCTGCCTGCAAGAGACTTGATCATTTCTTCTCCGCCCATAATCATACCGCCGGATTCTTCACCACCGAAGATTAGTCTTGGAGATTTGCCCAAATTGATAGCCTGACCAAATACATCATAAACGACAACATCTTCATTAGGGTTCTTTTTAAGTTTCAATTCAACTTTTTTCATAATATTTGCAATTTCTTTGAAACCAACAGGAACATTTACAACTGCAACATCATTTGCTTTTGCCCATTCATCCCAACTCATTGCAGATGCTGTTGTCTTAATCATAAATCTTGGGTGATTATTCCATTTGCCCTGAGCTTTAAGCATTTTCATTCTAAAGTCCATTAACAACAGAAACGCTTGGTTTGCAGTAAATACGGTTAAAATTCTTCCATTACCCAATTTAACATAAGCAATACCTGCTTTATCAAGTTTTGCGGTTTCTTTTTCGTCCTCTATTTGAGTAACAGTAAGTCTGTCGTGGTCAGGATCAGTGATTAAAACAGATGTTCCGACAGGATAATCCGCAAGAACTTTGTCATAATGCAACGTTTCAATTACAGGGAAATATTTTTCTCCGTTCTGACGTTTTGCCAAAACAGTTGCATCTACCGAATAGTCATAGAAAGTCTTGTTACCTTTAGGATCAACATCATATTTACCGATTGAATGGAAGAAAGGATCCTCTTTTTCGTTAAACCAAACAAATTTATCAGATAAATCAAGTTCTTTTAAAACTCTGCTTAAAGTTCTGTATGCAGAACCGCCAACGTTTTCGATAACGATTTTATTCTTTGCTTTTTTAATAAAATCCAAGTTGTCTTTTTCTGCAACGCCTGATTTCAAATAATCAACGTATAAATCAACGCCGTCATTTAATTTAGCCATAATTTTTTCGTCAATTAGCGGATTATCTTCAGCGGCAATTTTAATTTCATAAGTACCGTTTTTTTCAGTTTCATCAAAAATTTCCTGAATTTTTTTAACAAATTCTGCGGATTCTTCAGGTAAATATTGGCTTCCTTGAGAATTTAAGTCTTTTGTAGCATTCTTAACGGAAATACCATGGCTTGATGTAATGTATTCACCGCCTACAAGGTCTAATTTGTATGCCAAGAATGAAGCTAACCAAATAGGAATAGTTTTCTTTTCAACAGGAACTAAAGTTTTGATTCCTTGTGCCGCTTGTATTCTTGCTATTGCATCTAAGTATAAATCTGAATTATAACGAACTTCACGACCTGCAAGTTTTAAAATTTGTTTATTAGGATACTTTTCGTTTGCAACAAGTGCTTTAGCTAATGTTGCCAATGTTATACCAACCAAATTGATTGGGAAACGAGTATCTTGCGGATACAAAATGTTTTGAGGACCTCTGATACCTGCGGTTGAAACTTTTGCTTCTTTTGCATAATTTGCAAACCAATCTTTTAAATTTAAACCTTCCGGATTTGTATTTGCGTCATAAGGGTACAAATGTTCTTTTTTAAGTGTAAATGTAAATTCACCTTTGTTGTTAAAATCCATTAAATCAAGGTTTTTAACATAATCGGGAGTTCTTTCTTCAACACTCTCAAATAATTGTTTTTCTAATTCACAAGATGCAGTTTTTTTAGTCATTATATCTCCTTTCGATGACCTGATTTTATCATAAATACTTCTTAATGTGCAATTAAATGCATATACTCTTTCACAATAACAAAAAACTAAAACAGATATTAGTATAATCAGAAAACACTTTTTCTTCATATTGCATATAATAACATAAACTTATTTTTCTTAAAACTATTTCACAATAATTTTGAAAAAATCATGTTCATGATACAATCAGAAAACGGAGGTTATATGACTAAGAAACAACCTGTTAATTACGCAAGAAGAACAGCAAAATACTTTAATTTTTGGAGAAAATTCTTTCAAAACATTGTATGTAAATTTTGGTATGGTGTTCAGTTCAAACTAATGTACAGAGTAGAAGTTGAAGGAAAAGAAAATATACCAAAAGATAATCAATTCATTGTTTGCGGAAATCACCTTTCTTCGTTAGATCCGTTTTTGGTTAGTTTTGTAATGCCAAAACCCGTAGCATTCATGGCTAAAAAAGAGCTTTTTGAAAAAAGATTTGTTCGTTGGATGCTTGACTGGCAAGGAGCTTTTGCCGTTAACAGAGAAAAACTTGAAGTTTCCACAATAAAAACTGCATTTGAAGTTAAAAATACAAAAAATTGGATTTTAGGTCTGTTCCCTCAAGGTACAAGAGCAAAAAGTGGCACGATAGAAGGTATTCACAAAGGCTTTGCAGGTATTGCAAGAGCGACAAAATGCGGTATTCTGCCTATTGGTATTGTAGGAACAGAAAATAAAACGTTGTGTCCTTTTAAAGGTAAAATCAAAGTAAAAATAGGAGAACTAATTCCATACAATGACGATTTAGAAAAAGTAATGGAAGAATGGGCTTTAGCAGTTCAAGAATTAACAGGCTTTATATACGTACCAAATCCGGCATAAAAATAAGGAATCATAATGGGAAAAGAAAACGGACCACGTAATTATTCAAGAAGATACAAGAGCGAATACAATATATTTCGCTCAATATTTTATATGGTTTTTGTGTGGATAGTAGTAAATCCTATTACATTCTTTATGTATAGGTTAAAAGTTAAAGGTAAAAATAATATACCTAAAAAAGGTAATTATATTTTTGCTCCAAACCATGTTTCAGAAATGGATCCTCCATTCGTCGCAAGTGCTGTAAACAAACACATAGCTTTTATGGCAAAAAAAGAACTTTTTGAAAGTAACGACAAAAGACATCATTTAATTCACTTATTAGGTGCGTTCTCTGTTGACAGAGAAAAGCCTGAAATATCAACCTTTAAAACGGTTAGAGAAATTGTCC
The DNA here is from genome assembly GCA_905236205.1 of Candidatus Gastranaerophilales bacterium. GTDB lineage: Bacteria > Cyanobacteriota > Vampirovibrionia > Gastranaerophilales > Gastranaerophilaceae > UBA6984. The sequence goes on from CAJOPF010000159.1 coordinate 5,489, forward strand.
AAACCGATTGGCCACTTGGAATTTTCCCTGAAGGAGGAACAAAAAAGAATAAAAAAATTGAAGATATAAGAAAAGGCTTTGTTGTAATTGCTAAACATGCTAAAGCAGACATTATACCTATTTCAATCGTGGGATTTGATGGCTATGCAACAAAACTTTTTGAAAAGAATATAACAGTTGTAATTGGCGAACCAATATCGTATAAATTGGACGAAAACGAAATAATTCAAAAATGGTGCGAAGAAATTTGCAAAAATACAGGTTTTGAAAATTGTATGTTAGACAAAAAAGAACAAGTAGAGGTGTAAATATGAATTCGGTAGTAATAGTAGGCAGAGCAGGTCAAGACGCAGAAATAAGATATTTTGAATCAGGAAAAATTAAAACAAGCTTTTCTCTTGCAGCAAACCGTTGGGACAGCAAAACAAAAGCTGAAGTTACGGATTGGTTTAACGTTGACGTTTGGGATAAACAAGCTGAATTTGCGGGTGAATACGTAAAAAAAGGCAGACTTGTTGCCGTTGACGGACGTATTGCAGCTAACAAATGGAAAGATGTTTCTGGAGAAGAAAAAGAAAGATATTTAATTATCGCAAATACTATAAAATTATTAGGTTCTAAAAAAGACGAAGCACAATAATGATTATTTCAGATATGATAGGCATTATAGCCGATGATTTAACAGATGCGGAAGAAGCAGCTCTTCAATTTCATTTAAAAGGAGCAAACTGTCAGATATTATTAAATTTTGACAGCAGTCCTCAAAATGTAAAAAATACTCAAGTTTGGGCTGTATCAACGGCAACAAGGAATAAATCCCCTGAATTTGCGGCAGAAGAAATAAAAAAAGCAACAGAATTATTTACGTCAAATCTGAATTTAGATTTTTTCTTCAAAAAAATTGATTCCGCGCTAACAGGCAACATTGGAGTTGAAAGTCTTTCCATGCTTGAAACTTTAGGATGGGATGCTGCAATAATTGTTCCTGCGTGTCCTTCCGAAAACAAAATCACTGTCGGCGGATATCAACTGGTAAACGGTCAGCCTATTGAAAGAACAGAATGTGCACGTGAAAATCTTAATCCGTTGTTTGAATCTCACGTACCGACAATGATAAAAAAACAACTCGGTTCTAATTCGGAAAATTTGGTTGCAACCCTCAATTTACAAACAATTATGAAGGGGGCGGGTCCGATTTTTAAAGAAATAAGCACCCTTGTTAATGAAGGTAAAAAGCTTATAATAGCTGATGCAGTATCAAATACGGATATTGAACAAATCGTACTTGCCATAAAAAAATATAACCTTAAAATATTACCTGTGGGAACAGCTTCTATGGCAAAAATTCTTGGTAATGTTTGGCTTCCGCAAACGGAACAAGAGCCTGAAACAAAAGCCATTCAGGATTTACCAAAATTGATTTTATCGGGTACAGGCACGCAAACGACAATAAATCAGCTTGAAATACTTGAAGAAACAGAAGAAATAGAAAATAAATTTTTTATAGAACCTGATATGGCAACGGTTTTAGGCGGAGTTAGCACAGAGTTCGCAAAGAAAATTTCGGACAAATTGGGCGAAAATAATATCGTTGTAATCAATTCATCAAACCTGATAAGGAATTTTGACGGATTTTCTGATGATTCTTTGAATGCTGATATGACGAAATATAAACTGCTGGAACATATATCTTCCTTTTTGGCAGAATTAACAAAAATGATAATACAAGAAAAAGAAGTTATTTTAATAACTTTGGGCGGCGAAACATCTTACAAATGTTGTACGGAAATAAATTCTAACCAATTGCAGATTATTGATGAGGTTGTTCCTGCCGTTGCATTAACTCTTGACCACAAATCTCAATGGATAGTCTCAAAATCAGGTCATATAGGGAATGAACACTCTATCATAGATATTTTAAAATATTTTGAAAAACATAAATTATAATTCTCTCATACAAAAAGTTTAAATTACAAAAAAAGTATTAAATAAAAATTTAAAATGTGCTAACATCATTTACAGTTTAAGGAAAGAGATGTGCAAATCATCCGCTGGTCCGCAACCGTTACAGTCGGAATGCTTAAACAGTATAATACCTCGAGACAGGAATTTGGGATAGATACGACGTTGGTACAAGGAAATCCTTGTTTCTGCCTTTTAGTCTAAAGGAGATTTGGTTATGCAAAAATTAACAGATGAAAAAAACACTTTTGAAACTCAGAAAAATTCTTTCGTTTTTTCTGTAATGGATGACAGAATTTCTACCAAAAAGAAGAATTTTAATCCTATTCAAAAAGCAATTAAATTTGCTCAAAAATTAGGATTAAACAAAGTAAAAATCATAAAAAAAGACGGAACACTTGAAGATTATAACATTCAAAAAGTAATAAATGCTGTTAACAAATCAGCGCAAAGAGCCTTGGTTGAATTTACAAAAGGCGAATTAGAAGTTCTTTGCACGTCGGTAAATACAAGTGTTCTAAATTTAAAAAAATCCGAAATAGAAATTTTCCAAATGCACTGTATTGTTGAAAACGCACTGGAAACCGTAAATCCGAGAGTGGCAAAAAGTTACAGAAATTACAGAGATTATAAAATTGACTTCGTAAATATGCTTGATAAAGTCTACAAAGAAAGTCAAAAAATAATGTATATTGGAGATAAGGAAAATTCAAATTCCGATTCCGCATTAGTTTCAACAAAACGTTCTTTGGTATTTAATCAATTAAACAAAGAGCTTTACAAAAAATTCTTTTTATCTGTACCTGAATTGCAGGCAATTAGAGACGGATATATTTATATTCACGATATGAACGCAAGACGCGACACAATGAATTGCTGCCTTTTTGATGTTGAAAATGTTTTAAAAGGCGGATTTGAAATGGGTAACTTATGGTACAACGAACCAAAATCCTTAAACGTTGTATTTGATGTTATCGGCGATATTGTAATGGCTGCAGCTAGTCAACAATACGGCGGTTTTACCGTACCTGAAATTGATAAAATATTAGCTCCTTATGCTCAAAAAACCTACGACAAAAATTATAACAAATACATTTCAATGGGCATATCAGAAGAAATTGCAGAACAGGAAGCGCTGAAAGATGTTAAAAATGACTTGCACGACGGTTTTCAAGGCTGGGAATACAAATTCAACACTGTATCTTCAAGCAGAGGAGATTACCCTTTTATTACAATGACAATGGGACTCGGTACAGGTAAGTTTGAAAAATTAGCTTCACATATGATGCTTGAAGTAAGAAAAAACGGTCAAGGCAAAAAAGAATGTAAAAAGCCTGTTTTATTCCCGAAAATTGTATTTTTGTACGACGAAGAACTGCACAGCGAAGGAAAAGAACTTGAAGAATTATTCAAAGCGGGAATAGAATGTTCTCAAAAAACAATGTACCCCGACTGGCTTTCTTTAACGGGAGAAGGATATATTGCAAGTATGTATAAAAAATACAAAAAAGTAATTTCTCCTATGGGCTGCCGTGCATTTCTTTCACCATGGTACGAAAGAGGCGGAATGAAACCTGCCGACGACAAAGACACCCCTGTTTTTGTAGGAAGATTTAATATAGGCGCAGTAAGCCTTCACTTACCTATGATATACGCAAAATCACAAAAAGAAGGTAAAAATTTCTATGAAGTGCTTGATTATTATTTAGAACTAATCAGAGGCATACATAAACGTACATACGAGTATTTAGGCGAAATGAAAGCTTCCATAAATCCTTTGGGATTTTGCGAAGGCGGATTTTACGGCGGTCATCTGGGATTGCATGACAAAATAAAACCTTTGCTTAAAGCTGCAACCGCATCTTTCGGCATTACAGCACTAAATGAATTACAAGAATTATACAATGGAAAATCTTTAGTTGAAGACGGCGAATTTGCGCTTGAAGTAATGCAATATATAAACAAAAAAATTCTTGAATTTAAGGAAAAAGACGGTCACTTATATGCCATATACGGAACTCCTGCAGAAAATCTTTGCGGTCTGCAAGTTCAACAGTTCAGAAAAAAATACGGAATAGTAGAAAAAGTTTCCGACAAAGGCTATGTCTCAAACAGTTTTCACTGCCACGTATCAGAAAAAATCGGACCTATTGAAAAACAAGACTTGGAAGGCAGATTTTGGGAACTGTTAAACGGCGGTAAAATACAGTATGTAAAATACCCAGTTTCATATAATACAAAGGCAGTAGAAACTTTGGTAAAAAGAGCCATGGAAAAAGGTTTTTACGAAGGGGTAAACTTATCACTTTCATACTGTGATGACTGCGGACACCAAGAATTGAATATGGATGTTTGTCCGAAATGCGGAAGCAAAAACCTAACAAAAATAGACCGTATGAACGGATATCTTTCTTATTCAAGAGTAAAAGGCGATACTCGTCTTAATGATGCGAAAATGGAAGAAATTAAAGACAGAGTAAGCATGTAACCAACGGAGAAAATAATGAACTACCACGATATAACAAAAGAAGATATGTTAAACGGCGACGGAATAAGGGTTGTACTTTGGCTTGCAGGATGTAATCATCATTGTAAAAATTGTCAAAATCCGATAACTTGGGATGAATACGGCGGACTTCCGTTTGACCAAAAGGCAGAGGACGAACTCTTTGAAGCACTTGATAAACCTCATATTTCAGGTATAACTTTCAGCGGAGGAGACCCTCTGTTTCCAAAAAGCAGAAATGAAGTTTTCAGACTGATAAAAAAATGTAAAAATTTGTTTCCGCAAAAAGATATTTGGTTATATACAGGATACACTTGGGAAGAAATTAAAGATTTAGACGGAATAGAAGATATAGATGTTATTGCGGAAGGTGAATTTATACAGGAGCTTGCGGATAATAACATTCACTGGGTTGGCAGCTCAAATCAAAGAGTAATTGATGTCAAAGAATCTCTAAACGGAAAAATTAAATTACATTCCTAAACATATTTCCCAATATTCACATTTTCTGCTAAAATATTTATAAGATGTTTATACTTATAAATATCGGCTAAACAAATGATGTTACAATTAAAATATAACATTATGCTTAGTTTTGGGAAAATGAAATAAGGGATAAATCGGGATGACCGAGGCGATAGACACAACACAAAAAGAAATATACTCGCAATTTGAATGGTATTATCAGATTTTTAACAATGCTGTTCAAGCAGGTTCTGACGATTTTCTTTTTGCAGGAATGAATTTAAAGCTGTATTCTGTCAGCAAAAATTTGAATACAATGTCTCAAGATGAAAGCTATTTTGTAACAAAAATAAAAATAGATCCCCAAAATGAGATTTATATAAGAAATTCCGACAGTGCAGTCAATGCTATTTTAACAAAAGCTTTGGGACCTGCAAAAAAATTTGATATAAACAAAATAACCGAACTTGAAGCAAAATTGATAACATCATTTAATGATAATTTGTACAATTTTATGAGTAATATCTTTACACCTTCGGCTCAACAAAGCCGTAAGTTTGATATGACAAATCTGACATTTCTGATAAAAGACGAAGATACAAATATATCAGGTAAAATAATCATTTCGTTTCCGGGTTCAATAGTTACGCCCCAAAGTGTTATGTGTTATGGAGAAAAATTCTCTTATGATTTTTTTGAAACAAGTTTGGTAGAAGTAGATTTAAAAATAGGTTCGACGGAATTTACAGTCGGAGACCTTAAATCACTTGAAGAAGAAGATATTATTGTTTTGGAAAACAGTAATATACAAACAATGAGAGTTAATTATAAAGGTTACGAAAAGGACTTTAGAATTACTCCAAATCCTGCTTTAATAATTTCGGTAGATAACAGTGGAGGTGAAGATATGGCAGCAAATATGCCGTCAGGAAATCTTTGGGACAGCATTCAGGTTGAAATGGGTGCAGAATTTGACAAAGTAAAAATTACGCTCGGAGAATTAAAAAACATTGAACAAGGACTTGTTGTAGATATAAGTTCAGTATACAATAATAACGTAACTTTAAAAGTTGAAGAAAAAGTTATCGCATCAGGTGAACTTGTTATTATCAACGATAGATTCGGTGTAAAAATAAACAAAATTTATGCGGAAGAAAAACCGACAGAACAAGCAAATGTTCCACAAGACGCAGTAGAACAAACGGTAAATATGCCTCCTGAAGGATACAGTGAAGAAATTCCGCAACAAATGCATGAGGAATTACCTCCGCAAATGGACGAAACTCCTGACGGAGAGTTTGATTACAGTGATTTCAACTTGGAAGATGAAGATTTATAGCAGGTAATTTATGGGACATTACATAGCTCAATTTTCAATATACACAATGGCAATGATAGGGCTTATATGCTTTGCATTGTTCGTTTATAAAAAATTTTCAATATCAGCTATGCCGCTAAAACGAAAAGGAATGTTAAATATTGAAGATGCATTTGGACTTTCACCGAGAAAAACATTATATATAGTAAAGGCAGGTAATGAAAGATTTCTTATCGCCGCAGATTTGGAAAGAACAACTTTGATATCGAAATTAAATGTTCAGGAAGACTCTTCCGAAAAAGACGACAATAACATCAACTCAGATAAATAAACAAAATAAAGGGATATGATATGGCAGACGTTTTTAAAGATATAAATCCGGTAATACAAATGCTTTTGGTAATGTCGATGTTTTCGATTTTACCGTTTGTATTTGCTTGTATGACAAGTTTTTTGAGATTTATTATCGTATTTTCAATGTTAAAAACAGCAATGGGTACTCAAAGTGTACCTCCGTCAATGGTAATCATAGGTTTGTCAATGATTTTAACCTTCTATACAATGGGACCTGTTTTTCAACAATGTTACGAACAAGGACAAGCACCGTACAAGCAAACAAAAAATATTATGCTTGCAATTGAAGCCGGTTCAAAGCCTTTAAAAGAATTTATGCTGAAACAGACAAGAGAAAACGATTTGGCATTTTTCGTCGAATTATCTGGTAATGCAAGACCTGAAACTCCTGATGAACTTACAATATGGCAAGTGGCTCCTGCGTATATAATCAGTGAATTAAAAACAGCATTTGAAATCGGATTTATAGTTTTCGTTCCGTTTATTGTATTAGACCTTGTTGTTGCAAACATATTGCTGGCACTTGGTATGTTTATGTTATCACCTACAATTATTTCACTACCGTTTAAACTGCTTGTATTTATTGCCGTAGACGGATGGGCGTTAATTGTTCAAGGGCTTGTTCAAAGTTATAATTAGCACTATATGAGGTATTTTTTATGGATATGTTAATGGAATATATGGCAAGAGGTTTTGTCACAATGCTTTCAATATCAATGCCCTGCGTACTTGTTGCAGCGGGTATCGGTCTTGTTGTCGGTATTTTGCAAGCCGTAACTCAGGTTCAAGAACAAACAATCGCAGCAGCACCGAAAATTTTAGCTGTATTTATGGTTATTATTATTGGCGGAGTTGGATTTGTAAGAATTTTAACGAACTTATTTACAGACGGTATGGCAATGGCATTTAACGTAATACCAAAAAATGACAGCTACGTTTTACCGCCAAACTACTATAAATATACAAGACCTTTCGCTAACGAAATGCAGGATAAATTCAAAACACCTGACAAAGATTCCTTTAAAAAAATGACTTCAGGTAAACCGGGCGGCATTGGCGGCAAACAAAATCAAAATCAAATTTACAGAAAAGCCCCTGCTGTTATAGAACCAAAAGCAGATTTGCTTGAACGGCAAAGAATTTACGATAACGCAAACAGGTAGGAGAAAAAATAAGTGGAATCCTTTCTTTTGCAACTTAATTCAGTTATTCCGGGACTTGTAGAAAATATGAGTGCAGGCTTGGTTGTGTTTGCAAGAATGATTGGTTTTACAAGATTTGCACCTGTTTTAAATCGTAAAGAAATTCCGTCACTTGTAAAAATCGGCTTGGCATTTTTAATGACAATAGTTTTTATGATGATATTGCACCCAAAAGGTCTGCCTGAACATGGAGATTTGTTACTTGCAATAATATTGAATATTGCTGTCGGAGCAATGATAGGATATATGGCTCAGTTAATTATAGCCGCAGTTGAAGCGGGTGGCGATATGATTAACATGCAAATGGGTTTATCTTCAGCTATGGTTTTGGACCCTACAACATCAAGTCAGGTTTCGCTTTTAGGAAGATACTTTTCTGTGCTTAGTATTGTAATTTTCTTAAAAATAGGCGGCGCTTACTGGTTATTCCAAGCCTTTGAAAGAAGTTTTGATATTTTTCCTATTTATGCGACCTCAGTACCGCTTGCAAAACTCGTTAATATGGATTACCTGATAAGTATGTCCTCAAACGTTTTGTACATAGGTTTGCAAATTGCTTCTCCTGTTCTTTTGGCAACACTAGGACAAGATATTATTCTGGGTGTAATTTCAAAAACAGCTCCCCAAGTAAACGTTTTCCAACTTTCCTTCTTATTCAAGCCTGTTTTCGGAGCAGCAATTTTGATATGGATTTTACCAATGCTTGTTAACGTTATAAACGACTATTTCATGTCCTTTTCACGCATTTTTTAACAGATTTATTAAAATAATATCAAGATAATTTTTATTTGAGCATTTTTATAATATAATTATGCTATGAGATAGTGAGGAATTATATCTTGAAAAGTTCAAACCTAACATTTTATATATTTGGAGCACTAGTTCTCGGTGTAATATTTGGTTGGCTATGCCCTGATATTGCAATAAAAACTGAACCTTTGGCAAAAATCTTTTTAAATATGGTAAAAATGATTATTGCTCCGTTATTGTTTTCAACACTTGTTGTCGGAATTGCAGGACACGGTGATATTAAAAGCTTAGGTAAAATAGGTTTAAAAACGTTAGTATATTTTGAAATTGTTACAACAATTGCTCTTGTAATAGGTTTGGCAATGGGTAATATTGTAAAACCCAGTGAAGGGTTTGGTGTTTTAGCCAGCGCACACGATATGCAAACTGCACAGCACTTAGCAACAATAAATCCTAACAATTCAATAAGCGACATGATAATCGGAATGTTTCCGACAAGTGTTATAAAATCAATGGCAGACGGCAACTTACTGCAAATTGTAATATTTTCAATATTTTTTGCAATTGCAATTTGTGCGGTCGGCAAAGCCGCAAAACCTGTTATGGACGTATTAAATTCAACGGCAAAAATAATGTTTAAATTTACCGAATACGTAATGTATTGCGCGCCAATAGGTATTTTTGGTGCAATAGCCTCAACAATCGGCGCAAACGGAATCGGAATTTTAAAAAGTTATGCAAAAGTCATATTCTGTTTATACACAGCTTTAGCAATATTTATTTGTGTTGTTTTATGCGGAGTTTGTTATATTGTAAGAGTTCCTTTCTGGAAATTGATGAACGCTTTAAAAGAACAAATTTTGCTTGCATTTTCAACAACAAGTTCGGAAGCTGCACTTCCAAAATCAATGGAAATAATGGAAAAATTTGGCGTTCCGAGAAATATTGTAAGTTTTGTTATGCCAACAGGATACACATTTAACCTTGACGGTTCAACACTTCACGTTGCAATGGCGGTACTGTTTTCGACTCAATTGGTCGGTATTCAGCTAAACCTTGAACAACAGCTTGTTATAATGCTTGCCTTAATGTTTGCAAGTAAAGGTATTGCAGGGGTTCCGAGAGTTTCACTAATCGTACTTGCAGGTACATTAACAACCTTTAATTACCCTATTATAGGTGTTGCAATTTTATTGGGTATTGACCATATTCTTGATATGGGCAGAACAACAACAAACTTAATCGGAAACTGTGTTGCAACAGTAGTTATTGCACGCTGGGAAGGTCAGTTCAATGATGAAAAAATGCATAAATATTTGTCAAAAAGCAAAAGAAGAAAGCAACTTTTGGAATATTTTTCATCAAAAAAACAAGAACGAGAATTACAAAATGTATAATTAAACAGAGGAAATAAAGATGACAGAGACACAAAAAAAAGAATATAAAGATACTCTTAATTTACCAAAAACTACATTAGAAATGCGTGCCAACGCTACAAAAAAAGAACCTGAAACTCAAAAATTTTGGGAAGAAAAACAAATTTATAAAAAAATGACGGAAAACAAAGATAAAACAAACAGTTTTATTCTTCATGACGGTCCGCCATATTTGAGTTCCGAAAAAATTCACGTCGGAACAGCACTTAACAAAATCTTAAAAGATATTTTAATCAAATATAAAACCCAAAGAGGTTATTATGCCCCTTACGTCCCTGGGTATGACGGACACGGTTTGCCTATTGAAAACAAAGTTGTAAAAAATATTGAAGGCGGAAGAAATGCTGTTACTCCTGCAGAATTGCGAGCAAAATGCAGAGAATTTGCACATACAAGCCTTAAAGGTCAAGAAAGTGAATTTAAAAGACTTGGTGTTCTTGGTAACTGGGAAGACCCTTATTTAACCATAAATCCTGAATATGAAGCAGAGCAGGTAAGAGTATTTGGAGAAATGTTTAAAAAAGGCTATATTGAAAAAGGCTTAAAACCTGTTTATTGGTGTGCAGCTTGCGAAACTGCTCTTGCGGAAGCCGAAGTTGAATATGCAGACCACACATCAACATCAATTTACGTAAGATTTAAGTTTGATGAGGAAAGTACAGAAAAATTAAAAGAAAAATTTGATTTTCTAAAGGATGAAAATAATATTTATTCAATAATTTGGACAACAACACCTTGGACAATTCCGTCAAACCTTGCTATAAGCGTTCATCCTAAGTTTGAATATTCATTCTTCAAATATAACGGGGATGTTTACTACGCTGCAACAGGCTTATTAGGAAGTTTCTTAAACGGAGTTGATTGGAAAGAAGAAGATATAACCGTTATTGGAACTTGTAAAGGTGAAGATTTAGAGTTATTGAATACAAAACATCCTCTTTACGACAGAAATTCAACGGTAATTTGCGGAGAACACGTTACACTGGATGCAGGTACAGGTTCAGTACACACAGCTCCGGGACATGGCTTGGAAGACTACGAGGTTTGCTGCAAATATAAAATTGATGTCTACTCACCGTTAGATTCAAAAGGTGTATGGACAGAAGAAGCGGGTGATTTGGCAGGTATTCCTTATTACAAAGGAAATTCAATTGTAATTGACAAATTAAAAGATTGCGGAGCTTTGCTTGCAGCAAGCGATTTACAACACAGTTATCCTCATTGTTGGAGATGTAAAAAGCCTGTTATTTACAGGGCAACTCCACAATGGTTTGTAAAAGTTGATAAATTCAAAAAAGAAACTTTAGAAGAAATTAAAAAGGTTAAATTTATTCCTGCATCGGGTGAAGCAAGAATATCAAACATGGTTGAAAGCCGTACGGACTGGTGTATATCACGTCAACGTGCTTGGGGTGTTCCAATACCAGTATTTTACTGTGAAGACTGCGGAGAAGTTATTGTAACAGACGAGACAATAGAACACGTTGCAAAGCTTTTTGAAAAAGAAAGCTCCGATGCGTGGGTTAAATACAGCGAAAAAGAACTTCTGCCCGAAAACTTTGTATGTCCTAAATGCGGTAAAAACCACTTCAAAAAAGAAAATGACATTATGGACGTTTGGTTTGATTCCGGAGTATCTTGGAGAGCCGTTGTTGAAAAACGTGCAGATGAATTAAATCATATTCCAGTTGATATGTATTTGGAAGGTTCAGACCAACATAGAGGCTGGTTCCAATCTTCATTGTTAACATCAGTTGCTACTCAAGGTATTGCGCCTTATAAACAAGTTCTGACTCATGGTTTTGTATTTGGCGAAGACGGCAGAAAAATGTCTAAATCTTTAGGCAACTACATCCGACCTGATGATATTATTAAAAACTACGGCGCTGATATTTTAAGACTTTGGGCAGCCTCAGTTGATTACAGAAATGATATCAAAATCGGCGATAACATAATTAAACAACTTGCTGAAATCTTTAAGAAGACAAGAAACACAGCACGTTTCTTAATCGGTAATTTGTTTGATTTTGAGCCTGAAAAAGATTACGTTGATTACAAAGACCTGAAAGATTTGGATAAATTTGCTTTACACAAATTATATCAACTGATTGAAAATGTAACAGAAGCTTTTGAAGGCTACGAATTTTACAAATATTTCCAATGCTTACAAAACTTTGCAGCAGTAGACTTGAGTGCATTTTACCTTGATATTGTAAAAGACAGATTATACACATCAGGCAAAAAATCACTCTCACGTCGTGCTTGCCAAACAGTTATGTACGAAATATTGCAAGCATTAGTAAGAATAATAATGCCTGTAATGCCTCACCAAGCGGAAGATATTTGGCAAAACATTCCTGAAAATCAACGTGGTGGCTTAGAAAGTATATTGCTTTCATCTTGGCCTGAAATGAAAGAAGAATGGAACAATGCAAAATTAGAAGAAGATTTCGCAAAAATATTGAAAATTCGTGAAACAGTTACAAGAGCAATAGAACCTCTAAGAGCTGATAAAAAAGTCGGAAGCTCTTTAGAAGTTGCGGTTTACGTAAAATCCAACGAAAACGAATTGCTAAAATCTTGCGAAAATGAACTTTGCAACATATTTATCACATCACAAGCATACGTAGCAGAAGAAAAACCTACCGATGTATTAAATGAATACGTTGAAGACGATACAACAGTTTGGGTAACAAAAGCACATGGTGAAAAATGCTGCCGCTGCTGGAAATATAGAGAATTAAACGCCGACGGCATTTGTCCTGAATGTCAGGAAGCAGTTGAATAGTGAGTGGTGAATGGTGAATTGAATTTAAAATTACAATTCACTATTTAACACTTTAATAACTCTGTCTAAAGCTCCTTGATTTTGCTCAAATACGTTCTTGCAATCGTCTTGGCATTGTTTGTAAAAATTGTTGTCAGAAAGCATTTTTCTGAGCCTTTGTTCAAGTTCATCAGCATTATTCACAAGTTTTGCCGCCTCTGACTGAGTTAAAAGAGCAAATATATCTTTAAAATTATGAACACAAGTTCCAGATATAACAGGCTTTTCGTAAACAACAGCTTCAAGCGGATTATGACCGCCTGTTTTGTTAAAACTTCCGCCCATTATGGCAATATAACAGAGAGAATAGGCTTTACCCAATTCACCCATTGTATCAAGTATAATAATATCCTTGTTATCAAAAGTATCGTTTTGGGTTCTAAGTCCCCACTCAAGACCTGTTGAGACAACAAGTTTCTTTACAGCATCAAGCCTTTCGGGATGACGTGGGGCTGCCAATAATTTTACGTCAGGAAAATCTTTTTTAATCTTTTCAAACACAGGAATAATAAGCTCGTCTTCACCTGCGTGCGTACTTCCTGCAATAATTATTCTGCCCGAACCTAAATTAAAATCACAGTCACGCTTTGTTATATCGAATTTCAAATTACCCATAACAGTAGTTGTTTCAGGATTTGAACCGATAGATATAAGTTTTTTATTATCTTGCTCGGATTGAGTAAGTATTTTGTCATAATTTCTTAAAATAGGTTTAAAGAAAAACGACAATTTTTTGTAGCTTTTGTACGTTCTGTCGGAAATTCTTCCGTTAATAATCATCAACTTAATATCTCTGTTCTTAACTAATCTGGCAAAGTTGGGCCACAATTCAGTTTCAGCAACAATAACAATTTTCGGATTAACTTTATTTAAAAAATGTCCTATACAAAACGGAAAATCAAAAGGAAAATAAGTTATAAAATCTGCGACATCGCCCAATTTTTTATTTGCGATTTCTTGCCCTGTTTTTGTTCCCGTACAAACAACAATCTTATTATCAAATGTTTCCTTGGTCTTTTTTATCAAGTTTTCCAATGCAATAACTTCACCAACAGAAACTCCGTAAAAAACAATTGTGTCCTTTAAAGCAGGAGCATCAAAAAATCCTAATTTTTGTTTGAAGCCATGCAATAATTTTGGTTTAAAAATCCCAATAATAAGCCAAAACGGAAGTATTATAAAAAATATAACAGTTGAAAAAAATCCGTAAATCATAATACCGTTATAATACCATAAATATTACATAAATTGTAAAAATATGTGATAATTTCTTATTTTTGGTTATTTTTTTGAAAAAAATTTTTTTAATAACTATATACCAAAAGGAATAAAAAATGCCTATTATTAACGAAAAATTTCAAATACATACAAACGGATTTAACGATATTATTGATATAACAAAAAATATTCAAAATACAGTTTATATGCACTCTCTGAAAGATGCTTCCGTAGTTTGTTACGTATCGGGAAGTACGGCATCATTAACGACGATAGAATTTGAACCCGGGCTGTTGGTGGATTTACCCGAAGCTTTGGATAGAATTGCGCCGCAAAGTATAGAATATCATCACGATGAAATGTGGCACGACGGCAACGGTTATGCTCACGTCAGAGCAGCGATTATGGGTAACTCTTTATCAATACCGTTAATTGACGGAGCTCTGCAGCTTGGAACGTGGCAGCAGGTAGTTCTGATAGATTTTGATAACAAAGCAAGAACAAGAACTGTTTATATACAGATAATTTACTAGATATAAAGACAATAAAGCTCCGAAACAATCTGCCACTAAGGTGTTTGAACAGAAGTTTGTGAACTGAATATCATTTTTGAGTGCAGGTTTGTCATAACGTATTTATTACGACAGCCATATCAAAATATTTAATATTAACAATAAACGCTTGACAAACACATAAAAATAAAAGATAATAAAATCAAAAAGGAGAAAAGTGCGATGAATACTGAATTACAACATAAAAAAGGAGTAGAACTCTCTAATAACAAGTGCTTTAGATTTTTTGACAATAAAATTACTAAATTACTAAAATTTATTTTGTGTGGACTTAGGTCAGTTAACTGTCAACTCACCACTCACTACTCACAATTCACTAAAAAATCTTTCGCTTTTACTTTAGCTGAAACTCTAATCGTAATGGGTGTAATCGGTATTGTATCAGCACTGACGCTGCCAAACCTAAACAGTTCAACAGGTGATAAAGAAAAGTTGCAAAAGTAAAGAAGATTTATCAAAACCTTAATGATGCTTTTGGAAGAGCACAGGCTGTTTATGGTCCTTATGATGATTGGTTTGTAAATCTCTCCTCAGAAGATATTAAAAATAAACGAAGAGGGGAACGTATAACAGAATTTATGAAAATATCTAAAAACTGTGAACTGCTGTCAGGAAAGGGCTGTTTTAAAGGTGGTGACGATAAAGAAACAGCTTGCTATAAAGTAATCACTGCTGACGGAACATCAGTTTCTATTGGTTCTTATGTGATACTTGTCGACATCGATGGTCCTAATAAAGGAAAAACAGATTATGGCAATGATTTATTTGAATTTACAATTGAAACAAATAATGGAACAAGAAGTATATACCCTCGTTATTACAAGGATTTTGAAACCAGTCCTGCCTTTTTTATGCAAGAAGTTTATTTAAGAGATGCTGCATCCGCCTGGATAATACTATTTGGTAATATGGATTATTTGAAAGTTAATCCTAGTGATGGCAAGTGTAAAAATAATACATCTATAACTCTTGACGGTGTAACAAATACTACTTGTAAATAATAAATTACTGGTTAGTGCAAGGTCTTTGCATGGTCAGTAATAATTCCTGAGGAACAGCGCTTTCCATTATTTCCGAATCTGCAGGAGCAAAGAAAAATTCTACCATTTCACCTTCTGCAACATCAATTTCATCAAACGGGATACTTATATCTATAACATTATCGTATGCAACTTTTATATTTTCACCGCTGTGGATACACCATAAACCGTTTGACATTGACTTTGAAAATTGCAAAGGTCTTAGTAAACCGTTAACAAAAGATATTTTAATTTCATTTCCAAACTTTTCTTTTATAAGCTGGTAAATATCTTCCGTCTTACTCAACAGCCTTATGTGCGAAAGGTTGTTTAAATGAGACCTGTTACGCAAATATATATACATCTGCCTTATTGCCTGAGTATTATTACTCTTTGCTTCTTCATCTATATAAAATCTTAGATATAAATTATCTTTATCAAAACCAAATTTAATTTTTTCAAATAAGTTCAAGTCTTCCGAATAAGGTATATCAGGCAATTTTATAATACCCGCATTAAGCCATTCATCATCAATTTTATCCTGTCCGTCCATCGCAGGAGTAATTGTTGATGTAGGAAGGCTTGACGGACTGTTTGACGTTGCAAACGGCATATTCAAATACGTCGGAACCTGCAAATCAAACAACTTATAAACATTTCTCAAATGTTCTCTGAACAAATAATCAAAAATATGGTCTTGACCTGAATGATTTGGCTCACCATACCACCAGAACCAGTCGCTACCTTCAGCGATATAAATTTCGTGACGTGCTTTTTCAATATTTTCATGGTTTGGATTTACTGTTATAAATCTCATAAAATCATCTCTGGTTCGTTTTAGGGCATTCCATGCCTGATTTTTCGTCGGTTCTCCTATCCACAATTGGAAATTCCTGTTAATCCAAGAGCCTGAATATATTTTAGATAACGGTTTTATATTTTTATCTTTATTGATATAATCGCTTATCAAAACAGTTTCTAAGGTGGTATCTCTTTCGATAAGTCCGTAAATTTCTCTTAAAAATTCAGAACCGTCATCTTCATAGTTTTCCCAAGAATTTTCGCCGTCCAAAGCTATTGTAAGCAAATGTGAGTCATCAGGAGATGCAAAAATCTTACTTTGAATAACCTTTATTCTGTCATACAAATCACTCGCTGCCTTTTTTGAATCGGTGTTAGGATATTCAAAACTAATCAAGTTCGGAATCATTGAATCTCTGAAAATAACGTTTATTTTTGAACTCTTTGTTTTATATTCATAAGGCTTTAGCAAATGATAAGGGTCAGCTAAATGTCCTCTAAAATCTCTTACAAAATCAAAATTTATAGAATTTGCAAGAATACCTTCATCAGTTATTGTCCATTCCACGCCTATATCTGAAAGCATCTCCAATGTCTTTGCGCTTACACAATGTTCAGGCGGCCAAATACCTTTAGGACGTTTACCGAAAATTTCTTCCATTTTATCTAAAGCCAACTTTGTTTGAGCAATAGCATCTTTCGCCATTTTCAAATTACTTGGAAGCACTTCCGGATTAGGAATATTTCTGTGTGCGCATTTTATATCAAGTAAAATAGGCAAAATCGGATGATACATAGGACTTGTTGAAATTTCGATTTTACCTTCTTCAAGAAATTTTTTATATGTAGGAATAATCTGCTTTATAATCTCATATTGATATTTTAAAATAGTTTCTCTGTCTTCAAGCGTGTAACCATAACCTTTATCTGCCAATTGTTTCAACTCAGGGTAAATATCAGCATAAATAGGATCAAACCAAGCCAAATTAAACCACGCCATTATATCAGCATATTCCTGATTTGAATAAGCGTCAATCTCATAAACATTTTGTACCACACGTTTTTCATACAAATTTTTGTATGCTTCGTGATGAGATATCATAGAATTAAAATTCGCATCAAAGAAGTTACTTAAAATAAATCTTTTATCGTCATCCGATAAATTTTCGACATCTGTCAAAGTTAATCTTGAGTGGACATCTTGGAAAATTTTTTCTGCATAATCATTAAGAGATTGTAACAACATAGGAACGAGATTAAAATTCAATTTTAATTTTGGAAACTCGTTCATCAACAAAACCATATCCAAATAATCCTTGACGGCATGCATTCTAACCCAAGGTAGCAAATAATCACTCTCTTGACTTAATTTATAAGAAGGCTGATGCATGTGCCAATAGAAAGCTATAGATAATTTTTTTTGTTCGTTGACCATTTATAAACATGGTACATGAAAAAAAAAGTAATGGCAATAACAGAAAAATATTCTTTTAATCTGTTATAAAAATTTAAGTTGACAACCTGAAAAATTTTTGATAATATTTATTTACGAAGTTTGCCGAGCTCAGCGTAATCAGTGTTCATCAAAAAAAGAGCAAAGCAAAACTGTCAGGAAACAACAAGTGCCGGCATAGCTCAACGGTAGAGCAACGGTTTTGTAAACCGTAGGTTGTAGGTTCGATTCCTATTGCCGGCTTGTTTTTTGACAAAGCCTTAAGGGTATGGACTAGACAAGCCTTTGTGGCGCAGGGGTAGCGCAC
>CAJOPF010000160.1 GCA_905236205.1 Candidatus Gastranaerophilales bacterium
ATACCGCCGCTAGCGCCACCTGCACCTGCAGCACCACCTGCAGCACCACCTGCACTGCCACCAGCGCCACCTGCACTGCCACCAGCGCCACCTGCACTGCCTGTGGTTGTTCCACCAAGCGTGCATGCAACAACGTTACGTCCAAGTTGTATAGTGCCGCCACCGCCACCTGAACTTCCGCCTGACGAACCTCCTGAGCTACCGCCTGATGAACCGCCACCTGATTCGGATGCGAAACCTGTTACTGTTCCTGAGTTAAATTTAGGAAATGCAAATTTTTTCTTGCTTGGAATATTTGCTGCCATACCAGTATTAACACCATCACCAAACGATTTCATTAAATCATTAAGCTGTTCAAGCTGGTTTAAACCATCATTAAGGCTTGGTGTAACCTTTGTTGAATAATCCCATTGTATTGATTGTGAACCTTGGTCAAGCGGACTTTGAGTCATCATTAACATTTTGCATACTAACTGTGCCATTTCGGCAGGAGTTGTATGTTTTACTGTGAATGTTGTATTTAAAGGCGGAACATCCAATTTTGCAACAACTTTTTTAACCATGGCAAGGTCATTTTGTGTACCGAAAACCATAAGCTCATTTCTTGTTGCGTTTGTTACTACTACGTCCCAATTGGATAATCCCGGAGTTTTCTTTGAAAATATGTTTTGGTTTAAGAAATTTGCAATTAGTGATGCGTCTACATAGTTAATAGGAATTGTATTGATAGCTTGTTTTGAAATACCTGATGTTCTTGCAAACTCACTTGAAGAAACGATTATAGTGTTTCCATCCTGAGTGTAAGTAAGGTCAGTTATTTGTAAAACCATTCTAAAAGCATCATTTAACGGAACATTTACCAAATCAAGGTTTACAAAACCTTTAACTGACGGGTGTAATATAAGGTTTACCCCTGCTTTATCGGCAAACATTCTCAATACAGGCTTAACATCAGTATTTTTTAAGCTTAGAGTTATTCGAGGATTTTTTCTTGAAATATTTGTTGAACCCCTCAAGTCTATAACTTCAGAACTGTTTCCTCTGATTACAGGTCTGTTTTGTGCTACTGCAACACGATTATCACCCGCAAATGCAAGCGATGTCGTCAGTATTGTTACCAATGCTAATGCAAGAACTATTCCCCATAGTCTTTTATTTTGTTTTCCCATTATATCTACTCCCGATAATTTATTTTTTAACGTTTATTGTAAGGTCCTCCAAATCTGGTGTTCAGATTTACTGTACTTGTATTATTGTTTCCATGTAAGTTCGCCAAAATGATACCTATAGGTGCTTCAAAAACATTAGCACCAAGTTTTACGGTAACTGTTTTTGGCTGAATGTTTAAAACTTTGTATCCGTTTATTTCATCACCTTTTCTTACCAGATAATCAGTGTCACGTATCTTTATGATTGCGGATGGATTATAAGAATCATACATAATACCTGATATAGATGTTTGCAAAAGAAGATTTGCAGGAGAATTTACCCCAAGCGTTGTAGGTGGTAATATGTAATTCGGATTTGGTTTTACCACTTTTTTTACAGTCTTAGTTTCCTGTATATCGGAAACAGGTAAAAAAGGATTTACCGATGTTTTTTCATCAATATCAACTACGGCTCTTTTTGAAGTTAAAACTTCTTTTCCCTGTGTTCCTTGATTATTACTTGCCATAAGCAAACTTCCCGGATCTGTTCCACCGCCGTTGTTAAAAGACAAATAATTTCCGCCTTGTTCGGACGCTCCTGAAGGTGCACCGTATGTCGATTTATTCATAACCGTTATACCGGCATCTTCAGCCTGAATAGACTTCAATTCTTCGATAGCAGCTGTATTTTGTGCTGATACCATTTCGTCGGCACTAAAATCTTGGTACCAAGAGTACAGTGCATAACCGATGAATAATGAAATTAAACTCAACGAAACTGAAATAGCAGCAAACAGAGCTTTTTCATTTTTGAATATATTATTAAATCTTATTTTAATTACATGAACGGTAGGTTTACTGATACTTGGTACATTTTCTGTCAAAGTAGACGGAAAATTAAGGTACCTTGTTCTGTTATAACTTACTCTTTCGTTACTAAATCCGCTAATCATTTTCCCAATTTCTGTGTATAGTTGTATTTTCCCTATGATTGGCTTTTGTACTTTATAAACACTCCTTACCAATCATACAATATATATATTTATATAGTATCACACATAATATAAAAAAAACCATGCCCCATTAAATTTTTTAACAAAATATTCAAAAAAAATTTTGTAATTGTATAATGTTCTCATGAAAAAAGTTGGAATTGTCGCTCCCATAAAAACGCCTCAGGATATCGAAACCTTTGTAAAGCATACCTCTTGCCGTAAATTTTATGTTTATCATACAAAATTTATGGATGGTAATTTTGAGCACATCAATGATTTTGTTAATGTTGCAAAGCGTAATAATTGCAAAATTTATGTTAATTTTAAGCACAATATTACGGAAGAGGACATATCTTCAGTTAAAAAAATGATAAAATTCCTTAAAACTACTGATATAAACGGTATTTTTATAAACAGTTTTTCCGTTTTGGAAGCTATAAAAATTTATTCTCTGCCTTTTGAGGTTATTATTGATTCTTATTTTGATATTCATAATCTTTCGGGTATTGATTTTATGAATAATTTTCACAAAATTGATGAGGTTATTTTGACGGAAGAAATATACCTGAAAAACATTGTAAAGATAAAAAAATATACAAATTTGCCGTTGGCTGTCGATTCTGATAATTTGCCTTGGTTTGCTGAGGATATGGAAAAATTAAACGCGATTGATGAGGTTGTTATAAAGGGTAAATTTAATTCTTCCGAGGAAATCTTGGAAGGTATTAAGTTGGTTGAAAAAATATTGGACAAACCAAAAATTTTTAAAAATCAAAAATTACCGTTTAAGCACGTAAGAAAATGTACTTATCAGACAAATCATTTTTGCGGTGAGGTAATGAGCGCAGAAGGAAGTGATTTTAAATTCAGCCGCAATATCCATGATTTTGAGTGGACTGCAAACAAAACAAAATTGAGAAATGATATAAAATATATTAAAGAAGATAAATATAAAATTTGTCTGCGGCTTTCAGAACTGGAACATTTGAAAGCTCTTAAGAAGTTCATTACAAAATTAGGTTTTAATCCTGTTGACGCGATAGAATACGGAGAAATCGTATCTACATCAGATTTGTCTGTGAACAGCTTTGAAACGGTTATTAAAAAAGTAAAAAAATTCTGCAAAAGTAATAATATAAAATTTGAATTGTCAACTCCGAGAATATTGATAGAAAGGGATTTTGACAGGGTATACGAATATTGTAAGTCTCTTGTTCTGTTTGAGCCTTGTGCATCTTCTTTAATTATAAATAATATAGGATATTTTTGGGCTGTAATAAATGATGCGGATATGGCAAGGATTCCTGTTGAAATAGGTCAGGGGGTAAATCTATCAAGCAGTATTGCAATAAAATGTTTGAATAATCTTCATCCTATCAGCACAATTGATTTTACACCGCAGTCTGAAAGTTCAATTTTAACATTAAAGAAAATAAAATCAGTTATCCCTAATAAAAAAATTACAATTGCGGGAAACGTCAGAGTTCCGTCAATGGGACTTTGT
Organism: Candidatus Gastranaerophilales bacterium; assembly: GCA_905236205.1. Classification (GTDB taxonomy): domain Bacteria; phylum Cyanobacteriota; class Vampirovibrionia; order Gastranaerophilales; family Gastranaerophilaceae; genus UBA6984. The sequence goes on from CAJOPF010000160.1 coordinate 3,648, forward strand.
CCCTTGAATAGTGACAGTGCGGTTGTTTCAAGATTATCCTGTAAAGCTCCTTGCCACAGAGGCGGATTTGCTCTGAAAGACCCTTCTTTAAATAAATCTTTTCCTTTTACATGCGACGGTTTTTGCAGAATGCACATGTTTGAAGATTATATTGCGGAAGATTATGATATGGCAGATAAATATGTTACGGCGGGTATAAATGAGTTTGTATTTGATTTTAGCGCTTTGAAAGCAAATTTTATACCGATAATATTAACAAATTATTTGAATTCAAGATGTGTGGGTAATATAAAATAATTTTTCTTATGGTAAAATTAAAGTTGTAAAAACGAAAGGGTAAATAATGAAAAAAAATAATATTATAGCAGGTACATTATTGTTGTTTGCATTTTGCGGATTGTCTTCATCATCTCTGATGGCTGCGACAGGTACTACCGTTACAAAAACTTCTGCTGCTGTTCAGACAAAACCTGCAGCATACACATATACACCTGTTAAAGCATTGGATGTCGTAAAAAATCCCAATGCGTATTTAAACAAGAGAATAAAAATTACCGCTAAATTCGATAAATTTTCAAGTTTGGGACTTGATTATAAACCCGCATTAAGAAGTTCTGAGAAATATATTACGTTTTTAATAAGACGTGATGATGCTCAAAATGATATTCCTCTTTCCGAATTGAAAAATTTTATGAAACGTGAAATGGCTGAAAAATATATCGATTTGGAAACAGATGATGTTATTGAATATTCGGGACTTGTTTTTTCAAATGCATTGGGCGATGCTTGGCTTGATGTTGAAGATTTTAAGATTATTTCTTCAAAGACAAAAAATAACAGCAAAAACAGTGCTAAATAGGTCAAATGTAGGAATGATAAAAACTCATCCTATGGTAAACTTGTTTTAAGTTGGGGGTAGTTTATGGGTAATAAAAATTTTTTGGCTATACATGGTCACTTTTATCAACCGCCAAGAGAAAATCCTTGGTTGGAAGCAATTGAACTTCAAGATAGTGCCTTACCTTTTCACGACTGGAACGAAAGGGTAAATTATGAATGTTATAATCCTAATTCAGTTTCTAAAATTGTTGATAACAGAAACAGAATTTTAAATGTTGTTAATAACTATGAAAGGATGAGTTTTAATTTCGGACCGACATTATTGTCCTGGATGCAGGATTTTTCTCCTATTGCGTACGATAGAATTATTAAGGCTGATATTAAAAGTGTTTCCGAGCATAACGGGCATGGTAATGCCATAGCACAAGTGTATAATCACATGATTATGCCTCTTGCAAATGAACATGATAAACAAACTCAGGTAAAATGGGGCATAAAAGATTTTGTATATCGCTTCGGAAGAAAACCGGAGGGCATGTGGCTTGCTGAAACGGCTGTGGATGATGATACTTTACGTGTTCTTGTAGAAAATGATATTAAATTTACAATATTATCTCCATATCAGGCTCAACGTGTTAAAAGAATACCTGATTCTAATTGGCAGGATGTAAGTTGGGGCAACATTGACCCTGCACGCTCTTACAGATATTATATTAAATCTGCCCCAGGAAAATATATTGATTTATTCTTTTATGACGGGGCTATTTCAAAATCAGTTGCTTTTGATGAACTTTTAAAAGACGGTAATAAGTTTGTCAGACGTTTAAAAGAAGGCGTTTCTTGTGCAAGAGATTACGACCAACTCATAAATATTGCTACTGATGGTGAAAGCTACGGACATCACACAAAATTCGGTGATATGGCTTTGGCTTACGTGGTAAAAGTTAAAGCTGAGGATGAAGGTTTTGAAATTGTAAATTACGGCGAATATTTGGAAAAATACCGTAGTGATTGGGAAGTTGATATAAAACAAGCTTCTTCTTGGAGTTGTTTCCATGGTGTCGGTCGTTGGAAAGAAGATTGCGGTTGTTCAACAGGCGGTCATCCCGGTTGGAATCAGAAGTGGCGGAAGCCTTTAAGAGAAGCTTTGGATTATCTTAGAGATGAAATAAGTGTTCTGTTTGAAGAAGAAGGTAAAAAATATTTTAAATATGACTGCTGGGACGTTAGAAATAAATATATTGATGTTATTTTAAACAGAGCTGAACGGGTTATTAAAACTTTCCAAAATGAAAATTTCCTATCAGGACTTAGTGATGAAGATAGAGTCAAAGGTATGGAATTATTGGAAATGCAGCGTCAGGCTATGCTTATGTATACCAGCTGTGGTTGGTTTTTCTCCGAAATATCAGGAATTGAAACCACTCAAATTATGAAATATGCTGCACGTGCAATTCAACTGGCTGCCCATTTTTCAAATAAAAATTATGAAAGCAAATTCCTTGATATATTAAGTGAAGCTCAGAGTAATTTCAAAGAGTACGGAAACGGCAAAGATATTTTTGAACGTTTTGTAAAACCTTCTGTTGTTACTTATAAACAAATAGCTTCTCTTTGGGCTATATCCTCTTTATATCAGGATTTTGATGATGAAGAAGATATTTATTGCTATAAAATTAAGAAAAATTCTTATAAAAAAGTTGAAAAAGGTAATGCTAACTTTGTAATAGGAAACATTGAAATTTCTTCAAAAATTACGTTGAAGAAATCAAATTTAGTTTTTGCTTTGATGCAATATCAGGGCGGAGATTTCCATTGTGCAATAAAAGAATTTTCGACGGATGCAGAATATACAAGAATACAGAAAGAACTTGTAAAAAGTTTCTTAATCAATCCTATTACGGAAATAATTCGTGCAATTGACGAATATTTTGGCAAAGAATATTTTACGTTGAAGGATATTTTCATTGAGGAACGTCGCAAAATTCTTGAAATTTTATTACGTGATAAAATGGACAAATTTGCTCAAACTTACGAAGATTTGTATAACGATGGTAAAGCTTCAATATATCAAATGCAAACCTTGGGACTAAGTGTTCCTGATGAATTTAAACTGGCTGCAGGATATGCTCTTGGCAGACAATTTAATAATTTAATGAATGATTCAAATTTGTTTTTAGATCCCGATATTATACAAAAGGCTGCGGATATTTCATTTGAAGCGAAAAAATTTGGTATTAAAATTGACAAAGAACCTACTTCTAAAATCTTTAGCCATAAGCTTTTGCAAAATATAAACAGACTTGCAAATAGTATAGAATTTCATCAGGCTGAGGTAATTATTGAAATATTTGATTTTATTGAAAAACTGGATTTGAAAGTTGATATTTCAGAAGCTCAAAATACTTATTTTAACAGAATTTTCCATAAACTCGGCGAATATATCGATAATATTAAAGACTTAAAAGATGAAAGCGATAAAAATTTCATAGAAATACTTCTCGATATCGGTAAAAGATTAAATATTAACACTGATTTTTACCGAAATAAATTAGACAAAGTTCTTTTAAGCGAGATGTAGAATTTTATTTTCCGAAAACAGGAGGCGGTTGAATGTACAGAGGAGTTAAATCTTCCCAATTCACCGCTTCTTTTTTAAACGAAATGTCTGTTAATATTTCTGCTAAATTAGGATTTATTTGAGTGTATGAAACTATATCGTCAGTAATTGGGGAAAATATTTCAAACATCGAATCATCAGTGATTAAAGAATATTTACCTGCTTTGACTTTTTCTTGGACTTCTTCTGTCGGAATAGCTCCTAAAATTTGTTTTTCCCAAACGTAGACTTTATTTTTTCTTGCATCAAGCAAAACTAAAGGAGTGTTCTCTGTTTTTTTTATTTTTGAAAGAATTTCAAGTGACGAAACCCCTGTTATTTTGATATTTAGTTGCTGTGCCATGACTTTTGCAACCGTCATACATGCCCTTATTCCTGTAAAACTTCCTGGACCAATATCTGTGGCTATTGTAGTAATATCATTTGGTGTGAGATTATGTTTTTTTAATATATCCCTTATATTTGATATCAAAAAGGCTGAATGATATTTGTTGCCCTCATTTTCAACAATAATCGTATCTTTAAAATTTGTTTTTTTATCTGCCAGTCCTATGTATGTTTTATCAAGGCAAGTGTCAAATGTTAGTAACATTTTTTCAACTCCTTAATGATATTATCTTCTTTTTCTCCGTACGAAATCAATTTGTATAAACGTGCGTCGTTATCTTCATATTTTACGTTGATTTCAATTCTGTTAAACGGGATTTCATCCTGCGAAAATTCTGCCCATTCTACAAAGGTCAAAATATTACCCTCTGAATATTCTCTAAGCTCGTCGCAAATAGTTTTTACTCCAACATTTTCAAGTCTGTAAAGGTCAAAATGGTAAACGGGAATTTTACCAGTATGATATTCGTTTAAAATTACAAAGCTTGGACTTGTTACGTGTTCTTCTATGCCCATTTGTTCTGCGATTAGTTTGACTAACGCTGTTTTTCCCGCTCCTATTTCTCCAAACAGATTTATAAAACAACCTTTTTCAAGTAAAGGTGAAAATTTACAGGCAAAGTCTTTAGTATCTTCAATTGAATTGCAAAGAATTTCAAAAGAATTCATATTAGCCTCTGTTTATGATAACTTTATTTCTTCCGTGTTCTTTTGCGTAGTAAAGTGCTTTATCTGCTTTAGTATATAATTGTTGCGGTTCATCGCCATCTTTATATTCGTATACACCAACGCTTATTGTTACCTGAATTTCTTTGATTTTTGCATCTTTTACTTCTGTTAAATCAACGTGTTTTGCTTCTACATTACTGCGCAGACGTTGAGCTACTGTTGCGGCTTCTTCGAGTTTAGTGTAAGGAAGAAGTATTGCAAATTCCTCACCACCGTATCTTGACGGAATATCGGATTCTCTTAAACTTGTTTTAATAATTTCTGCTACATTCTTTAAAACTTCGTCTCCGACAGCGTGACCGTAGTTATCGTTTACTTTTTTGAAGAAGTCAATATCAAGCATTATTGCGCATAGCTTATGTTTTTGACGTTTAGCTGCCGCAACTTCCTGTTTAAGTCTTACTTCAAATTGTCTTCTGTTATTCAAGCCTGTTAATGCATCAAGTGTTGCGTGTTGAAGAACTTCCACATACATATTTGCACGTTGAATAGTTATTGAAGATTGTTTTGTTAATTGGTCAATGTAGTCAATTTCTCTTTGTGAAAGTTTATCTACATGGCTGTGAGCAACAATAACACCCAAGATAGATGAATCAGCAGCAATTAGAGGGAATAACCCGATTTTATTATCTTCGGCAAGAATGTATTGAGAATCAGCTTTTATATTTTTAACCATGTCAAATATCTTGCTGTCTCTGCATTCTGATGGCCATGCAAGTTTGTATTCGTCATTTTGTTTCAAGAATATATATATCAAGTGGTCTGATATAAATTTATCAATCATTTCACCGATAAGCGGAATAATATAGCTTAAATCGTATTGAGTTTCAATAATTTTTGCAATATTCTTCATTGATTCGTGGAAATCAATGTTTGCTTGCATTTTATCTGCCAAAACCTTGTTTTGAATTTTTAATGATATTTGATATGCTGCAATAATCAGGGCTTTAAAGAAGTCTATTGTCAAAATGTCTGACATTGTAAGATTTATGACCAATTCAATAATACCGTAAGGCATATCGCCCTTCATTAACGGAAACAGAATGGTATTCTTACGGGTGCTTATGTACTTGTTTATGTCCCAAAAGTCTTTTATGTTAATGCTGTTGTCATTTATTAAGAAGTCATCATATTTTGAGGTTTTAACTACTTGATATAGTTTATCCGTATATGATTTTTCGTGAATTTCATCTATTACAATCCAGCTTTTAGTGTAATCTCTAAGTGTTTGAGTGTTTTCATCATAAATATATACGTTCAAATCTTCAAGTTTAATAATACTTCTGAAAGCATTAGAAAGAGATTGAATAATATCCTGAGGTTCAGAGTTTTGCGTTAAACCTATGGAAACTTGCGATAAAAAATTTAATTCTTTGGAGTTTACATTTTCTTGTTCAAATGCTTCGCTCATGATAACCCTTTCTATCAATTAAAGAAACTGTCTATATCACTAATCTCGCCTGCGACGTTTCTCATTTCCTCACATATCTCAATAACATTGTCATCCGAAATATTTATTTTTTCAAGTATATCTGAAGTAATATTATCAATATTTAATTTTTTGTTACTATCCGAATATTTTGCTATCAAATCAGCAAGGTTTGTAATATAACATTCTTTTTGAAAGGTACTTTTTTGTGGGGTATGGTGATATCTTATAATATCACAGAAGATTTCAGGCAAATTCCACGAATATGCTACGAGATTTCCTATTTCACAATGGTTTAAACCACAGTATTTTTCCTCGTTTTTAATGTATTCTTCTTCCGTTAAATTATTGTCATTGAGAACTTTTGCGTAATTATCTTTATCATAACGAGCAAGTATTATTTTGCCTATATTGTGTAAAAAGGCTGCGGTAAATATGTCTTCAGACATTTTATAATTTATTTTTTCAGCAATTTTTTTTGCCGTTGATGCTGTGATAAGCGAGTGTTTCCAGAAATTTTTGTAATTAAACGGATAATTATTATCTTTGTCGGAAAAAATCTTAAATACACTTGCTGATATAATAATTCCCTTTATAGTCGTAAATCCGAGTATAGTTATTGCCTGACGAATTGTTGATATTTGTTTTGGAAATCCGTAATAAGAAGAATTTACCAGTTTCAGAACTCTTGCCGTCAAACCTATGTCATTTGAAATTATTTTTGCAAGCTGCTCTGCTGATGTATTTTCGTCCTGCATTATTTCAATTGATTTTGTAATAATTTCGGGTAATGACGGAATATTTTTAATATTTTCTTTTATTTTAAATATACTTTTATTTTCAAACTGTGGCGTTTTTTCTAATTGTGTGAATATAATTTCTGTTTTTAATCTCTTAAATTCATCTGTTACCCAATCACGAAAATCTTTATTTCTGCTTATTATATCGGGTGTTTGCATTATTATCCCGTCGCAGTTGTTATGAACTGTACTCATTATATTAAGCAATATAGGTTTAAAATCGTCTTTAAATGACGTTTCAGTATGAATTTCCACTAAATCAATATCGTGGCTTTTACAAAAATCTTGTATAGCGTTTTTTTGCTCGGAAAGTTCTTTTTCCGCCGACTCATAATTTTGTTCGTAACTGCAAATGTATGCTATTGCTTTCAATTCATCACCTTATACTAATTCAACTTAAATAAATCTCTGGAATTGCATTTTCTAAAACTTTCAATAAATGAATTTTCACTTTCATCATCATCTTCTTCTTTTGTATTTGTTTTATTTTCTTCTGATGAATCGGATTTTTCCTTGTCTTCGTCGGTAATCTTTGTGGATACTCCTTTTTGCAGAGCGCTCATTGATACAGAACTCAGTATATCAAAAATATATTTTGAGTTATTTTGATATTTGCTTGAAGATAATACGGCAGCCTTTTCCAGTTCGTCTATTGCGTATGTATCCTGATGTAAGTGTCTTAGCATAAGTCCCAAATTATAATGCGCTTCATAATTCATAGGCTCTGTTTTAATTGCCTCGCAGTAATATTGTCCTGCGTGTCTGTAATCTCCAATTATATGGTATGTAAGAGCAAGGTTATAAAGCATGTTGTAGTCATTTTTAACTATGTTTACGGCATTTTCATAGGCTGTTAATGCTTTATTTAATAATTCATCCTTTTCACTTTTATTTTCTTTAGGAATATAAAAGGCTTTTTGTGAGTATGCTTTACCCATATTGTAATATGCTATTGCTTTGTTTGCGGTTTCGCTTTTTCTATTATCATATACAAAAGGTATTGTAATTAAACGTGGTTTTGAGGATATTATCGCCTTATATTGGTTAATAGCTCCGTCAAAATCTCCGAGTTTTTCTGCCGTTATTATTCCCAGATTCATTCTTGCCTGTGTATAATTATTTTTTGCCATAATTGCATTTTCGTACGCTTGTGTGGCTGAAAAATAATCTTCATAAGCAACATAAATATTGCCAAGGTTTAACCAAGCTTCATAGTGTCCGGGGAAAAGTTCAAGAGCTGTTTGATAAGAATTTATTGCCTGTTGCATGTTATGTTCTTTGAATGCTTTATCACCCAAATTAACATGATACATGCCTACAATTTTATTTATTTGCTGTTTTCCGAAATCTCTGCCTATCGTTAAGCAGTATAACAAAAACAGTACAAACAGTACCGTAAATATTTTTATAATTATGTCTAAAATTTTACCCATGTATATATATTAGTATCTTATTTTTTTACACGCAAGTTTGTATAAATATCTTAATTTGTTTCGATTAACTTGTTGTAAAATTCAAGATGTTTACTTGCTTGTTTAGGTTTATTCAACTTTTTATAGCAATAAGCCAAATTATATTGAAAATCAGGTTCAGTATTTTTTAATTCAACGGCTTTTGCAAAATATTTTTTCGCTTTTTTTATATCTCCGAGTCTTAAATAAGCACATCCCATATTGTAATATGCATAAGGAAAATCAGGTTTAAGATGAGTTACGGTTTTGTAGTTGTCTATTGCCATTAAAGGTCTTTCTTCGCTAAGGTATATATTTGCCAAATTGTAATATGGCTTATAATATTTTTTATCGGTTAAAATTGAGCGTTTATACATAAAAACAGCTTCTGCATTTTGGTCATTATCTTGCAGAAGGTTTCCCATCAATAACCAATCTTCCGCATTCTTTTCGTCTTCAGGTATTGATTGAAGAATCTTAATTGCCTGCTCAATATTGTTGTCATTATAGTAGGCAACAGCCTGCTGAGATTTTGTCATTTCTTCCGCAGCTAACGGCAAACTCATAAATATAACGCATATCACTATAAGAAAATATTTCATAGTAAAATTATAAATTAAATATTAACAGCCGTCCAATAAATATTCTTAAATTTGAAATCAGTAAAAACATGTGCCACACTTTTATTGATGTCTCTTTTACTGATTAGTGCCTTCATTAGTATGATAAAAATGAAGGCTTTTTTTATCTCATTAACAAAACTTAATAAATCGTCAAAAACATGGCAATTATTGAATCTCAAAATACTTTATCTAAATGTAAGGATATTAAGATACTTTTATACAGGTAAAACTGGTATTTTTACAAACGGTTTAATGGTTTTGAATAGAACGCGAGCTTTTTGGAGGTTCACAAATTATGACAGTTAATTTTAACGGTATGAGCATTATGGATATGCCACTTATGAATGCTTATTCAAATATGGCAATGGCTATGGATCCTACCGGAATGGGAATGGGCATGGGCTACGGAATGGGCGTAGGCATGATGAATCCACAATCAATGATGTCAAACATTCAACAATGGGATGATTTTGGA
>CAJOPF010000161.1 GCA_905236205.1 Candidatus Gastranaerophilales bacterium
ATTCCATTATTTATTTTCCTCCTGAAGAATAGTATCTAAAACTACTTTGATTGCATCAGATGTCATTTGAGGATAAACTTTATCGTTTACCATAACAACGGGAGCTAAACCACAAGCACCTAAACAGCTAACGGTTTCTAAAGAAAAAAGACCATCATCGGTAGTAAATTTACCGTCTTTCAGGTCTAATCTTGCTTTGATTGCGTTTAATACAGGCATTGAACCTCTAACGTGGCATGCTGTTCCGTCGCAACATCTAATTTCATATTTACCTTTCGGATCTAATGAAAATTGTGCATAGAATGTAGCTACGCCGAATACTGTGGCAGGTGATAAACCTTCCATTTTTGTTCCGATGTAAATCATTGCATCTTCAGGCAGGTATCGGTAAACTTCCTGAACTTTTTGCAAAATCGCTATCAAATTTGATTTTTTACCGCCGCAATTGGTGATAATTTCATCAATCTTTGAAAAATCGACTTTTGTTTGACTTCCGGTCATTCTTAATCTCCTTTTTTCTATACGTATAACTGATTGATAATAAGTCTAAACTGGTTTAATTTAATTATTGCACAAATATATTTTAAATCAAACGCTTATTGACAAAAATTTTTGATTACAATATCATGTAGTTACTTCAATTAAACATTTACGGCGACATGGCCAAGTGGTAAGGCAGAAGCCTGCAAAGCTTTTATCCCCCAGTTCGAATCTGGGTGTCGCCTTTTTAAAACAAAAACTCCCGATTATAGGGAGTTTTTTATTGTTTGTTGTTCTTCTATAAATTGTTCTAAAATTTCAACAGAATCACCAACAAGCTCTACACATGGACGTTTTTTATAATAAGTTTCCGTTCTTTCGCTTGGTGTTGGTGAAGATGAGCTTTCAATACCGTTTAAAAGCTCTCTGCAAATAATACTTCCGTTTTTATCCTTAAATCTTTTTGCAAGTTCCTGAACGATTTTATATTGTTCTGCTTTGTTGTCGGGTGTTGAAAAAGCAAGTCCTGCAGCCATAAACATTCCGCTTACCGTTCCGCAAACTTCTCTCATTCTGCCCATTCCCCCGCCAAAAGATGAAGATATTTTCATCGCCGTTTCAAAATCAAGTCCTAACTCTTCACAAAATACACCTAACACCGATTGAGAACAGTTACAGCCTGATTTAAACAATTCTTTTGCTCTGTCTGATTTTTTGCTCATAAAAACTCCTTTATCCTGATTATACATTAACAAAATCTCTCTTGTAAACATTTTATTAAGATATGGACATGTGTCATGGATATGGAATATAATTTGTTATAGAATTGGTATACTATCACAAATTTTAATTTTAAATTTTATTGTACAAATCATATAGGGAGGTCACTGTGAGTGTAGACATGCAAGACAAGATAAATCTATCGGAAAATGCTATTAAAGTTCTTGAAAAAAGATACTTGAAAAGAGATAAAAACGGAGAATGTGTAGAAACACCTGCAACAATGTTCAGACGTGTTGCGGATTCTATTGCAAAAGCCGAATTGGAATACGGAAAAACACAAGAAGATGCTAAAAAATTGGCTGATGAATTTTATGAAATGATTACAAAACGCTATTTCATGCCAAATTCACCTACACTAATGAATGCCGGTCGTGAACTCGGTCAATTATCAGCTTGTTTTGTTCTTCCTGTTGAAGACTCTTTGGAAGGTATTTTTGAAGCAATAAAAAATACTGCACTTATTCATAAATCAGGTGGCGGTACAGGTTTCTCATTCTCACGTTTGAGAGCAAAAAACAGTGTTGTAAAATCAACAATGGGTGTATCTTCAGGTCCCGTATCATTCATGGAAGTATTTAATGCCGCTACTGAAGCTGTAAAACAAGGCGGAACAAGACGCGGAGCTAACATGGGCATTTTGAGAGTTGACCACCCTGACGTATTGGAATTTATTGACTGCAAAAACGATACTTCAAGATTAAACAACTTTAATATTTCAGTTGCTTTAACCGACAAATTTATGGATGCAGTAAAAAACAACTCTGATTACGAGCTTGTAAATCCAAGTACAAAAGAAGTTGTAGGAAAATTAAACGCAAAAGAAGTTTTTGATAAAATCGTTGATAACGCTTGGAGAACAGGTGAACCAGGTATTATATTCATTGACAAAATGAATGCAGATAACCCTACTCCGCTTTTAGGCGAAATCGAATCAACAAACCCTTGCGGTGAAGTTCCTCTTTTACCTTTTGAGGCTTGTAATTTAGGTTCTATAAACTTAGGACTTATGGTTGAAGACGGTAAAATTAACTGGGACAGATTAAAAGAAGTTACAAAACTTTCTATCAAATTCCTTGATGACGTAATCACAGTGAATAATTATCCGCTGCCACAAATTTCAGAAATGGTACAAAACAACAGAAAAATCGGACTTGGCGTAATGGGTTGGGCTGATATGCTTATGAAATTAGAACTTTCATATAATTCTGAAGAAGGTACAAAACTTGCCGCTCAAGTAATGGAATTTATTGATTACCATTCAAAAGTTGAGGCGATTGAATTAGCTAAGTTAAGAGGAAGTTTCCACAATTTTAAAGGAAGCATTTATGACGGTCAAAAATTCCTTCAAACAAAATACAAAGGAAAATCAGCAGGAATGATTACCGACGAAATGTGGGCAGAACTTGACAGTGAAATTGAAAAATACGGTATCAGAAACGCAACAACAACTTGTATCGCACCAACAGGTACAATTTCAATGATAGCAAGCGCATCAGGCGGTATTGAGCCATTGTTCGGTCTTGTATTTATGAGAAACGTAATGGACGGAACAGAAATGCTTGAAGTTAATCCTATCTTCAAAAAATATGCTGAAGAACATGGTTTCTACACAGATGCAATTATGCGTCAAATCTCAGAAGACGGTACTATTGCACATGTTAACGGTGTGGATGAAAAATCTAAAAATATTTTCGCAACCGCTCACGACGTTTCTCCGTATTGGCACGTTAAAATGCAGGCTGCGTTCCAATTACATACAGATAACGCAGTTTCAAAAACTGTAAACTTCGTTGAAAGTGCTACAAGAAAAGATATTGAAGATACATACGTTCTTGCGTACGAAAACGATTTGAAAGGTATTACAGTTTACAGAAACAATTGCCGTCAATTCCAACCTATGAATTTAACTAAAAAGAAAGAAGAACCAAAGGTTGAAGAACAGGCAAAAACAGAAGAACCAACAGTTGAAGAATACAACCCGACGGGAGAAATTAAAACGGTAACATGCCCTGAGTGCGGTAACAAAATTCAAATGGCTGAAGGATGTTTCATCTGTCCTAACTGCGGTTATTCAGGTTGCGCTTAGCGGATTTGCGTACGGAATAAAATTCCGGATAGCGAGGAAAATGAGCCGGAAAGTGCAAAGCACGCAGGCAAAGCTTTCCGAGCGTGGAGCAAATCCAAGACAGCGGATTGTGAGTAGAATAAATGGATAATACTTCTTCACCACAAATTACAATAATTACGACAAGTTATAATTACAGTGAATATATTTCACAAACGATAGAGTCTGTGCTTGCACAGACTTTTTCTGATTGGGAATTGATTATTGTTGATGATGCATCAAGTGATAATTCCGTTGAAATTATAAAAAACTATTGCAACGACCAAAGGATAAAGTTAATATGTAATGAAAAAAATCTGGGACTCAAAGAATCAATTAAAACAGCATTAAAAGAGGCAAAGGGCGAGTGGATAGCATTTGTTGAAAGTGACGACAGTATCACACCAAATTCTCTTGAAAAACGATTACAAACAAAAGCAGATATCGTTTTCAATTCCGTTAATTTAATCGGAGATGAAGAGTGGGTAAAAGAAGTTCAAAAACAGGTTGATAAAACAGAAAGAGAATTATCAAAAATAAATTTCCCTGCAAATATATTTCGGAAATTTGACACAAAAAATCCTGTTTTAACTCTCTCAAGTATAATGATTAAGAGAAAATTACTAACGGATGAACTTTTTGATACAAAAACAGATGCCCTTTTTGATTGGTGGCTGTATATCAACCTTGCTTTTAAAAATGATTTTGATTACATATCAGAAAAGCTTACAAATTGGCGAATACACGATAACAGCTATATTAAAAAACCAAAACGAAACAAACATCAAATGGTTAATATAATGGCTTATTACAAGGTTTTTAGGCAAAATCCGTCATTAAATTTATTATTTTTTATATTGATTTGCACAATAAAAATGTGTTTTGTAAGACTAAGAGTATATTTTATTGCCTTCATAAGATTTTTAAAAACTTTGCTGGGCATAAAAAAACGTAAATCACCGCTGTTTTAATCTGTCAAAAATGACAAAACACTTTTTAATAAAGCTCTTGTAACCATTCTTGATTTCATTTTTTTATTTGGGAAATGGTTAAACGCAAATTCTTTAATAATGCGCGGACAAGAATGTTTCATCCGTCTTTTTTGAGTATAAGAAAGATTTTTCTCTATTAAATCAATTTGTTCTTGCGTAAATAATTCCTGCCAGCCGTCAACTGTCGTATGTAATGTATTATTTAGGCGTAAAAGAGAGCATTTTACAAAAGGAAAATCTGTTTTTTCATACAATTTTCGCCACTTATAAACTGTCGGATTATTGTATTTGTAAAAATCTTTTATGGCAAAATCACTTACAAAACCTGCTTTTTCAAGAGTTGTTGTCAACCCAATTTCATATTTTTCAATAACTGCATTTTTATTGTTTTCATTTTTTACTGAAGTTATGAAATCATCAAACACTTTTGAATTAAATACATTTTGCTTTAGAACGAAAAAATAACTTTGAACATGCGGAATATAACAGTCTTTTGTCCTGTTTTTAATAATTTTAAAAGCATATTTATTTTTTGTCATACCCCAAAAATCACACGTTTTATTTTCCATTGACGAGAATATTTTTTCTAAAGGTTTAAAAGGTCCGTAACAGCTGTCATTTGTAAACAAGAGTTCATCACAATTTTCAAGAAGACTATTTTCTTTTGCGTATAAAAAACCTCTTTTATACGAACCAAAATCATATTCATTGTGCTTTTCTGCAATTTTATGACAATCTAACTTTTCTAATTCAGCGGACGATAAATCACAACAGGATACAAAAATTACATCCGAACAAACTTTTTTTAATTCGTTAATATAAAACAGAACATAATCATCGATTATGTCCTGTTTGTCAAAATGTGCTAATATTGCAATTCTTTTCATAAAAATCCAATCTTGGATTATTCGGGTACGCATAGCTTTCCTTTTTGTTTTTAATTTGCTGATGCAAATTAACACTTAATCAGGATATTTGCTCTCACAAGTTTCGCTATGCGCCACTCTGCCGAAAATCCTCTAGTACTCAATACCTTGTCTTGCCATAACACCGATATCGAAATAGTGTTTAATCGGTTTCATTTCCGTAACAAGGTGAGCCATTGCTTTTAACTCAGGATGAGCATATCGTCCGGTTAAAACAATTTCCAACGTTTCAGGTTTATGCAATAAAGCATCTTTTACATCAGAAACTTTAAGCATATTCATTGCGATTGCAATATTTATTTCATCCAAAATTATCAATTGATATTCGTTGCTTTGAATAGCTTTTTTAGCTAATTCCCAGCCTTTTTTAGCTTCCTTGAAATCTTCAAGGCAAACGTTATGAGAGTAAACAACTCTGTCCATACCGCATTGAACGATTTCCAAATTAGGAAACATATTACCTGAAACGATTTCGCCATAAGAAGTCGCACTATCACCCTTTGTAAATTGGATAATAAGAACTTTCCAGCCATGTCCCAAAGCTCTCATAGCTAAGCCCAAAGATGCGGTAGTTTTACCTTTTCCGTCACCTGTATAGATTTGTATATAGCCGCGTTCTAACAACTTATGCCTCCAATTTGCTTTTCAATTAAAATGCTAATGTTATTTATAAAAATTTTCATCAAACAACTAATGTATAAATAACATTTCTTCTTTATGGTTTTAATTTTTTGCGGGAACTAACCCCGCCTCCCAAGATTGTGTATTAACATTATATACTTAAATTTGTTTAAAATCATCAATTTTACTCTTACATGACCGATTTTTTACATTAACTTTTGTTAAAAACGGCTTTAAATTGATTTAGTCTAATTTAGCGAAAATGTACACTTGTTTTAAAAATTTTACATAATTTTTGTTAAGATATTGTAAAAAGCTATTGCATTCATGTAGGCATGGTATTCTTGACCATATATTACTAAAACTTAATAATATTGCAGTTTTTAAACATTTCGTGAAAACGCATGTGACACAAACTTTTTAGAAAAATATTCAGACAATTTTCAAAAAAATTTTTATTAAAATTATTAAGATTTATTTATGATAAAATATAAAAAAACGGAGAAAAAATAATGAAAACAATATTGGTAACAGGTGGTGCAGGATTTATAGGTTCACATCTTTGTGAAAAATTATTAGAACAAAACAACAATGTAATTTGTCTTGATAATTTTTTTACGGGGGCAAGAAAAAACATTGAACATTTAATTGATAACAAAAATTTTGAACTTATACGCCACGATGTAACGGAACCTATAAGACTGGAAGTTGACCAAATATATAATCTTGCTTGTCCCGCAAGTCCTGTTCATTATCAGTATAATCCGATTAAAACCATTAAAACAAGCGTTCTTGGTATAACAAATATGCTTGGACTTGCCAAAAGAGTTAAAGCAAGAATTTTGCAAGCATCTACAAGTGAAGTTTACGGAGATCCTCTAATGCACCCTCAAAAAGAAGAATATTGGGGAAATGTTAATACAATAGGTATAAGAAGTTGTTATGATGAGGGCAAGCGTGTTGCCGAAACTTTAATGATGGACTATCACAGACAAAATAATGTAGACACAAGAATTATAAGAATTTTTAACACTTACGGACCTAAAATGGCGGAAAATGACGGTCGTGTTGTTTCCAATTTTATTGTGCAAGCATTAAACAACGAAGATATAACTATATACGGCGACGGTTCACAAACTCGTTCTTTCTGTTATGTTGACGATTTGGTAAGAGGAATGATGTCTTTAATGAATAAAGACAATTATTTTGAACCTGTAAACGTTGGAAATGACGGAGAATTTACAATAAAAGAACTCGCAGAACTTGTTATTGAGCTTACAAATTCAAATTCAAAAATTGTTTATAAAGAGTTGCCGTCTGATGATCCCGTAAAACGCAAACCTGATTTAACACGTGCAAGAACGATTTTGGGATACGAACCTACCGTAAAATTACGTGACGGACTGCAAAAAACTATTGAATATTTTGCAGGAATAAAAAAATGAAAACAGAACTCCTTGCTCCCGCAAAAAATAAAGAGTGCGCTTTTGCCGCAATAAATTACGGTGCAGATGCGGTTTATATCGGAGCAAATTCTTTTGGAGCAAGACAAAACGCTTCTAACAATATTGAAGATATAAAAGAAATTGTTGATTATGCACACAAGTTTTATGTAAAAATTTACTGCACAATAAATACCATTCTTGACGATAATGAAATTGAAGATGCGGTTAAAATCATAAAAAAATTATATGAAACAGGTGTTGACGGTATAATTGTGCAAGATATGGGACTTTTGGAACTTGCAATTCAGGGAAAATTGCCACCTGTGCCTTTGTTTGCAAGTACACAATGCGATAACAGAAGTTTAGAAAAAGTTAAATTTTTTGAAAAAATCGGTATTCAACGTGTAATTCTTGCAAGAGAACTCTCTTTAAGCGAAATTCAAGAAATTTGTAAAAATACAAAAACTGAAATAGAGACTTTTATACATGGAGCGTTGTGCGTCAGTTACAGCGGACAATGTTATTTAAGCCAAACAATAGGCGGACGATCTGCAAACAGAGGGAAATGCGCACAGCCTTGCCGTAAAAAATATTCACTAATTGATGAAAATGGCAACATTTTAGCAGAAAATAAACATTTATTATCTTTAAAAGATTTTAATGCCTCAAAACATATCGAAAAACTTATTGATGCAGGTGTTTCTTCCTTCAAAATTGAAGGAAGATTAAAAGATGAAAATTATATAAAAAATATTGTGGCATTTTACAGAAAAGAACTTGATAAATATTGTAAAAAAACTTCTTCGGGAAAAATATTTTTTGATTTTGAACCTGATGTAAATAAATCTTTTAACAGGGGATTTACAGACTATTTTTTAGAAAAAAGAGGAAAAATTTTTAATTTTGATACTCCTAAATCAATAGGAGAAAAAATCGGTAAAATCGAATATGTCGGGAAAAATTATTTCATAATTAAAAATCATAATCTCCATGCTCAGGACGGACTTTATTTTAACGGCTTTGGATGTCTTGTAAACAGAATTGACGGAGATAAAATATATCCTAATAAAATGGACAACATCGAAACCAATATAACAGTATACCGAAACCAAGACGTTGAGATTGAAAAACAATTAAAAAATTCCAAAACAAGACGTCAAATCGGAGTTAGTATTAAAATTTTTGATAATAAAATAACTGCAATTGACGAAGACGAAAATTTTGCGGAAGTTGATATCAATTTTGAAGAAATTGCGCAAAATCAAATTAAAATGTCTGAAAATTTCAAAAAACAAATGCAAAAAACAGGAGAGTGTGATTTTTACTGTGAAAATCTTGAAATAGTTTCCGAAAATTTACCTTTTTTACCTGTTTCAAAAATAAATGAACTTCGTAAAAAGTTATTTGAAAATTTAATGCAAGAACGGTTAAAAAATTATCAGAAACAAGAACAAAAACCTTTAGAATATGCAAAATTTCCGCTTGATGAAATGGATTTCAGAGCGAATGTGCATAATAAATTTGCAAAAGAATTTTATAAAAAATGCGGATGCAAAATTACCGAAAATTCAATAGAAAGCGGAACATCTACAAAAGAAAAACCCGTTATGACAACAAAACACTGTCTTAAGTACGCATTTAATTTATGCAAAAAACCCGTTAATTTATATTTGATTGATGAAAAAAATATAAAATATAAATTAGTTTTCGATTGCAAAAATTGTCAAATGAAAATATTTAGTCTTTAACTGGTGGTTTTGCAATTAAAGAAGAATATAATTTTACGGAATATTTTGGATATTTGTAAGCATAAACATCAACGCTCAAACTTCCGCTTAATCTGTTTTTATACGGTTCTGATGCACTTATAATAATAGGCGGAGAAGTTTCTCCTTTCTTCAAGATTTTAATTTCATCATATATTTTATGATTATAATTTTGTATAACATTATTACCGTCTTTAACAATTACGTTAATATTTAATTTTTCAATATCCAAATCAGAATTATTTTGCAGAGTGAAACTAAGAGTATAAATAAATTCCTGTGCGGCAATATCTGTTTTTATATCCGATTTTACAATATTGATAAATAAATCTTTCGGATAAATTATATTATTTTTAACAAATTTCTTGTACTGCCTTGATTTTTTTTCATACAGCTCAGCGTTTGTATAATTACCTTTTTGATTTTCAGCATTTGAAATGTTTTTAAGCAATTCTGTATATAAATCATAATTCATTTGCTGCGGATCTTTTTTTAATACAAAAGAAAGCAAATCGTATGCCTTATAAGGATCATTATCTACATATAAAATCCCCAATTTATAATTTAAAATCAAATCTTTCGGTTTTAGCTCATAGGCATTTTCCAGCGCCATAACAGCATCATCAGGTTTACCGGTTTCAACATATTTATCTGCAAGAGCAATTGAAGCTTTAACGTATTTATCGGATACTTCTCTTGATAATTTTTTATCCAGCAATTTCAAATATGATAAAGCTCTTTCGTATTTCATAACGGATAACGTATAGTAACCGTTGTTGTAGTATGCATCTCCGAGCAGTAAATATACTTCACCTTTAAATTTTATCAATCTTTTATTTGGTTTATCACCTATTTTATCCATTAGTTGTTGTGCATCCTGCAATCTGCCAAGCTTGATATACATTTTTGACAGCTGGTAACTAGGCGTATAATCGTAAACTGAAGCTTTTTCTATGGAATTTTTAAAATGTTTTTCAGCATCAATGTAATTTCTTTTGTAGCTGTATAATATCCCCAAACGCATATCAATAGCATAATTTTGAGGATCTTTTTTCAGAAAATCTTCATTTTTGTCAATTAACATATCTACAATATAAGCTTCAAAAGCAGAGTCAATGTTTTGAGTTTTTGTACTCACACCGACACTAAAAATGCTATGTATCATATAAAATATGTTCAAAACGCCAAAAGTCAAAACAATAAACAACGTTGTAAAAAAAGTTTTTACATAGTCTGCAGTATTATTTTTCTTTTCGTACAAACTACTCATCAGCCTCTCTTATTGAAATTGTCCTTATACCATTGATTTTTTCAACTTCTTTATAAAGATACTGAACAGGATTATTGTCCTTAACGTTAATCACAGCAACAATTTTAGCTTCATTTTCACTGTCGGAATCAACATTTTTTATTTCGTTCAAATTTGGAAATTCTTTAATAATATAGTTTTGAATATCTGTCATATTACATTTTTCACACCTTAAAGAAAGTCTTAATTTTTTGTTTTTTATTTTTCTTTTAGAAAGAACTGTTTTTTCTATCCATTTGATACAAATTAAAACAAGAACACTCAAAATAGTTGCAACAATAGCAATTTCGTACTTTCCTGCTCCGCAAGCCATACCTATACCAGCTGCAATCCAAAGTGTAGAGGCTGTTGTAAGCCCATGAACGGAAGAACCGTTTTTCATAACCGTACCTGCACCGATAAAACCGATACCTGTAACTATTTGAGCCGCTATACGCGCCGTATCTCTGACACCTGTTGCCTGGTTAACAATAACGTTATCACCAAGAGCAAAAGTCGGAAAGCCATGAATAGAAAGCAGAGTAAACACGCAGGAACCCAAACAAACAAAAATATGAGTTCTTAACCCTGCCTGCTTATTTGTTAATTCTCTTTCAAGTCCCAGCATAAACCCAAGAATAACAGCTGATATTAAACTTATAGAATATTGTATCATTTTTACCTATCTTTTTTTACTTTTCGGATCTAATACATCTCTTATTGTATCACCTATTAGATTAAATGATAAGACTGCAACAAAAATTAAAAATCCGGGAGTTAAAAGCCAAGGTCTGTATAAGATATTGATGTACTCCTGAGCTTCTTTCAACATATTACCCCAGCTTGCATCAGGCTGTTGAATACCCAAGCCCAAAAAACTTAAACCACTTTCGGATAAAATATAACTCGGAACGGATAAAGTCATTGCAACAATAACGTAACTTGTTGTTTGAGGTAAAACTTCTTTTATAATAATTCTTAAATCGGAAGCGCCCGCCATTTTAGCTGATTTTACAAAATCCTGACTTTTTATTGATAAAACCATACCTCTGACAACTCTTGCAAAACCTGCCCAGCCGATTAGAGCAAGAATTACAACGATTAAAGTCAAGCGTTGCGAGCTTGTCATATTTGAAGGTAACACTGCGGCAAGAATAATCAATAAATAAAAACTTGGTATAGACATTACAGCTTCCGCAAAACGCATCATGAGCATATCAATTTTACCGCCGAAATAACCCGATATTCCGCCGTAAATCAACCCTATCGGAAATAAAACAAACAATGCAAGAAAACCGATAGTCATAGAAATTCTTCCGCCGTACAATAATCTTGAAAATACATCCCG
>CAJOPF010000162.1 GCA_905236205.1 Candidatus Gastranaerophilales bacterium
TCAAGTTTTGTTCTGCCTGAACCGATGATATCAAAACCACCTGTATTTCTGTATGCGTCAATAAAATCTTTTGTTATTTCTTTGTATTGTCCTTCAATAATTCCTGAAGGTCCGCCCAAGAAACCATATAATTTGTTTTCAGGATTTGCTTGTTTTAATGCATCAAACAGACCTGCAATAACGTTGTGTCCCCCCGGAGCTTGACCGCCTGAAAGAATAACTCCGACATTTTTTACGGGTGATTCTTTTGTGTTTTGAGTTGATTTAAACGTTACAATCGGTTTTCCGTAAGTTTTTTCAAATAATTTTTTGATTTCTTCTTGGTCTCTAACAGATTGTGTTGCTTGACCTTCTTCAATTTCAAGAGAATTTATACCATCAGCTAAACATTTTGGAAGCTTTGGTTGGTATTTTAGTCTTTCTTGTTGTAATGGTGAAAGTGTTTTCATGTTAATATACCCTCTTTATTTTAGTGAATTTTTCCATATTCAGTTTAGCACAAAGATAAATCTTTTTATACCTGTTCTTTTTGTTGTTGTAAAAGAATTTTTGTATGTTCTTTTATCGTATCTTTTGTAGGGCAATTAGGAAATTTTGTTATCAATTCTTTAAATAATTCAATGGCTTTATTTATTTTACCTACTTTTTCGTAAGCATACGCTAAGTTTGAATAAATTCTATAATCTGTTTTTGAATTTATTTTAAACGCTTTTTCATAGTAGTATAAGCAAGAATCCATTTCTTCGGAGCAGTAATACGTAAGTCCCATTTGGTTATTTGCTTCATACGACTTAGGGTCTATTTCTAAGGCTTTTTCGCAATACTCAATTGCTTTTTTCCAGTTACCTTTTTTTGCGTATACAAGTGAAATTGAAAGTGCTGCATCAAAATGTTTATTATTTTCATTAAGAAGCTTTATGTAAATATCTAAAGCAAAGTCAAGTAATTCATGTTTTTTAATTGCATAACCTTCTTCTATTGCTTTTGCCAAATCAAATGCGCAATCATTTTTGCAGGTGGAATTAAATATATAATCAACTAAGTCAGACAGCTTTGTGTAATCTTCATTTTTTACATAGCATTTTGTAAGTGCAATTACGTTATCTTTACTTTGTTCTTGTTGAAAACATTTAAAGAAGTATTTTGACGCTGTTTTGTAATCTTCTTTATTAAAGTATATTAGAGCAGCATTATATAAAGCACTTTTATCTTTTGGGTAATATTCCAAAAATTTTTCATAATATTTGAGAGCTTCATCTTCTTCATTGATTTGTTGATAAGCTAAAGCTAAATTATAATTGGCAAATTCCTGAGCATTACGCTGAGATAATGCAATTTTATAAAATTCTATTGCAAGTCTGTATTTTTTTTCTTCGTATAATTCAAGTCCCTTTGTAAAATAAGCATCAAAAGTAGACATTTTTTCTCTTATTTGTTTTATTTTGACTTTTATTTTTTCTAACAGTAAACTTTCCATATTTACATTGTAGTATAATAAAAATAAAAATTCATGTTTTTTACAAAGGGTATAATAATGTTTGATTATATAAAAGGAAAACTTGCCGCAAAAAATCAAAATCAAAAAGCGTGTTATTTTACAGTAGAAACTTATGGAATAGGGTATTTACTTGAAGTTAGTCAGTCTGATTTTTGCAAAAAAAATCTGGAAGATGAAATTAAAATATATACCGTTTTAATACATAAAGAAGACAGCATGAATTTGTGCGGTTTTTTGAGTAAAGACGCAAGAGATATTTTTAATATATTGACTTCCGTTTCCGGTGTCGGTTCAAAAATGGCTCTTTGTTTGCTAAATGAATTTGATGTAAGTGATTTGATTTACTTTGTAATAAATGAAAATTCAAAAGAATTAACAAGAGCAAAAGGTGTCGGTTCAAAACTTGCTCAAAAAATAATATTGGAATTAAAAGACAAATTGATAAATATTTCTGCGGATTTCAAAGTTTCAAAAAATACCGAAATTCCGTCAGAAACCGAAGATATACAAAAAATATTATTATCTTTGGGTTATGAAGAAGAAGAAATTACAAATGCGATAAAACAGGCATGCAATCATGGTAAAAATCCTTTGCAAAATGAAGAATTTTTGAGAGCCACTTTACAAATTTTATCTGTTTAAACCCTTGCAACAATTGCATTTTGGACTTGTAAAGTTTTTGTAAACTTTTTGTAAACAAATAGCAAAAATTTTTTACTTGAAACGTTTATATCTATGTGTAGGTAAGACAAGGTGTATTTATATTGATGGTTCATTCAGTTAGTGCAAATCCTATTGCTGCTCCTAAAAAAACAAGAACAAGCATATTTTATATTAACGACTTGCACGGTCAAACAATGAAGATGGAAAAGATTTACAATGCATCAAAAGCATTTGATCAATTTGTTCCGTCTGCAAAAACTGATAAATTAAAACTTTCTTCAGGTGATATTATGCTTGGTGAAAGCACAAAACCTAATATTATCGCATCTAAATTTTTACAAATGATTGGTATTACTGCAACTGCAGTAGGTAATCACGAATGTGACGGTGATTCAAAGCAATTATATGAATTAACAAAAGATAAAAATTATAAGATGTTAGGATTAAACGTTAAAATTGACGAAAAAAATCCTATGAGCAAAAGAATTGAAAAATCTTACATTGAAGAAAAAGATGGCACAAAATACGGTATAATCGGTTTGTTACCTCCTGATTTATTCACAAGAATTGCAAAACCAAAAGATTATGCTGATTTTAAAGTAGATGATTTTGATAAAACAATCCAAGACGTTCAAGAAGAAGTTAATAAATTGCAAGAACAAGGTGTAGATAAAATTATCGTTGTCTCTCACGCAGGTAATTCAAACGAAAAAAGATTAGCTCAAGAAACTTCAGGTATTGACGTAATTTTGGGTGGTCACTCTCACGAATTGATTAAAGACGTTAAAGAAGGTGAAAACTTATTATACGGTAAAGACGGCAACCCTGTTGTTATTACACAAGCAGGAAAAGATGCTGATAATATCGGTGTTTTAAATCTTGAATTTGATGAAAAAGGTGTTATTACAAAAGTTCAAAATAACGTTACACCAACAAAAAATATGAGAAGAAATCTTGTTATGACATACTTGTCAGAAAAGATTTTAGGCAAACCAGAAGTTGTAGGTAAAATTAAATCAGCTGAAGCTGAACCTGAAAACAGAATTGCTCAAGAAAATCCGCATGCTGATTTTGTTGCTGATGCAATGAGAGATTTCACAGGTGCTGATATGACAATTTTAGGTTCTGCAAACTTAAGAAATACTTTTGAACCAGGTGATATCAATACAAGAGATATTTCAAGTATTGTTCCTTTCAAAAACGGTATGATGGTTGCACCTTTAAGCGAAAAAACTATTGTTGAAGCTTTGAAATTCGGTGCTCACTCATTGGTTAGCCCAGGAACAAAACCTGGTATATTACAAGTTTCTGGTATGAATTATAAGATGAACAAACAAGGCGAATTGTTATCTGCTGAGTTTGTTGATAGAAACGGAAACAAACAAGCTTTGAATATTGAAAATCCAAGTGAAGAAAAAACTTTCAGAGTAGCTATGGATACATACTATGGTAACGGTCGTGACGGATTTACTATGTTAGAATCTATGGACAAAGCTGAAAAAACATACGAAGAAGATAAAGATAAAATGGTTGCAGCTTATATCAAGAAATTAACAGCAGAAGGCAAAGAAATTGAAGTTAAAGCTGATAACAGAATTCAAATAGTGGACTAATTAAATTAGAAATATATTAAGAGCAAAAAGAGAGCCGTTTTACGGCTCTCTTTTATTTTCAAAGTGGCTTGAATTTTTGTTTTCTAACCACTTTCTCATAAGATGTTGTTCGTAGCTTAATGCAAAATTATATAACGCTTGGGTTAATTTTTGTCCGCTTGGAGATTTTGCGACAAGTAAATATTCTCCACATTCGTTTTTCGCACACGCTATTTCTGCATGAATAACCTTTTCAACGTTCGTTTTAGGCTTTTTTTCTAAAATTTCTTTTATCCATTGGCAAAGCAGACTGCAAGTTGATTTGTTTTCAATTATTTCTTCGTCTCGTTCATGTAAAAAATTCGCAAATTCTGCCAGTATCATTTTATTTTGCCTTTATAGATTTTTGCCAGTTTTTTCATTTCTTTATAACTTTTTCTGTCTCTGTTTTTTTTGAATAAATCGGCTGCTTTTTCCGTATCTGATATTGCTGATTTATAATCTTTTAATTCAGCATAAGCCATAGCTCTGACTTCGTAGCTTTTTGCATAATTATCCCGTAATTTTATTGCTCTGGAAGAATCTTTTAATGCACTTATGTAGTCTCCAAGCAGGTATTCGGCTCTTGCTCTTACTTCGTAGCATTTCATATAATTAGGATTTAATTCAAGAGCTTTGCTTGCATTTTCAACAGCATTTCTGTAATCACCTTTTAGAAGGTTTACGCTGCTTTTTATTCCGAAAGCTACGGAATTTGGTTTTATTGAAATAGAACGGTCTGCATCTTCTAATGTTTGTTCGTAATTTTTTAGATAATAATTTGCTTTAGCTCTGTAAGCATAAGAAAAATACTCGTTTTCATCCATTTCAATTGCTTTGTTAAAACATTCTATGGCATTTTGATAATCTTTTTGCTGAATAAGTTTTTTACCGATAATTGCACACTCGGTAGAAGATTGACATTCCTGCGCAAAACTTAAACAAGGTAACAGTATTAGTATTAAAACAGATAATATAAACTTTTTCATTAAAAATCCACCGTTGCTGTAGCTAAACATGTTATATTATAAATTCCTTTTTTGTGCAATTCAATAATCATAGATTCAAAAGTTGAACCTGATGTGCAGATATCATCAATGATAAGGATAGGTTTATCAGAAACTTTCAGAACTTCAAAAGCATTTTTTAGGTTTTCCATTCGTTCTTTTCGTTTTAAATTGTATTGAGGTTTTGTATCTTTAATCCTTTTTATTATTTCAAAATCACAGTTAAATCCCGAAAGTTTGCAAAATTCTTCCGCAACCAACTCCATGTGGTTGTATTTACGTTTTTTCTTCCTCTTATCTGAAAGTGGAACAGGAACAACTGTATAAATTTCTTTTATATTTAATTTTTGCCAGTATTCCCACATGAATTTTGCCTGATAGAAAGCTAAATCTTTTTGATTGTGATATTTTACTCCTCTGATTAGTTTTTGCATAATATCTTTGTAATATCCGCATGCAAAAATATTTACCCCAAGTATTATTCTGTTTGCGGAAATACTAGAAAACTGCAATTTTTCATAACATTGAGGGCACATTTTCAAAGAATTTTTTGAACTGCCGCAAAAGTAACATTTCTTTTTATATATCCAGTCAAGTAAATCAAGTAAAAATTTTTTCATGGTAAGATATTATACAAATAAAGGAGAATTTATGTCAATTTTAATAATGTTGATACTATTAAGTATCTTAATATTGGTTCATGAGGCAGGGCATTTTTTAACAGCAAAAATGTTCGGAATGAAGGTGGAAAAATTTGGATTTGGGTTGCCAATAGGACCGACTCTTTTTGAACGTAAAGTCGGAGATGTAACAATATTGGTGCATGCTTTTTTACTTGGCGGTTATGTTGCTTTTCCTGATGATGAAAAAGACTGTAAGCTTCCTTTGGATTCAAATGAAAGATTTTTAAATAAACCTGTTTATCAAAGAGCAATAGTTGTATCTGCGGGGGTTGCATCAAATGTAATATGTGCCTATTTGATAGTTTTGTTTGCCGCTTTTCATTGGGGCTATTTGCCTGCCGGAAAGTATGATGTCTATGTAAATAAAATTATTGAAAATGTTAATAGTTCCGTAAAAAAATCAGGCATGCAAAATGGCGATAAAATAGTTGCTATAAATAATATTCCAATCACAAATACAGGCTCTATAATTTCAATAATCAATAACAGCAAATCTTATGACGGTATGTATGATAAATCTCAAGCTAATAAAAAATTGGCGGAATTGAAAACTTTAAATATTGCATTTACAGAAGATGAAATAATTCCAAAGGGTATAACCGTTAAACTCCCAAAACCTGAGAAAGAATCGGTAATTCAATACACAAAAGAAATGGAAATGGGTTTAATAAGGTATAAAAGTAATGACGAAGTTCTAGATGAAAAACTTGTTAAACTCAGAAATAAATTGAGAAAAGATAAAAAGAATTATTATGTAAGCAACGGAATATTTTCTTTGTCTGATATATCAAAGGCAATGTCAGATAATTCTCACCCAATATATTTTACCGTTCAAAGAGGTGATAAGGTTATCAATTTAGGCAGAATATATGCGGATAAAAACGGTAAGATAGGTGTCGAACTTGCTCAAAAAGAAATTTTGGACGAAACAAAAGGCTTTAAGGCTATTGTTAAAAAGAGTACAAAGTACCTGTGGTATAACACTTACAATATGTGTTACGGATTGGGACAAATATTTACGGGTAATGTTCCTTTGAAAGATTTACATGGTATTGTTGCAATAACAAAAATCGGCGGAGATATTATTCAGAACAGCGGAATTTATTACGGTTTGTTGTTAACGGCTATAATTTCAATGGATTTGGCAATTGTTAATTTCTTGCCGATACCTGCATTAGACGGCGGTCATGTTTTGTTTTTAATAATAGAAAAAATACGTGGAAAAAGGCTAAATGATGAGACGGTTGAGAAAATAGGAACATTTTTCTTCGCCCTGCTCATTGTACTAATGGTCGTTGTAATTTTCAACGACATAATGTGGCTAAAAGGTTAGCTTTTTAATTTTGAATATTCTGTAAATAAAGTTAAATAAACACATCATAGATAGTTAGCCAATATTGATTTTACGTAATTTTGAGTTTCTCCGTAAGGCGGTACTGTTCCGTATTTGTCTACTGCGCCCGGACCTGCGTTGTATGCCGCAAGTGCAAGTATCACATTACCGTTATATTTGTTAAGCATACTTTTTAAGTACTTAACTCCGCCTTCAACATTTTGAACAGGGTTGTATGCGTCTGTTACTCCTAAACTTTTTGCTGTTGCAGGCATCAATTGCATTAGTCCCATAGCACCGCAGTGAGATGTTGCATTAGGGTTGAAACCTGATTCCTGACGAACCAATGCTCTTACGAGCTTTTCGTCCACACCATGTTTTTGTGCAACTTTATCAATCATTGAAAGAATTTGTGCCTTTGGTGCATTTTTGCTTACTTCAGGAATCTCTGTTTCAGAATTTGAAATCTTTAATGCATTGAATTTATTTTTTATACCTGTTAAAGCGCCAAATTTGCCAAATTTTGAGCTTGGAACTTCTTGCTCCGCTCCTGTTTCAAAAATTCTTGCTTTTACCTCTGCTGAAGGTGTTTTTGTTACAAAACTGCCAAATCCTGTTTTATTTGTTTGTTGAGATTCGGAGCTTTTTAATACTTCCGCAAAGGATTTAGGTTTATCGCTTTTAGGAGTTTGGGTTATTTGAGGCGCATTGATATAGCTTTGAAGCTGCATGCTTCTTTGTAAAGCCGCTTGCTGACCGCCTGATGATATTAAACTTTGTATCATTGGGGAAAACATATATAAATTACCTCGCTATTATTATTATCGTAAAAAACAGGCTTAAAATTAACAGGGAAAATGGAAATATCCCCCGTTTAGTCTATAATTATTTTTTATAACAAGTCAAATTTATAATTTCTTTATTCTATTTAATGGCCAAATTAGTGTAACTGCGCGGCCAATAATTCTTTCTTTTGACAATAAGCCCCAGTAACGGCTGTCTTTGGAATTACCTCTGTTATCTCCCATCATAAAATATTCGTTTTCGGGTATAATTAAAGGTCCGCAGTGCATAGCAAGTGTGCAGTCACTGTAATCATATTTGCTTTGTATATACGGTTCATCAAGCGGTTTGTCGTTTATGTATACGGTGAAAGCTCCATCTTCTTTTGATTTCTTAATTTCAAGCTTATCTCCCGGTAAGCCTATAACCCGTTTTATAAACGCAATATCGGAACAGAAAAATCCTGTTAATCTTTCAAATATTTTTATCGGATTTGATTCTAATTTCGTCATTGGTGGGTAGAAGACCAAAACATCTCCGCGTTGAGGTTCTCTGTAAAATCTTGAAACTCTTTCAACAATAATTCTGTCTTTTTCTATCAGTGTAGGATGCATTGAACCTGAAGGTATCCAGCGAATTTCACCTAAGAAAAATTTTATGATTATAACCATTACAATAACGAAAACTGCTGTTTCAACAGTTTCTTTTGCCATTGCTTTGAGTTTTAGAATTTGTTTGTCGGTCATATTTTTAAAATTTCCGTAAGTTCTATGATTGCTTGTTTATACTTGTTATCAGGAGCGTTTACAAGACATTTTTGTACGCGGTTGAAATAATTATCTAACAATTCTTTTGTTTTTTCAATGCCGTAATCAATATTTTGAATGTCTTTTGCAAAAATCATCGGTGCTGTATAAATTCCGTCTTTGATATCGTTGTTATTAGGCTTATCCGAATTTGTTTCCGTAAAATTTAATAAATCATCCCTTATTTGGAAGGAAATACCGAATCTTTTGGCAAAATCTTTAGTTTTATTCAAATCTATTCCTGCAATGCTTGCAGAACTGATTAGTGATGCAATAAATAATTCTGCGGTTTTGTAACGGCATTTATCAAGATATTCGTCAAAGGTTATCAGTTTAAAGCGGTTAAAATACTGGCTTATTTCTCCCAAGCTCATTCTTTTTATTGCAATACTGAAAAAATGTAATATGTTGCAGGATTTGACGTTTAGAAGTTTTTGTATTGCAACGGACAGTAAGAAATCTCCTGTTACAACTGCCAAGCTGTTATCAAAAGTTTCATTTATGGTTTGATTGTTTCTTCTCTTTGGTGATTTGTCTATAACGTCATCGTGAATTAACGTCGCATTGTGGATTAACTCAACTGCAGATTGAATTTCTATTTGTTCATAGGTTATTTCTTTGCCGTACATTTTTAAGTACAGGAGTGCCAATAGAGGACGAATTCTTTTTGATGGCGCTTTTATTATATTTATGAGATTTTCCTGCAATTCATCACATCCGCAGTAAAAATCCGTAAGATTGTTTTCAATTTTATATAAATCGTCTGCTACAAGACTTTTTATTTTTGTGTATTTTTCATCAAAATTCATTATTTTTTCCTAAAAAACGAAGTAAATCAAATGTCGAAATGTCAGGATTGATTTCTTTCATGCAGGTTATTACATCTGTATTTATCCGTTCATTAAATATTTTTTCAAGTAAGTTTTTGTCATAATCAAACAGAATTGAACCATGCTGGAGAATGTAACCTTCTTTTCTGAATTGAGCCGAACCAATCAGTTTTTTACCTTTATAGCATAAATCTGCGCTTGTAGATATTTGCATACAGTAATTTACGTGCAAGTTGGAATGTTTTCTTTCTGTTATCTGAAGTTCTATTCCAAGAATTTTGAATGGTTCTATGAAAATTTGCAATATCTCTTTGTATGATTCCATTATACTATCGCCGTTATTCAATGTTGATATTGGGCAAATATAGCTGTATGTAAGCTCTTTATCGTGCAGCAATGCTCTGCCGCCCGTTAATCTTTTTACAAGGTCGATATTGTTTTCTTTTAAAAATTTCATGTCTATGAAATCAGGCTTTTGATTACGCCCTAATGAAACACATTTCGGACTCCAGCCGTATAATCTGAAAATGTGTTCTTTCTCTTTATTTTTTATTGCATTTTCAAGTAAATCCCTATCAATTATCATGTTTTTAAGACCTGAATTTACTTCAAACGGTACAAATTTCATAAAACCATTATACAGCAAAATAAAACGTTTTGTGGTAATATCTTTTTATGGTAAAAAAAAGTTTTTATTTTATACTGTTTTTAATCATTGGTTTGATAATCTTTTTTTATCATTCTGCCGTAACAGGTTTTGATTTAATGCCGGGTAATGCGGGAGATGCGGCGCTTTCCAATTATATTTTGGAACATTTTTGGCAATGGTTAAATCAAATACCTCAACATCAATCATTTTGGGATATGCCTTTTTATTATCCTAACGAAAATACTTTAGCTTATTCTGATGTTATGTTGGGCGGAGCTTTGATATATGTTCCGTTGAGATGTTTTGTAAAAAATCCGTTCACCGCTTTTCAGATATGGCTTGTTTTACTGTGTTTTGTAAATTATATTTGTTTTTATTTTCTTTTGAGACGTTTTAAATATTCTGATTTATCTTCTGCTTTAGGGACTTTTTTATTCGCTTTTGGGGTTATGAGATATTTTAAAATGTATCACCCGAATTATTATATCCAGTATCCTATGATATTGTCGTTAATTTGTCTTTCGTTTGCCAATAAACATAAGCATTTGGCAATACTCGGCTTTTTTACTTTTTTATCTTTACAGTTTTGGTCTGTTTACACAATAGGTTATTTCTTTTGTTTTACCGCTTTTATTGCTGTGTGTGTTTCTCTTTTCTTCAAAGATACAAGAGAGTTGATTATAAACTTTGTCAGAGGATATTATAAAGAATTAGTTTTATACGGATTTATTTTTATTGATTCTTTAATTCCGCTTGCGTGTCATTATCTAATGCTTGAAACGGTAAGAAGCTGGAGTGAAGTGTTTTACCATTTTACCGATTTTACAATTTGGTTTAGAAACATAAGTATAACGGATGATGTTATTTTAAGGTATTTACCGACGATAACCGAGCATAGCGAAATCTGTGGCGGTATTGGCATTATTACAATGCTTTTAGCAGTTTGCGGTTTATGGAAATTTGAAAAATACAGAAAGCAAATATTTATAACGTTGATTTTTTTAATGTTATTGTGCGTAAAATATGGCACAAATTCGCCTTGGTACATTGTATATAAGTGTTTCCCGGGGGCGGACGGAATAAGAGTTGTTTCGAGAATTTATTTTATATTTCTTGTTTTTTATTGCTTTGGAATTGCAGAATTTTTCAAAAAGGTCAATAAAAAAACATTGGTTTTGCTGTGTACTTTACTTCTTTTAATTGAGCAAATACCGTCTGCAAAATACACTTATCTTTGGTCAAAAAATTCTTATTTGAATTATGTAACTCAAAAAGCCGACAACGTTCCGAAAAATTGCAGAGTTTTATATTATCAAAATCTTAATAATATTGGGGTACTGGATGTTTTAGTTATGTGGATTGCTAATTTCAGCAATACATATTCCGCAAACGGCAGCAGCGGAGTGGTTAAGGAAAAAATTTGGCAAGATAATTCAGGCTATTGCTTATTAGATATAGAATACTAAAAAAAAGACCAAAGAAATTTTCTTTGGTCTTTTTTAGTCAATTATTTTTCAAATTCAGGAGCGCCTTTCGGACATCCGTTTTTTCCTTTACAAGGAAATTTTTTGTCGTGTTCTTTTTTAATTTTTTCAAGTTCTGCCTTTTGTTCTTTTGTTAATATTGATTCAAAAGCTTTTCTGTTTTCTTCCATTATTTTGTGTTCTTTATCTTTCAGAACTTTTATTTCATTGTTTAGTTTTACTAAATCAGCATCTTTTTCTTCGTATTTTTTAATTATCTCAAATTTTGCTTTGTATTTTTCACCAAGTTCTTTTCTGATAGGATCCATTTTGGCTTTATCATTTTCTCTTTGTTTTTTAACTTTAGCCTTTTGTGCGTCAGTAAGATTTAATCGTTTTTCAAAATCAGGTCTTGGCGGTCTGTGAATACCTCTTGGCGGCATTTGACCGGCGCAAGGGCAAGGTCTTTTTGCACATTTACAATCGTTGTTCACTGTTGCGTTATCTGCTGCGATTGCTGTTGTTGTGGTAAATGCTATAATTGCTGTTAATATAAGTGCTTTTTTTATCATAATAGTGTCCTTTCTTTACATTAAATCTTCAAGTAAATCTGCAAGTTCTTGTTTTGCATTAAATAACCTTGATTTTACTGTCCCTATCGGGCAATTTAGAGTATAGGCAATATCTTCATAACTAAGTCCGTCTATTTCGTACATTATAATTACTTCTTTAAGTTTTGGCTTGAGTGAATTTATTGCTTTAACTATTCTTTTTTGTCTTTCCTTTCTGATAAATGCGGATTCCGGATTATCCGACTTATCTTTTATTGAATTTATTTGTTCTTCGTCCTGAACGGAATTATTTTGTGCTTTTTTGTAAGAAGATTTCATATAATCTTTTGAAAAATTCTTTGCTATTGTTCCTATCCAGCCTTTTATAAGACCTTTTTCTTCGTAGGACTCTGATTTCTGCCAAACTTTGATATAAACTTCCTGTTCTATATCTTCGTTTTGCTCTTGTGTTATTAACCTAATAATGTTTTTGACATTATTTTGATTGTTTTTAATTATCTTCTTTAAATCCATTAGTTTAAACTTATCAATCCGTAACTGTCTATTGGCATACCGTATTCATTTGTTGTTTGTGTTGTTTCGGAATAAGTTGAACTTGCTGTTATTGTTGCGTAACCGTATTGTGTAAAATATCCGATTAACATTCCGACGAACATTCCGATAAATAAAACGCAGGCAACTTTTAGCGCGTTAAAACTTCTTTTGCGTTGTTTTGCGTAATAAGGCTTTACTTCTTGAAGCAATTCCGAAACTTTGTTCATTTTTTCTTTTTCTGCTCTGCAGTCAGGACATTCTTTCAAGTGTTCTTCAAGCTCGGCTTCATCTCTGAATAGGTATAAACTTTTAAATTTTGTACATTTTTCTTTCATAATTTTTTATCCTTTACACCAATATAACGAATTGAAAAATAAAATGTTCATTTTTTACAAATAAATATTAAGAAATGTTAAGTGTAATTTAAGCACTAATTTTAAAAACAACTTGTTTGTGCTACTATTATTGTAATACAAGGGGTATAAGAAATGGAAAAAAGAGATACTTGGAATTCACGATTTACGTTTATAATGGCTGCGGTTGCGTCTGCTGTCGGTTTGGGTAATATGTGGAGATTTCCGGGTATTGTATACCAAAACGGTGGTGGAGCTTTTTTGATACCGTATTTTATTGCAATAGTTACAGCAGGTATACCGTTATTGGCTATGGAAATTTCTATTGGAAGACATTTTCAGGCGGGTGCTCCTATCGCATTAAAAACAATGAATCCTAAATTTGAATGGATTGGCTGGCTTGGTGTCGGAACTGCATCTTGTATTGCTTCTTATTATTCAACGGTTCTTGCTTGGGTAATTTATTATGTATATTTGTCATTTTCTTCTCCATGGATGACTCAGCCTGCAGCTGATATATTTATGAATCACGCACTTCAAGTTTCAAGCGGAATGTTTGATATCGGCGGTTTTGTTCCTTGTATTTTGATAGCTATGATAGTTGGCTGGTTTTTCATTTGGTTCTGTATAAGAAACGGTGTTGATTCAGTAAGTTCAGTATTGAATTATGTTGTTACAGTGCCGTTATTGTTGCTTGTTATAATGATTGTAAGAGCTGTAACTTTGCCTGGGGCAATTGACGGTATATATTACTATCTTGTTCCTGATTGGTCAAAACTTTTGAGTCCGAGCGTATGGGCTGCTGCTTACGGACAGGTATTTTTCTCATTAAGTATTTTATTTTCAATAATGGTTGCATACGGAAGTTATCTTCCTAAGGATGCGCCTGTTACATCTGACAGTATAATTATTGCTGTTGCAGATGCTTTCATAAGTTTTATCGCAGGCTTTGCTTGTTTTGGTTCTTTGGGGTATTTGTCTCATATACAAAATATTCCTATTTCGGAAATGACACATTCAGGTATAATGCTTGCTTTTGCAACTTATCCGACAGCTATTGCTGCTATGCCTGGCGGTAAATGGATGGTTATTTTATTTTCATTGATTTTCTTTATAATTTTGTTTACTCTCGCATTAGGTTCTGTATTCTCTATTGTTGCTGCAGTTACAACTTCATTTAAAGATAAATTCGGAACATCAAAACGCAAAACGGCTACTTTTTTCTGTGTTGTAGGATGTTTAATTGCAATGATTTACACTACCAAAGCAGGTTTGTACTGGGTTGATATTGTTGATCATTTTATGAATGATTTCAACTTAATTGCAATAGGACTTATTGAATCTGTTGCGTTAGGCTGGGTTTTCGGTGCTGATAAAGTTCTTGAAATAATCAATAAAAATTGCGATTTTAAATACGGAAAAACTTGGATATTTTGTATAAAATATCTTTGCCCGATTGTGTTTGCAACAATAGTCGGAAGTTACTTATATGAAAATATAAAGCATCCGTACGGCGGTTATCCTGTTTCTAACCTTCTTGTTGCAGGTTGGGGGTTTGTTTGCGTAACTATAATTTTCAGTATTATAATGACCTTCTTTAAAGACGCAAAAAATCAGTAAATTATACGATAAAAAGAGATTAAAAATACGATAAAGTGGGTATATAACTAATGGAGGCAAAGCTATGAGTTTTGATGTTAACCCGTTAAACAATAACCCCGCACCTTTAAAGGCATCTAAAACGCAAGATGGCGGTGCCGGCAACACCGGTTATTTTGAGCAGCAAAAAAAGAAAAAAGAAGAGGAAGAATTTAACAAGAGCCTTTTTAAGAAGAAAGAAGACACTTTTTCTTTGAGTGATGCGCGTGATGTTGCTTATGTTGAACCTACATTTTTAATGAAATTAGTAGGGGTATTAAAAATGATTTTTAGAAGTTTATTTCACAAGTAAATCAAAGACTTCCCAGTTAAATTTTTTGTTATTTGAGTAATCAATCAAGGCTCTGTTATCCAAATTTTTTAATCGGTTAAACATATAACCGTAGTCTTCTGTTGCGTTCATTGAAAGCAGCGGTATTTTTGCCTCATTTGCTATATTTTCGACTTTGTAATCATAATTTATTGCAATTGTTTTTATTCCGTATTTAAGAGCAATTAAAACTGCATGAAATCTCATAGCAATCAGATAATCCAAGCTTGCCATAAGTTTAATCATTTCTTTTGGTGTTTTATTAAAAATAACGTTTGTTTTTATGTTTGGAT
Organism: Candidatus Gastranaerophilales bacterium; assembly: GCA_905236205.1. GTDB lineage: Bacteria > Cyanobacteriota > Vampirovibrionia > Gastranaerophilales > Gastranaerophilaceae > UBA6984. Next base: position 15,068 of record CAJOPF010000162.1, read on the forward strand.
TAACTGAAAGCAAAAGGCTCTCAAAGTGTTTACAAATTTCCAAATCGTTGCTGTCCTGAAACGAATATATCTCAATTTCTTTATCGGGAAAATCAATAGCAACTCTGTTTGCAAGTGTTATTAAAAGCTTTCCCGATAGTGTTTTAAATTTTCTCAGTTGTATGCCGACTCTGTTTTCAGGATGAGAACCTGATATTTCCAAATCAAACAGAGGGTCGCAAACTAATTCTGTTTTTACACCCCAGCCTCGTAATAAAAACAGACTTTTGTCATCTCTTACGCTTACCCAGCGGCATTTTTTAAGTAAAATTTTTGTGAAAAATTCTCCGATTTTATTTGATATTGGTCCTATGCCCTGTGCAAAAATAATAACGTCTTTTTTGTAAAATTGAGCTGTAAAAATTATAAACAGGTAATAGAATAAACTTTTAAGGCTTGTTGCGTCTTGTAAAAGACTTCCGCCTCCTGAAATCAGAACATCGGATTTTGAAATTACGTTTACAACTTTTTTAATATCAAAACTTTTCACAGAGTTAATCTGATGAATTTTTGCTGTTTTTGCGGGATTAGTCGATAGAACCGTAATTTCTGCGTCGAATTTTTTTAGTCTTTGAACAAGAGTTTCTAAAATACATTCGTCACCGAAATTATCAGCACCGTAATATCCTGAAATTACAACTTTTTTTGACATTTTATGCCTTTATAACTCTCAGAGTTTCTTTTGCTCTTTTTGTAATTTCCGCAAAAGATAAATCTTCATAAAAGTCTCTGCCGACACCTACTGATTTTGCTCCTGTTTCCAAATAAGCCTGTACTTCCGACAATTTAATGTGTCCCATAGGCATAATATTTAAGAAAGGCATTGGTCTCAGCATATCCTGAATATATTGAACACCGCCTAAAGCCGTTACAGGGAAGATTTTTATAAGAGGAACTCTGGCTTGCCATGCTTCGTAAGCTTCATTAGGTGTTGAGGCTCCTGCAATAAAAGGCATTTTTTTGTTTTTTGATATTTTAACGATATTCATTTGACAAATTGGAGAAGAAAATAATTTTGCTCCGCTGGAGATTGCTTGTTCCGCTTGCTGTTGAGTGATTATGCCACCTGCACATACAACGGCGTTTTTTGAAACCTCGTCTATTGCTTCATATAGCGATGGATTTTCAACAACTATTTCCATAATCTTTATACCGCCGTCAATAAGTGCATTTGCAATGTTTATTGCTTGTTGTGCGTTTTTGCTTCTTACAACAGGGTATATTTTTTCTTCTTTAATTAAATCCATTACATTTTTGTTCATATTGTATCCTTTTTTTCAGTTTTATTATATCATGAAATAAAACAAAGATTAAGGAAATTTTATGAATAAGATAAAATCATTAGTTATATTTGTTGCGTTTGCCATAATAATATTTATTGCTTACGTAATATTCAGCAGTTTTTTTGAACCCGGTGTTTATAATTTAATGGTAAGAAATTTTGTTGCAAGTCAAAAAGGTTCAGACGGTATTGTGCTGATTGTTATTGATGATGAATCAATAGAACGCCACCGCTGGCCATGGAGTAGAGATTTGTATGCAAAAATCTTCGATTATTTAGGACATTATACAAATGCAAAAATAATCGGTTTCGATGCTGTTGTAACTACTCCTGATGTGAATAATCCAAAAGGTGACTTGGAGTTATATAACACAATTAAGGATATTAAAAATTTAGTCGGCGGTTTTAGTTTGTTAAATGGGAATTATCAAAATCCTGAAGAAGGTAAAATTTACGACAAACGTTTTGAAGAAAAGTTCGGATATCCTATAAATATTGAATATATGCCGTCTGAACAACCTCGTTATAACAGCCTTTCAAGATATCCTGACGGTTACTTTAATGCTTTATTAAAAGCGGGTTCCGTAAAAGTTTTTACGCATCCGATTGACGGTTTTATAAAAGACGTTCCTCAATTGGTTTATTATAAGGGCAACTATTATCCGTCATTAGGTTTGAGAATGTTTGCTTACTTAAATAACACGAAAGAAATAAAACTTACAAAATCTCACCTGATAATTAGCGGTGATGAAGAAATTAAAATAAAATACCACAGACGTTGGGGCGGTATTTGTAACTTCTTACATTTTTATAAAAATTATAAAAATTCGGATTACACACACAGGACTTATTCCGCTGTTGATATTATAGATTCAATGGATGCAATCAGAGCAGGTAAAAAGCCAAAAATTGATCCTAATAATTTTGACAACAAAATTGTATATGTAGGGGCAAATGCAAAAGCTCAAGGGCTGGGTTTAGAAGATGCTGCGCCGACACCTATGCAAAACAAGCATCCTGGGGTTGATATTCAAGCGACAAATTTGGATAACTTAATTCACAATCAAATCGTTCGTTCAGTTACTCCAAATCAGGAATTTTTATTAAATTCAGCATTAGTTCTTGCAGCGTTTATAATAGTTGCAAACTATTCGCTTATTGCGGGTTTGGGAATTATGGTATTGCTTGTATTGGGCTATTTATTTATGTCTGTTCTTTCATACAAGCTTAATTTTGCGGTACCTGTAATTACTCCTGTTGCGTTGCAAATGGTTACTATGATTTTTGGATATTCGAGAAAATTCATAGTAGAAGCAAGAAACAAAGAAAAAATTAAAGATGCAATGGGTAAATATATTTCACAAGACATTATGGAAAATGTTGTTAATAACATTGATAATGTAAAACTGGGAGGTAAAAAAGCTGATGTTACGGTTTTATTTGCCGACATAAGAGGTTTTACATCCATGAGTGAAAAGCTTGAACCTGACGAAATTTCTGTTATTTTGAACGAATATTTTACTGCTTTAGAGCCTATAATAAGCAGTTATAACGGTGTTATCAATAAATTTATCGGTGATGCTGTAATGGCAATATTTGGCGAACCTATTCAGGATAAAGACCATGCTGTAAATGCCGTAAAATGTGCAAATGCTATGCTTTTGAAAGTTCAGGAATTACAAAAGAAATGGCTTCAGGAAGGTAAACCAAAAATTGAAATAGGTGTCGGAATTAACACAGGTGAGGCTTTTGTAGGTAATATCGGTTCCGAAAAACGTCTTGAATATACGGTTATTGGTGATATGGTTAACCTTGCAAGCCGTATTGAAAGTTATAACAAAGTTTACAAAACCCAATTTTTAATAAGTTCTTCAACTTATGCCTACGTTAGAGGTATTGCGGATGTAATTAAAATCTCAGAAGTAAAAATTCGTGGTAAAGAAAAGAAAATGAATATATACGAGGTTTTGAGGCTTACTAAATGAAGCATTATCTCATAGTTGACGATTCTCCAAGCTGGAATAAATATCATTATGACAATTTAAAATCATTGTATGGTGATGATATAGACATTGACTGTGCTTATACAGCCAGAGAGGCTTATGACTGGATATATAATTACCTTGATAATCCTTATGATGTTGTTATAACCGACCTTTCCATGGAGTATGATTTTGCTCCGAAATTTGCGGGTGAGTGGCTAATTGAGCAAATTCAGCTTTTAAAACAGTATTACAAAACAAAAATTATAATCGTTTCGGGTTCAATGCAGATAAAGAGCATAGCAGAAGGCTTTGGAACAGATTTTGTTCCAAAAGCTAAAATTGCTAACGACAACTCAGTCTATAAAAACTTTTAAACCGACGTTAATTTGGTTTAACGCAATTACATAATCGCCTAATCAGACTTATAGGATGCAATAAACTTCTGCTGCACTATGGCTTGTAACATACTTTAAGCAGTCTTTCAGCGCATCGGTGTGATAAATTAACCGACCGTATGGTTTGTAAACCGAATCTGCTCGCTAAGCATGCCTTATACTAATAATATTCCACGCTCATGATAGCATATAACGGGCATCATGAGTTACATGAAGTTATTGTAACAAAACTTTTTGGTGTTTTTCAAACGCTTTTTTTATGGATTCTTCATAAGGCGCTCTTAAAATTCCAACTTCGGTTATAATGCCTGCAATAAGTTCATTTGGAGTAACGTCAAAACCCGGATTTATAACGTTTACTTTATCCGAGCAGATGATTTTTCCGTTTATATGTGTAACTTCTTCGTGTGAACGTTCCTCTATCGGAATTTCTTTACCTGATTTTATGCTTGTATCAATGGTTGATAACGGTGCTGCTATGTAGAATGGTACGTTGTGGTATTTTGCCGAAATAGCAACCGTATAAGTGCCGATTTTGTTTGCGGTATCACCGTTTGCTGCAATTCTATCCGCTCCGACACAAACCATATCAATCATTCCTTTGTTCATAAAATAGGAGCACATTCCGTCAGTTATTAGTGTTACTGGGATTCCGTCCATGGCAAGTTCAAATGTTGTAAGTCTTGCGCCTTGCTGACGCGGACGAGTTTCATCTGCGAAAACTTTAACTGTATTGTCTTTTGCGTAAGCCGAGCGAACAACACCAAGTGCTGTTCCGTAACCGCCTGTTGCTAATGCTCCTGCATTGCAGTGTGTCAGTATTGTTGCACCTTTGGGAACAATTTCTGCGCCGTTTTCACCTATTTTTATACATCTTTCAATGTCATCTTTTTCAATTTCTACTGCTTTTTCCGTTAAATCTTTTATAAGAGTTTTTATGTCGGAATCAGCATTTTTAATTATTTCTTTTTGTTGTTGGCAAGCCCACATTAAATTAACGGCAGTAGGTCTTGATGTTGACATATAATCTGCTTTTTCTGTTAATTGTTTCTTAAATTCTTCAAAAGAAAGATTTTGTTTTTCAAGTTCCTGCGCATATAAAACAACTCCATGAGCGCCCGCAATACCAATAGCAGGAGCTCCTCTTACTATCATTGTTTTTATAGCGTCAAACATTTGTTGTCCCGTTGTTATATCAATATATTTGTATTCATACGGAATAACCGTTTGGTCAATCATTCTTGATATGCCGTCAACCCATTGAATAGGTCTTATTTTTGAATCGAAAACCATTTTGTGTACCTTTCTATTTTATATCTAAATTAAAACTCTCATTACTTTCTTTTTTTAGTCCTGTTAAAATTTCATAAACATAAGAGGTTGCAAGACCTGCAAATGCGTTCATCAATGCACTTAACAAGGCTAAGAAAAAGATTAACATAATCATTACAATAAAACTTCCAAAGCTGTTGAAGAAAAATCTCATTATAAAATGTGCTTTAAAAGATGCAAGCGGGATTAAGCCCAAGATTATATCGCATGGAACATATATTACGGCTGCGGCAATAAAAGACACAAAGCCGACAACTGCCCCCAATATTGAACCTTCTCTCATATCAAAAATCCCGATTAAATTTTCACGTTTCATGTAAACTAAAATACATGCGGCAAGGCAAATTACCAAAATTGTGACAGAAAAAATATTTATATACGGAAATATTGTTAAAAAGCCTAAAACTCCGCCTGCCAGTGCGCTTAAGATAGCAATTTGTTTAAGTAAAAGTTCATTTATCATAATTATTTGTCCTCTATATGGTAACTAAATTCAAATTTTTTCTAACGTGGCATATTGCAATAGCAATTGAATCTATTGTATCGTCGAGTTTTGGCAAGTTATCGCAGTTTAGTGCAATTTTAACCATTTGTTCGACTTGTTTTTTGTCGGCTCTGCCAAAGCCTGTGAGAACCTGTTTTACTTCCATTGGAGTGTATTCATAAGTCGGTATGGAAAATTTTTCTAATGCCATTATGATAACACCTCTGGCTTGTGCAACAGGAATAATAGTAGTTTGATTTCTGAAGTAAAAAAGTTTTTCGACAGATGCAATATCAGGTTTATACTTTTCAATTATGAGCGACATATCCTGAAAAATTTCGTATAATCTTGCTGCGTCGGATAAATTTTTTTCTGTTTGTATAGAGCCTGAGGTAAGCATTGAGAAATTTTCGCCATCTGTTTCAATGACGCTGTACCCTACAATTGCCATGCCCGGATCGATACCTAAAATCTTCATAATAAATATTATAGCAGTGTTTTTTATCAATGCAAAGAGTTAACAAAACGACATGAAAGAACGAAACAAAAGGGGATTAAAAGACTATTAACTTTTGTAAAGTGTCAAAACGACACTATTGCGGTAATCTTGGTAAATATGCAAAAATAAACGAAAAGATTTTATTGACATAAAAATTTTTATGTGCGATAATAATCTTGTGCATTAAATAGTGTAGTCGAGACACTAAATAGCAACATTTACCCAAAAAACATATAAACTCCTAAATAATAAACACTAAAAAGAGACCATTAGGATGCAGAAAACACACACTCAATAAA
>CAJOPF010000163.1 GCA_905236205.1 Candidatus Gastranaerophilales bacterium
AACAACATTTATTATAAATTGTTGTTTATGCATCAATTATTCCACCGCCAAGAACTGTATCTTTATCATAAAATACTATTGATTGTCCAATAGCAATTGATTTTTGCATGTTTTCAAAATGAACTTTTATATTTTCGTTGTCAATTTGTACAATTTCAACAGGTGTTAAATCTTGTGTGGAACGAATTTTAGCCATACATTTTAAATTATTGTTTAATTTATCAAAAGCTATCCAATTTAATTTTGTTGCAATAAGTTCATCTTTCATTGTTTCGTCTTTAAATCCCACAACAACTTCATTTGTATCTTTACGTAATTCAATTACATAAAGAGCTTCTGTTGATGATACACCAAGTCCTTTTCTTTGACCGACTGTGTAATTCCAAATTCCGTTGTGTGTTCCCAAAATTTTCCCTGATTTGTCTACAATATTTCCTTGTTTATCTTCAACTTCAAGCAATTCGTTGTAATCGCCTTCATAAAAATCTTGGCTGTCCGGTTTGTCGTGAACAGGAATACCTGCATTTTTTGCAATTTCTCTTATTTCTTCTTTTGTATATTCTCCAAGTGGTAGAATAATATTTTTTAACTGCTCCTGAGTTAATCTGTACAAGAAATAAGATTGGTCTTTTTTTAGATTAGCCCCTCTTTTTAAATAAAATCTACCGTCTTCTTCAATAACTTTTGCGTAATGTCCTGTTGCAAATTTATCAAAATCAATGCCGTTCAATTTCGCAATTTTCGGTAAAACATCAAATTTTATTAAACTGTTGCACCAAATACATGGATTTGGTGTTCTACCTTGCAGATATTCTTTTTTGAAATTTTCTAAAACTATTTCTTCATATTGTTCGGCACAGTCAAAAACGTGGTATGGTACTCCTATTTGCTCGCAAATTTTTTTCCCCGCTTCAATATCCTCTTTTTCGTCAGGACCGTAACAAGCTCCATGAGATGATTTCGTTTTTAACTTATTCATTTTTTCTTGAATTTTTTTCTGAACACCGTTTTTACCCCAAATTGACATTGTAGCGCCAATAACTTCGTGTCCTTGTTGTTTTAATAAATATGCCGCAACTGCAGAATCTACACCACCTGAAATTCCAACTAATATTTTCATAATGTTTTCCTTTTTATTATTTTAATCTTGCGGAAATAACTCTGTCTATTCCTGCTAAATCTTTTTCTATTTCAATATTTTCAAATCCGTTATTTTCTAAAATATTTTTAACTTCATCACTCTGTCCTAATCCTATTTCAAAAGCGATATGCCCTTTAGGATTCAGAACTTTATATGTATCTTTAGAAATTTTTTCGTAAAATTCTAAGCCTTTTTCGTCATTTGTGTATAATGCCAAATCAGGCTCAAATGTTACTTCTTTTTGTATATTAGCTTTTTCTTTTAACGGTATATACGGCGGATTTGATACAATAATATCAAATTTTTCATTTTCTTTCACGTTAGAAAAAATATCAGATTTTCTGAAAATAGCCTTGTTGAACAAATTCAGTCTTGAAGCGTTGTTTAGTGCAATTTGCAGTGCATCTGATGATATATCAAGACCGATAACCTGTGCAAGACTGTAATGAGCTATCATGCAAGCTATACAACCTGTTCCCGTACCTACATCAAGCGCAAGTTTGTAATTATTTTTGTTTATAATATCAACGGCTTTTCTGACTAAAAGTTCTGTCTCATCTCTTGGTATCAGCGTATCTTTTGTTACTTCAAATTTTTCGCCCATGAAATATCCGTAACCTATTATATGTTGAATAGGCTTTCGTGTTCTTGCTCTTTCTTGTGCTTTTTGACGTACAAGACTGAGCTTGCTTTCATCAAGTTTTTTGCCCATAACAATGTCAACAGCGCTTAATTTACAATATTTTTCTATTAAGAGTTTAACTTCGGCATTAGCTTCGTTTTCTTCAATTCCCGCTGATGTCAAGATGTTCACTATTTCTCGAATACTCATCTAAAATCTCACTTATCATGTTTTTTAAATCCAATTTTGACAAATCGGAAGTTTCTTTTTTGTTTATATTATATTTTTTACACAAACAATCGTAATAATAAAGCTGTTTTTTTGTAGGTGATTCTTTTGACATTTTCACCTGTTTTAAAAAATTTCTTTTTTCTTTTTCAAACTGTTTTTGGGCTTCAATTAAAGGCTTTTGACTTTCTTTGTAATCATAATACTTTTTACATTCGTTTAAATACAAAGTAGCTTCTTGCTTAAAGTTTTCATCATAAAGTAATTCATTTAAAAACTCAAAATGAGGGTTGTTCATTTTGATGTAATATTCTTCATCCTCAACAAATTTTTGGAAAATTTCATCCACGCAAAAATCAGGACTTTTTTTTACTAAAGCCCTTAAATAATTACACAAAGCAGATTTTTGAGTTTTGGACAAACTCAAAAATATTTTACTTTTAACGTATGACATACATACATATTAACGCAAAATGTCAGAAATTGTTAATTTTTCACCGATTTTAGCGTGGTGGAAAGCTAACATATTTTTGTAAATAGGATTTGAAGCGTTATATGTTTTAACTGTTTTTTCTTCAACAGGAGTTTCAACTTTATCTAAAACTTGT